>CANBXZ010000181.1 GCA_947373495.1 Acetobacteraceae bacterium
CCGAAGACGCGAATGCCCTGGCCCTTGGTTTCCAGCTCGATCGCCCGGGTGAACATCCACAGCCCGGCCTTGCCGGAACAATAGGCGCTCCAGCCCTCCAGCGGCCGGTAGGCGGCGCCGGAGGAGACGTTGACGATGGTGCCGCCGCCGGCTGCCAGCATGCCCGGCAGCGCCGCGCGCACCGCGTTGTACGGCCCGACCAGGTTGATGTTGATGTTGCGCGCCCAGGCCGCCGGGTCCGAGGCGGCGATCTCGGCGATGGGCTCGATGACGCCGGCATTGTTCACCAGGATGTCCAGCCCACCGAAGCGCGCCCGGGTGGCCGCCACCAGCTGTTCCGTCGCCGCGTAGTCGGCGACATCGGCCGCCTGGGACGCCGCCTTGCCGCCGGCCGCGACAATCTCCGCCGCCACGGCGGCCACCGCGGCGCCGTCGCGCGCCACCAGCATCACCGCCACGCCCTGCGCGGCCAGCGCGCGGGCCACGCCTGCGCCCAGGCCCCGGCTGGCGCCGGTGATCAGCGCGGTCTTTCCGTTGAGGTCGGCCATGGCCGTCTGCTCCCGTGTTCTTCTCGCCCCAGTGTCGCACAGTTTGCCGCCCGGCAGCAGCCCATGGCCCGCGACATGCTCCCGGCGCGTTGCTGGCACCGCAGGGTTGAGGCCGCCGCAGGTTGACCGGGATGGCCCAGCGGCTATGGGATAGGGCCAGAAAAACGGGAGCGGACGCAATGGACGGAGACGGGCAAGCCCTGGTGACGCAACTGGCCGCGACGGCCTGGCTCGGCGCTTTTGAACAGGCGCTGGCGGCGGGCGACACCGCTGCCGCCACCGCGCTGTTCCTGCCGGACAGCCATTGGCGCGACCTGCTGGCCTTCGGCTGGGATCTGCGCACCGCTTCCGGCGCTGCCGCCCTGGGCGCGATGCTGACCGAGGCGCTGCCCCGCACCCGGCCGCACGGCTTCCACCTGCCGGCGGACCGCACCGGCCCGCGCCGGGTGAAGCGTGCCGGCCAGGAGGCGCTGGAGGTGATCTTCCGGTTCGAAACCGCGGCCGGCCCGGCCAATGGCGTGGTGCGCCTGGTGGCCGACCCGGCGGCGCCGGCCACGCTGCGCGCCTGGACCCTGCTGACCGCGCTGGACGGCCTGCGCGACCACCCGGAACGCGCCAGCAAGCAGCACGCCAGCGAGGCCGACTACTCCCGCGACTTCGGCGGCGACAACTGGCTGGACAAGCGCAACAAGGCCCGCGCCTACGTCGACCACGACCCGGCGGTGCTGATCGTCGGCGGCGGCCAGGCCGGGCTCTCCATTGCCGCCCGGCTGATGGCGCTGGGCGTGGATGCGCTGATCGTGGACCGCCAGGCGCGCATCGGCGACAATTGGCGCCAGCGCTACCATGCGCTGACCCTGCACAACGAAGTGCATGTGAACCACCTGCCCTACATGCCCTTCCCGCCCACCTGGCCGGTCTTCATCCCGAAGGACAAGCTGGCCAACTGGTTCGAGAGCTATGTCGACGCGCTGGACCTGAACTTCTGGGCCGGCACCGAACTGGCTGGCGGCAGCTACGACGAAGCCACCGGCCACTGGACCGTGACCCTGAAGCGCACCGACGGCACCACCCGCACCATGCGCCCGCGCCATGTGGTCTTCGCCACCGGCGTCAGCAGCATTCCCATCATGCCGAAGCTGCCCGGGCTGGCGGATTTCGCCGGCACCGTGCTGCATTCCGGCGCCTATACCGAAGGCACCGCGTGGAAGGGCAGGCATGCCCTGGTGCTGGGCACCGGCAACAGCGGCCACGACGTGGCGCAGGACCTCTGCGCCAGCGGCGCCCAGGTCAGCATGATCCAGCGCAGCCCCACCTATGTGGTCGGCATCCGCGAAGCCCAGGCGGTGTATTCGCTCTATACCGAAGGGCTGCCGATGGAGGATTGCGACCTGCTCGCCACCTCCTTCCCCTACCCGGTGCTGCGGAAGTCCTACCAGCTCTCCACCGCGCATTCGGCCGAGGTGGACAAGCCGCTGCTGGACGGCCTCACGGCGCGCGGCTTCCGCCTGACGCTGGGCGAGGACGCCACCGGGTTCCAGATGATGTATCTGCGCCGCGGCGGCGGGTACTACTTCAACGTCGGCGCCTCGGACATGATCGTGGATGGCCGCGTCGGCCTGGTGCAGTACGACGACATCGACCGCTTCGTGGCCGAGGGGGCGAAGCTGAAGGATGGCCGCGTGGTGCCGGCCGAATTGCTGGTGCTGGCCACCGGCTACAAGAACCAGCAGGAAGTGGTGCGCGCCAGCCTGGGCGACGCCGTGGCCGACCGGACCGGCACGGTGTGGGGCTTCGACGACGGCGGCGAGCTGCGCAACATGTGGCGGCCCACGCCGCAGCCGGGGCTGTGGTTCACCGCCGGCAGCCTGGCGCAGTGCCGCATCTACTCCAAGGTGCTGGCCTTGCAGATCAAGGCGCGGGAAGCCGGGCTGGCCTGAGGCCGCGGCCCGGCGCGCCCGGGCCTGCCCGCCGGCGCCACCACCGCCAACCCCCGCCGGGCGGGCCATCACCCTGGCCCCGGGCGGCAGCGCCCGCTCGGCCGCGCGGGGGGTTGCAGGGGCGGCGCGCCCGGGCCTGGCGCTATTCCGGCTTCGCGCCGGAAATCCGCACCATCTCGGCCCAGGCCGGGGTTTCCCGCTGCAGCCGCGCCTTGGCTGCCTCGGGCGTGGAACCGGTCAGGCGGGCGCCGATCTCGATGGCGCGCTGTTGCAGGGCAGGGTTGGCCCAGGCGGCGCGCACCTCACGCGAAAGGCGGTCCTGGATCTCCCGCGGCAGGGCGGCCGGGCCGGCCCACAGGTGCCAGGGGCTGACATTGAAGTTGTCCATCCCGGCCTCTGCCATGGTGGGGATGTTGGGCAGCGTCGGCCAGCGTTCGGCCATGGTGATGCCCAGGGCGCGGATGCTGCCATCGGCCAGCACGCCGGTGTAGCTGGCCAGGTTGTCCACCGCCAACTGGATGTCGCCGGACAGGATGGCCGGAATGGTCTGGGCCGCGCCGCGGAACGCCACATGGGTGCCGGCAATGCCGTTGCGCCCCAGCAGGTAGGCGCCGGACAGGTGGATGGTGGAGCCAACGCCGGAGGAGCCGTAGCTGATGCCGGCCGGCCGCTGCCTGGCCCAGGCGATGAACTCCGCCAATGTCCGCGCCGGGCAATGCTGCGGCGAGACGGCGACGATATTCGGCAGGTCCCACATCGCGCTGATCCAGGCGAAGTCGTTTTCCGGGTCGAACGGCAGCCGGCTGAACAGCATGGGGTTGATGACGACATTGTGCATGCTGACGGTGCCGATGGTGTAGCCATCCGGCGTGGCGCGGGCGATCGCCTCGGCGCCGATGTTGCCGCTGGCGCCGCTGCGGGTTTCGACGATGAAGCTCTGGCCCAGGCGCTGGGTCATCTGCTCGGCGGCCAGGCGGGTCATCACGTCCAGGCTGCCGCCGGGGGGAAAGCCGACGATGACCTTCACCGGTCGGTTGGGCCAGGGCGCCTGCGCCAGGGCGGGCGTGGCCAAGGCAGCCCCCAGCAGCGGGGCGGCGCCCAGCAGGGTACGACGATGCAGCATGAACGTTGTCTCCCACGGGGTCTGCGCCCCATCGCCGCAGATTAGGGCCTGATCGCCCGCGACGGTACGCCGAAAGGCGTGAACCGGGTGTTCCATTGGAAAAGCCGGGCCGCGGGGGGTTTCGGGCGGCAACATCACGCCCGGGGCGTGATCGCCTGCGACGAAAGCTCCGAGAGGCGTGAATCACGCGGCAAATCAATCAACTAGAGACTGATCGACGCTTCAGCCCGCACCGATCAGCCTCTAGTGTCCTGCCCGCTGGGTTCAGCCACGCCCGACCGAACGCAGCAGACAGGCGGGCCGCAGCACTTTGGCAGCAGGACACCGGGATCAGGCATGGCAGACAACAGCGCGCAAAAGGCATCGCCCAGCTATCGCCTGGCGATCGAGGATACCGACTTCCTGCTGCGCGATGAGATGCGCCCGCAGCGCTTCGCCCTGGAGTTCGCCAAGGTGGAATATGCCCTGAGGGACTGGGGCGTGCGCTCCACCGTGGTGGTGTTCGGCAGCGCCCGGGTGCCGCCGCCGGTAGCGGCCGCCGAGGCGCCCGCCCCGCTGCGTGCCATGGCGCCCTGGTACGCGGTGGCGCAGGAATTCGGCCGGCTGGTTTCCCTGCGCGGCGGCGCCCTGGCCCCGGAAGGGCGGCTGCGGGACAATGTCATCGCCACCGGCGGCGGCCCGGGGCTGATGGAAGCCGCCAACCGCGGCGCGGCGGAGGTTGGCGCCCCCAGCATCGGCTTCAACATCGGCCTGCCGCATGAACAGAACCCCAACCCCTATTCCACCCCGGCGCTGACCTTCCGCTTCCACTACTTCGCCATGCGCAAGATGCACCTGGCCATGCGGGCCAATGCGCTGGCGGTCTTCCCCGGCGGCTTCGGCACCTTCGACGAGATGTTCGAGGTGCTGACCCTGATCCAAACCCGCAAGGCGCCGCCGGTGGCGGTGGTGCTGTTCGGCCGCGACTATTGGAACGAGGTGATCAACTTCCCCGCCCTGGTCCGCCACGGCATGGTCAGCCCGGCCGACCTGGAGTTGTTCCGCCTGGTCGACTCGGCGGAAGAAGCCTGGGCCTGGCTGACCACGCACGGGTTGCAGGCGCATACGCCAGGGCTGGAGGATGGCGAGGACTGACAGCGCCCCTCCTCCGCTGCCCCGTCCTCCGCTGATTGCTACCGGCGCCGGCCCCAGCGGCAGCGCCCAGGGGCGGAACCACCGCGGCCAGGCCACGTTCATCCCTGCAACCGTCGCTTCCCCCCAGCGACGGCCTGGCAGGCGGCGGCACGGAAGCGGTCCCACCCGTGTCGTCGCCCGCCCCCTTTTCCGTTAGCGTCCCGCCTGGGCCGCCCTTGGGGCGCCGGGCCTTGACCGCGGCCGGCGGCCGGCCGAGTTTCGCCGCCCCTTCGCCTGTTCGGGACCGCATCCTATGGCCATTCGTATCGGCATTGCCGGCATTGCCGGCCGCATGGGCCAATTGCTGGCCGAGGAAGTGGCCGCCGCCGGCGCCACCCTGGCCGGCGGCCTGCGCCGCAACGAGGACCCGGCCGCGCTGTTCGCCGCCAGCGACGTGGTGATCGACTTCACCCATGCCAGCGCGGCCGAGGCCAATGCCGCCGCCGCCGCCGCCGCCGGCAAGCCCCTGGTGCTCGGCTCCTCCGGCCTGTCGGCGGCGCAGGAAGCCGCGGTGGCCACCGCGGCGCAGCGGGTTGGCATCGTGTATGCCGCCAACTTCGCCCCCGGGGTGAACCTGTTCCTGGCCCTGGCCGAACGCATGGCCGCCGCCCTGCCGGCCGAGCAGTACGACGCCGAGATCGTGGAGATGCACCACCGCCAGAAGGTGGACGCGCCTTCCGGCACCGCCGTGGCGCTGGGCCGGGCGGTGGCGCGCGGCCGCGGCACCACGCTGGAGGCCGCCGGGGTGGAAAGCGGCCGGGATGGCCATACCGGCGCCCGCAAGACCGGCGCCATCGGCTTCGCCGCGCTGCGTGGCGGCCAGGTGGTGGGGGAGCACACGCTGCTCTTCGCCGCCGGGTCGGAGCAGCTCAGCCTGACCCATCGCAGTTTTGACCGCCGGGTCTATGCCACCGGCGCGGTGCGTGCGGCACTGTGGCTGCAGGACCGTGCCGCGGGCCTGTATGACATGAAGCACGTGCTGGGGATGGCCTGATTCCACGCCGCGGCCGGGTAGTTTCCTGGCCATCGCGCTTGACCCCCCGGCCCTGGCTTGCCAAACACCGCGGCGACCGATCCGGCTGGGCGCCCGCGCCCCTTCCCGCGACAAGAGGACGAAGCTGCCATGCGTGATACTGGCGAGTATCTGTTCACCTCCGAGTCCGTCTCCGAAGGGCATCCCGACAAGGTGGCCGACCGGATCAGCGACACGGTGCTCGACACCTTCCTGAGCGCCGACCCCTATTCCCGCGTGGCCTGTGAGACGCTGTGCACCACCAACCGCGTGGTGCTGGCCGGTGAGGTCCGCGGCCCGGCCTCGATCACGCCGGAACTGCTGATCCACAACGCCCGCATGGCGATCAAGGAGATCGGCTACGAGCAGGAAGGCTTCCACTGGGCCAACGCCCATATCGAATGCCACCTGCACGCCCAGTCCGCCCACATTGCCCAGGGCGTCGACGCCGCCGGCAACAAGGACGAAGGCGCCGGCGACCAGGGCATCATGTTCGGCTACGCCACCAGCGAAACCCAGGACCTGATGCCGGCGCCGCTGTACTACGCGCACGGCCTGCTGCGCCGGATCAAGGAACTGCGCAGCATCGGCGACCGCCGCGTGGCCGGCCTGCTGCCGGACGCCAAGTCCCAGGTGACGCTGCGCTACGTCAACGGCAAGCCGGTGGCCGCCACCAGCGTGGTGATCTCCACCCAGCACGAGGAACACCTGGACCAGGCGCAGATCAAGGCGCTGCTGCGCCCGATCCTGGCCGAGGTGCTGCCGCAGGGCTGGACCGTGCCGGATGAGGAGTTCTACGTGAACCCGACCGGCACCTTCATCATCGGCGGGCCGGATGGCGATTGCGGCCTGACCGGGCGCAAGATCATCGTCGATACCTACGGCGGCGCGGCCCCGCATGGCGGCGGCGCGTTCAGCGGCAAGGACCCCACCAAGGTGGACCGCAGCGCCGCCTACGCCGCCCGCTACGTGGCCAAGAACGTGGTGGCCGCCGGCCTGGCGGAAAAGTGCACCATGCAGGTCTCCTACGCCATCGGCGTGGCCAAGCCGCTGAGCGTGTACTTCGACCTGCACGGCACCGGCCACGACGTGGACGAGGTGAAGCTGGCCAAGGTGATCGACGGCCTGATCAACCTCTCCCCGCGCGGCATCCGCGAGCACCTGCACATGAACCGGCCGATCTATGCCGTCACCAGCGCCTACGGCCATTTCGGCCGCACCCCGGACGACAGCAAGGGCACCTTCACCTGGGAAAAGACCGACCTGGTGGACGAACTGAAGCGCGCCTTCGGCCGCTGAACCGGGCAGCATGCCAGCGTCTGGTCGTCGCCGGTGGCATCACCGGTGGCGTGAATCAGCCGCTCGAACAACAGCTTGGAGTCGGCCAGACGCCTAAGTCGGCATCTGACAGCCTCCAAGAGGGGCGGCGCCGCTGGTGCCGCCCTTTTTGCCATTGAACAGATGACCCAACCTCGCCCCCCCATCGCCGAAGGCGTGCCGAACCGGCTGTATGGCCGCCGCCGCGGCCACCCGCTGCGCCCGCGCCAGCAATTGCTGCTGGACACCACGCTGCCCCGGCTGCGGCTGACCGCCGAGGCCGCCGCCAACCCGCGCGCCGCCTTCGGCCAGCCGGTGGAGCAGGTTTGGCTGGAGGTGGGCTTCGGCGGCGGCGAACACGCGCTGGACCAGCACTTCGCCAACCCCGGCGTGGGCTACATCGCCTCCGAGGTGTTCGAGAACGGGCTGTGCAGCCTGCTGACGCGCCTGGCGCCGGAAGGCGAGGAAGCCACCGCCGCCCTGCCGCCGACGCTGCGGCTCTGGAGCCAGGACGCGCGCCAGCTGCTGCACCTGCTGCCGGATGCCAGCCTGGACCGGCTGTTCCTGATGTTCCCGGACCCCTGGCCCAAGGTGCGGCACAGCAAGCGCCGCTTCGTCCACCCCGCCATGTTCACCCTGCTGGCCCGGGTGCTGAAGCCGGGCGGGTTGTGGCGCGTGGCCAGCGACGACCCGACCTATCAGGACTGGGTGCGGGAATGCTTCGCCGGGCAGGAGCTGTTCACCCTGCCGGAGCCCGCCACCCTGCGCCCGGAAGGCTGGCCCCCCACGCGCTATGAGCAGAAGGCCCTGCGGGAGGGGCGTCAGCCGCTCTATTGGCAGGCGGTCCGCCGCTAGCGCACACTCCGGCCAAACCGGAGGAAACGCTGCCATGGAGATCAATCGCCGTACCGGGCTGACCCTGGGGCTGGCCGCCTGCGCCGCCCCCAGCCTGGTCACCCCCACCTTGGGCCGGGCCCAGGCGCTGGACGCGGTGGTGAACCGCTTCGCCACCATCCGCGACTTCCGCCTGCGCAATGGCGTGGTGATGCCCGAGGTCACCCTGGCCTATGAGACCTATGGCACGCTGAACGCCGCCGGCGACAACGCCATCCTGATGACCCACGGCTTCACCAGCAGCCACCACGCCGCGGGCCGCTATGCCCCGGGCCAGGCCCCGCCCGGCGTGGCGGAGGACGCGGCGCCAAGCTGGAGCCTGATGATCGGGCCCGGCAAGCCGATCGACCCGGCGCGGCACTTCATCGTCGCCTCCAAC
>CANBXZ010000182.1 GCA_947373495.1 Acetobacteraceae bacterium
TACCTCGAATTCCGGCACCTGGACGAACTCGTCATCCCCCGGCCGGCCGGTGCGCCACATGACGATGGCGAAGCGCGCCTGCTGGTCCAGCACCGTATGCGGGTGGTGCCAGACATCGGCGCCATAGGTCACGCCCTGGTGCGGCCCGCACAGGAAGGCGCGCGCCCGCGCCATGTCCGGCCCGCCGGAGGGGGCGTGCGGCGCCACGATGCTCAGCCAGCGCCCGGCTTCCTGCGGGATGAAGCTCTGCGAGGAAAACCGGTGGCGTTCCATCATGGTGCTGCGCAGCGGCAGGGTGGCCAGCGGCTGCTTCACGGTCAGCGACAGGCTGGGCCGGGCCTGCGGCCGCAGGTTCGCCAGCGCATCCTCGAAATAGGTGCGGCCGGGCATCTCCGGGGCCTCCAGCACCTCGCCATAGGGCAGGAAGGCGGCGGAGGTGAGGGGGGTGGCGATCAGGCGCATCAGCCGCGCATCCTTCTGGTCAGCCCGGTGAAGCGTTCCATCACCAGCATGAGTATGAAGGCCACGAGTATAAGCGTGCCGGAGACGGCGGCAACGCGCACATCCAGCGTGCTCTCCATCATGCCCCACATGCGGATGGGCAGCATGTCGGTGCGGGCGGAGGACAGGAACAGCGAGACCGGCACATTGTCCACCGAGGCCATGAAGGCCAGGAAGGCGCCGGCGGCGATGCCCGGGGCGATCAACGGCAGGGTTACCCGCCGGAAGGTATGGAAGCCCGAGGCGCCGAGGCTGGCCGAAGCGTCCAGCAAGGCCGGGTCCCGCTGCGACAGGGAGGCACCGACCGTGCGCAGCACCAGCGGCACCACCACGATGAGGTGGCCGCACACCAGAAGTTCCAGCGATGGCCGGAAGCCCAGCAGGGTGAAGTACATCAGCGCCGCCAGGCCGAAGGCCAGCCCGGGCAGCACCATGGGGGACATGAAGAAGGCATCCGCCAGCCGCGCCCAGCGGCCGCGCAACCCGGCCAGCGCCAGTGCCGCCCCGGTGCCGCCCAGCGTGGCCAGCCCGGCCGCCAGCGCCGCCACATGCAGCGTATTGCCGGCGGCGCGATGGATGGGGCGGGAGCGCACCTCGTCCAGCAGCAGTTCATACCAGCGGAAGGAAAACCCCTGCGGCGGAAAGCGGATGCTGCGGCTGTCGGTGAAGCTGGTGGCCAGCACCACCAGCACCGGCCCCACCAGGATCACCAGCGCCAGCGCCGCCAGCCCGCCGATGACCAGCGCGTAGGAGATCTCCGCCGGGCTACGCCGCCGTGCCATGCGCATGCCCCCCCGCAACCCGCCCGGCATAGGCGATGACGGCGATGACCGCCGAGACCGAGACCAGCAGCACGATGGCCACCACCGCGGCGAAGGGCCAGTTGGCGTTGATCATGGCCTGCTGCCAGACCAGGGCCGGCAGGTACACCAGGCGGCCACCACCGATGACGGACTGGCTGATGAAGGCGGTGGTGGCGCTGGCGAAGACCAGCAGCGCCCCGGCCGCCAGCCCCGGCGCCACCAGCGGGACCACCACGCGGAACAGCGTGCGCCAAGGCGAGGCGCCGAGCGAGGCGGAAGCGTCCAGCAGGTTGGGGTCGAACCGCGCCATCACCGACAGCAGCGGCAGCAGCAGCAGCGGCATCTCGATCTGCGTCAGCGACACCACCAGGCCGAATTCGGTCTGCAGCAGCCGCAGCGGTTCGGGCGAAAGCCCCAGCCCCAGCACCAACTGGTTCACCACCCCCTCGCGGCCCAGGATCACGATCCAGGCGAAGGTGCGCACCACCACGCTGGTCAGCAGCGGCATCACCGCCACGAACAGCAGCACCCGCTGCCAGAATGGCGAGGCGCCGCGCCACACCAGCGCCAGCGGCAGGCCCAGCAGCACGGTGGCGAATACCGCCTTCAACCCCAGCAGCAGCGTGTCCGCCACCACCTTCCAGTGGAAGGCGTCGAACAGGAACTTCCGCCAATTGTCCAGGCCAACCACGGTCAGCCGGTCATCGGCGAAGAAGCTCACCGCCAGCAGCATGAACAGCGGCGCAACGAAGAAGGCGAGGTAGGCCAGCCCCAACGGCAGGGCCGGGCCGATGCGCGCAAACCCCGAGACGCCGCTGCCGTTCATGCCGCGTGGCCGTGGCGCATCACTTCGCCATTTCCCGGTTGAAGCGGTCGATCCAGCCGGCGCGCAGCGGGTTGATCTTGGCCCAGTCATGGGTGACGAAGCGGCTCATCTCGTCCAGGCTGCGCATCGGCAGGCTGGCGTTCAGCGCCACGCCCTTGTTCACCGGCACGAAGAAGTACGGCGCCTCGCTCAGCGCCTTCTGCACCGGCTGGCTGATGGCGGCGTCGATGTACTTGTACGCGTTGTCCACCGCCGGGCTGCCCTTGGCGATGTGCAGCGTGGTGATGAAGGACACCGCGCCGGTCCTCGGCGCCACGAACTCGATATCCACGCCGCGGTCCTTCAGCGTCGTGACCGTCTGGGTGTTGGTGTACATGATGTCGCACTGGCCCTGCTGGAACAGCCCCGGCATGGCGGCCGGCGCGCCCACGGCGGCGATCTTGCCCAGCACCTTCTTCAGTTCGGTGAACACCGGCTCCACATTGGTCTCACTGCCGCCGAACGCCTTGGCCAGTTCAATGAGGCTGACGGTGCCGAAGGTGGTGCCGAAGCCGGTCAGGCCCAGCTTGCTCACCCAGGGGTCCTTCAGCAGGTCATCCCAGCCGGTGGGGCGCGGCAGCTTCTTCGGGTTGTAGGCAATGCCCACCACCTGGGCGCCGGTTGCCACGCCCCATTCATCCGCCATGCCGTCCGGCAGTTGCGCCTTGTTGGCCAGCCGGTTCGCGTCGAAGCGCTCGAACTGGCCGCGCTCGATGGCGGTGATGCGCGGGCCGGGGTCCAGCACGAAGCAGTCGAACGGCGGGGCGCCGCGGCTGGCGGCGAACTTGGCCACCTGGTCCACCGCGAACAGGCCCTGCATTTCCAGGTCGATGCCGTGCTGGCGCTTCAGCACCGGGGCCACGTGCTCGCGGAAGGCTTCCTCCCAGGCGCCGGGGTAGATGGCGGCGGTCACGCTGCCGGCGGCCAGGGCGGGGCGGGCAACGCCCAGCGCGGCGGCGCCCATCAATGCGGCGCGGCGGCCGATGGTGAAGCTCATGGTCATTCCTCCTCGTTGGCGGAAAACAGGCTGGGCTGGGCGCCCGGCACCAGGCGGCAGAAAATCGGCCCGGCCGGGTCGCGAATGGCGCCGCGACGGGGTTCGGTCAGGCGCAGCAGGGTGCCGTCGGCGCAGCGCACCTCGCGCACCGTCAGCGCGCCCAGCGGCACCGCCAGGGCAGGGGTTACCGCCCAGGCGTCGGGCGTGGCCTCGCTGGTCAGCATCAATTGCTCCGGCCGCACCGAAAGCCAGCCGGCGCTGCCCGGAGCCTGGTCGTGCGCCAGGGCCAGACGGGCACCGGCGGCCAGCGCCACGCCACCGGCCTCGGCCAGGCAGGGCAGCCGGTTGGTGGTGCCGATGAAGCCGGCGACGAAGGGCGTGGCCGGGTGGTCGTACACCTCCACCGGCGTGCCCAGCTGCTCGATCCGCCCCCGCTTCATCACCGCGATCCGGTCGGCGACGCTCATCGCCTCGTCCTGGTCGTGCGTCACCAGGATGGCGGTGAGGCCCAGCTGGCGTTGCAGCCGCTTGATCTCGATCTGCATGTCCAGCCGCAGGCTGCGGTCCAGTGCGGCGAAGGGTTCGTCCAGCAGCAGGATGCTGGGCTCGATCGCCAAGGCCCGGGCCAGTGCCACGCGCTGCTGCTGGCCGCCGGAAAGCTGCGCCGGGCGGCGCTTGGCCAAGGCGCCCAGTTGCACCATCTCCAGCAACTCGGCCACGCGGGCGTTCACATGCGCGCCCTTCTCGCCGCGGGCGTGCAGGCCATAGGCCACGTTGTCGGCCACGCTCATGTGCGGGAACAGCGCGTAGTTCTGGAACACGATGCCGACGCGGCGGCGATTGGCCGGCAGGTCGTCGATGCCGGCGCCATCAATCCGGACGCTGCCGCTGGCCTGGCGGATGAAGCCGGCCACCGTGCGCAGCAGCGTGGTCTTGCCGCAGCCGGAAGGCCCGAGCAGCGCCACCACCTCGCCGCCGGCCACCGTCAGGGAAACGGCATCCAGCGCGGTGAAGCCGCCGTAGCGCACGGTCAGCGCATCGACATCCAAGGTATGGCCGGGCGACGCCGCGGCAATTGCTGGCACGTAAGGCTACCCCCGGAGGCGCGGTCCGCCGCCGGTAACGCAACCGCCGTGCCAGCCGGCAATGCCGGGCAGGACGGCGGCTGACGGGGCCAGGCTGGGCCGAAGCTGCCCAGCAGGCAGGCAGATGCCTACAGGCTAGGCCAACGCTGGGCCCAGGGCTGCGCCGCTTCCCATTCCGCCGCCATGGCGCACAGCAGGCCATCGGCACCGCGCGCGGCCACCAGTTGGAAGCCGATGGGCAGGCCGCTGGCACTGGGCGCCGCCGGCAGCGCGATGCCCGGCAGCCCGGCCAGGTTGGCGAAGGCGGTGAACACCGCATGGCCGCGCGGCCCGGCGGGCTGGCCGTCGATCTCGGGCGGGTGGCTCTCGGTGGCGGGCCAGGGCAGCGCGGCGGCGGCCGGCGTCATGATGAGGTCGGTGCCCTGGAAGAACGCCGCCATCTGGCGGCGGAAGCCGGCCAGCGCGTCCAGCGCGCCGAACAGGGCGCTGGCTGGCAGGGCACGGCCGGCGGCGGCCATCTGCCACAGCGGCTCGGCCACCGGGCTGGGCTGGTCGGGCAGGCCGGCCAGCAACCAGGCGAGGCCGGACTGGCCAATGGTGCCGAAGATGGCGCCGACCTCCTCCATCTCGAACGGCGGCGGAGCTTCCTCCACCTGGTGGCCGAGCGCGGCCAGGGCCTGGGCGGCGGCGGCGGTGCTGGCGGCAATCTCCGGGTCCACCGGGTTGGTGCCGTAGCGCGGCACGTAGCGAATCCGCAGCCGCGGTGGCGTGGCCGGAACCGCGAAGGCCGGCAGCGTCAGGCTGGCCGGGTCCCGGGCGTCCGGCGGCGCCAGCAGGTGCAGCACCGCCACCAGGTCCGCGGTGGTGCGGGCGATCGGGCCGATCTGCTCGCAGTCCAGCAATATTGCCGGCAGGCCGTCGCAGCGCGCCACCCGGCCGGGGCTGGGCTTCAACCCCACCAGTCCGGCATGGGAAGCCGGGCGGCGGATGCTGCCGCCGCCATCGGTGCCCAGCGCCAGCGGGCCGAGCCCGGCCGCCACCGCCGCCACCGCGCCGCCGGAGGAACCGCCCGGCGTCAGCGCCGGGTTCCACGGGTTGCGCGTGGGGCCGTACACGCTGTTGTCGGTGTAGCCCTGCAGAGTGAACTCCGGCACGTTGGTCTTGCCCAGCAGCACCAGCCCGGCGGCGCGCAGCCGGGCCACCGGCAGCTCGTCCACTTCCGGCACGAAGCCGGCGAACAGCGGGCTGCCCCAGGCGCAGGGCAGGCCGGCCACGGTGATGTTGTCCTTCACGCTGAACGGCACGCCATCCAGCGGCGAAAGTGGCGCACCGGCGCGCCAGCGCGCCTCGCTGGCCTGGGCGGCGACCAGGGCGGCGCCGGCATCGCGCGCCACCAGCGCGTTCAGCACCGGGTTCAGCCGGGCGATGCGTGCTTCCAGTGCCACCAGCGCCTCCACCGGGGAAAGGCTGCCGGCGCGGAACAGCGCGGCGAGTTGCGTGGCGGGCAGCAGGCAGGGGTCGGTGCTCATGCCCGGTACTCTGGCACGGCGCCGGCGCGCTTGACCACGGCCGCGCGGCGGCGAAGGCTGGGTGCAACACGGGGAGGTTTCGGCATGACCAAGGTGGTGGGCATGATCGGGTTGGGCATCATGGGCGGCGCCATGGCGCGCAACTTGGTGCGGGATGGCTGGCGCGTGCTGGGCTTCGACACCGATGGCGCCCAGCGCGAAGCCCTGGCCGCCGAGGGGGTGACCCCGGCCGCCAGCCTGGAGGCGGTGGCGCGCGAAGCCACGACGCTCATCACCAGCCTGCCCAGCCCCGGCGCGGTGCTGGCCACCGCCCGCGCCCTGGCGGAAAGCGGCGTGGCGAAGCGCGTGGTGGTGGAATGCAGCACGCTGTCCATCGCCGACAAGCTGGAGGTGCAGCGGCTGCTGGCCACCGGCGGGCATGAGGCGCTGGACGCGCCCATCTCCGGCACCGGCGCCCAGGCCATCACCAAGGACCTGGTGCTGTATGCCAGCGGCGAGAGTGCCACCATCGCCGCGCTGCGGCCGCTGTTCGCCGGGTTTTCCCGCCAGGCCTACGACCTTGGCGCCTATGGCAATGGCAGCCGGATGAAGTTCGTCGCCAACCTGCTGGTGGCCATCAACAACGTCGCCTCGGCCGAGGCGATGGTGCTGGGCATCAAGGCCGGGCTGGACCCGAAGCAGTTGGTGGAACTGGTGCAGTCCGGCGCCGCCAATTCCCGCGTGTTCGAACTGCGTGCGCCGATGATGGCGGCGGCGGAGTACCTGCCGGCGACGATGAAGGTGGCGATCTGGCAGAAGGACATGGACGTGATCGGCCGCTTTGCCACCGAACTGGGCGTGCCGACCCCGTTGTTCAGCGCCACCTTGCCGGTTTACGCGGCAGCCATGGCGCAAGGCCATGCAGCCGATGATACGGCGGCGGTTTGCGCGGTGCTGGAGGCCATGGCCGGACTGCCGAAGCGCGGCTAGGCTTTGCCCGACATTGGCGGGAACAGCAGGCATGGCCGAGGAAACCAACCACTACGGCGCCACCTCGGCCCGGGTGCAGCCGCGGCCGGGGCGGGAAAGCCGGCCGCTGGGGCCGACGATCGACATCCATTCCCATGTGCTGGTGCCGGAAGCCGGCGCCTTCGTTGGCCCGCACCTGGACCCGGCCAGCATTCCGCTGCTGCACTTCGCCACCCCGGCCACCCAGGCGCTGAACCGCAAGCAGGACGCCGACCGGCGGGAGGTGTACTTCCAGTCCATCCCGAAGCGCCTGGCGGAAATGGATGCCGCCGCCATCGACCTCCAGCTGGTCGCCCCGCCGCCGGGGCAATGCTACTTCACTGTGGCGCCGGAGATTGCGGTGCCGGCGACGCGGATGGTGAATGACGGCATCGCCGCCTATGTCGCCCAGCGGCCGGACCGTTTCCTGGGCCTGGGCACCGTGGCCATGCAGGCGCCGGCCGAGGCGGTGGCGGAGCTGGAGCGCTGCATGGGGCCACTGGGCTTCAAGGGCGTGGAACTGCTGACCAACGTGAACGGCCGCGAGCTGTCCGACCCGGCCTTCGAGCCGTTCTGGGCCGCGGCCGAACGGCTCGGCGCGCTGGTGATGATCCACCCGAATGGCTTCACCGAGGGCCAGCGGCTGACCCGGCACTACTTCAACAACGTGGTCGGCAACCCGTTCGAGACCACGCTGGCGCTGCACTACCTGATCTTCGATGGCGTGCTGGAACGCTACCCCGACCTGAAGCTGCTGGCGGTGCATGGCGGGGGCTACCTGCCGGCCTATTCCGGCCGCATCGACCACGCCTGGGGCGCCCGCAGCGACGCCCGCGGCAGCCTGCCCCGGCCGCCCACCGACTACCTGCGGAAGGTCTATTTCGACACCATCGTCTTCACCCCGCACCAGCTGGAATACCTGGTGAACGTGTTTGGCCAGGACCGCATCCTGATGGGCACCGACTACCCGTTCGACATGGCGGAAAGCGACCCGGTCGGGCACATCAACGCGGTGGCCAGCTTCAGCCCGGCCACCCGCGCCGCGCTGGCCGGCGGCAATGCCCGCAAGTTGCTGGGGCTGTAGCCGGCTTTCGGTGATTACACCCTGTGCCATCCCGCTCTAACCTTCGCCGCAACAGGCAAGGGAGGGCGCCGATGCAGCGTCGAGATGTCATGCTGGCGCTGGCGGCGCCGGCCGTGCTGGCGCGGCTGCCGGGGGCCCGGGCACAAGCCACCTGGCCGCAATACCCGGTGCGCGTGCTGGTCGGCTTTTCCCCCGGTGGGCTGACCGACGTGCTGGCCCGGGTGATGGCGGCCAAGCTCTCCGAACGCTTCGGCCAGCCCTTCATCGTGGAAAATCGCGCCGGCGCTTCCGGCATCATCGGGGCGGAGGCCGTGGCCAAGGCCACCGACGGCCACACCCTGCTGATGGGCCACCCCACCGCCCTGGCCATTGCCCCGGCCTTCGCCCAGCGCCTGCCGTTCGAGGCTGAACGCGCCTTCGCCTATATCAGCCTGCTGGCGTTGCAGCCGCATTTGTTGCTGGTGAAGGCGGATTCACCCTGGCGGGACACCGCGGCGATGCTGGCGGCGGGCCGGGCGCGGCCGGG
>CANBXZ010000183.1 GCA_947373495.1 Acetobacteraceae bacterium
GCCGTGGCCAGCGTGGCGCGCACCGCCGCTACCGTGGCCTCGCGGCCGAAGCGCGCCACGGCGACGCCCCCCAGGGCGCCACGCAGCACGGCATCAACGGCGGGCAGGTGGGCCGGCGAGGCTGGCTACTCCGCCGCCATCGCCAGGCCGTGGGGCAGCACGGCGCGCAGCGCGGTGACCAGTTCCGCCATCATCGCGTCGGTATGGAACGGCGTGGCGCAGAGCCGCAGCCGTTCGGTGCCGCGCGGCACGGTGGGGTAGTTGATCGGCGTGGCGTAGATGTTGTGCTCATGCAGCAGGCGCTTGGCCACGCTGCGGCAGGCCGCGGCCTCACCGACCCAGAGCGGTACGATGTGGCTGGCGCTGGGCATGCGCGGCAGGCCGGCGGCGTCCAGCGCCGCCTTCAGGCTGGCGCCGCGTTCGGCCAGTTGCTCCCGCCGGGTCGGGTCCGCGCGCAGGGTGCGCACGCTGGCCAGCGCCGCGCCGGCCACCGCGGGCGGCAGGGCGGTGGTGAAGATCAGCCCGCCGGCGACGCTGCGGATATAGTCCACGATGTCGGCATTGCCGGCGACATAGCCGCCCAGCACGCCGAAGCCCTTGGCCAGCGTACCCTCGATGAGGTCCACCCGGTGCGCCACGCCATCGCGTTCGGCGATGCCGCCGCCGGTGGCGCCGTACAGGCCCACGGCGTGCACTTCATCCAGGTAGGTGATGGCGCCGTATTTGTCGGCCAGGTCGCAGATCGCGCCGATCGGGGCGATGTCGCCATCCATCGAATAGACGCTCTCGAAGGCGATCAGCTTCGGCGCTTCACGCGGCACCGCCGCCAGCCTGGCTTCCAGGTCCGCCAGGTTGTTGTGCTGCCAGATGTGCCGGCTGACGCCCTTGGCGCCGCGCATGCCGGCGATCATGCTGGCGTGGTTCTTCACGTCCGAGAACACGTGGAAGCCGGGCAGCGCCTCCAGCACCGCGCTCAGCGCGCCGACATTGGCGATGTAGCCGGAGCCGAACAGCAGCGCGCTGTCCTTGCCATGCAGCGCCGCCAACTCGGCTTCCAGCGCCACATGCAGCGGCGAGGTGCCGGAGATGTTGCGGGTGCCGCCGGCGCCGGCGCCATGCTGGGCAATGGCGTTGTGCGCCGCCTCCAGCACCGCCGGGTGGCTGCCCATGCCCAGGTAGTCGTTGGAGGACCAGACCGTGACCTCGCGGCCGCCGCCTTCGCCATGCCAGCGATAGACCGGGAAGCGCCCGGCCAGCTTTTCCAGGTGGGCGAACTCGCGGTAACGGCCTTCGTCACGCAGGCCAGCCAGCGTGGTTCGGCAATGGGCGAGGAAGGCGGTCCGGGTCGTCATGGGGCGGACATAAGCCTGCATGTGGTTGTCTGGCCAATGAAACGGCCGCAACCCTGTGCCGCGGCGAAGACGTTCCTATTGGGCCAACCAAGCCCGGGGGCTTCGGCAGGGATATGATATAGATCAACCGTGCGCGAGGCATAGCGGCTATTCCGCCGGCCGGTTAGTCTGGCCCGGCCGCCAAGGGGACAGCGCCATGACCACCTCGATTCTGGAACAGCGCCGGATCGAAGCCGCCTTCGCCAAGGGCATCTATGAGGAGATGGCCGCCGAACTGGGCGCCGAGCAGGCGAAGGCCATCCTGACCCGCGCCGTGGTGAAGCTGGCCAAGCAGGCCGCCGCCGCCATGGCCGCCGAAAGCCCGACCGGCCCCAGCCTGGAGCATTTCGTCAGCCTGCAACCGCGCTGGACCAAGGACGACGCGCTGGAGATCGAGGTGGTGCAGCACCAGGGCGCGCAGTACGGCTTCAACGTGAAGCGCTGCCGCTATGCCGAAACCTACAAGGACATGGGCCTGGGCGAACTGGGCGCCGTGCTGTCCTGCAACCGCGATGGCGCCTTCTGCGAGGGCTATGACCCGAAGCTGCAGCTGACCCGGACCCAGACCATCATGGGCGGCGCCAGCCATTGCGACTTCCGCTACGTCTACCGGACGTAGCGTTCCGCTTCCCTCCCGGCTCCGGCTGCGCCAAAAGGCGGGTACAAGCCTGTCCCGGGAGGACCCGCCGATGATGATCCCGCGCCGTATCGCGCTGGCCTTGCCCTTGGTCGCGCCGTTCCTGGCCCGCACCGCCCTGGCGCAGCCCGCCTGGCGCCCGACCCAGCCGATCCGCCTGGTGGTGCCGGCCGCGCCCGGCGGCACCGCGGATATCTCCGCCCGGCTGCTGGCGCCGTTCTTCCAGACCCATTTCGGCGTGAACTGCGTGGCCGAGAACAAGTCCGGCGCCGGCGGCACCATCGGCACCGCCGAGGTGGTGCGCGCCGCACCGGATGGCCATACGCTGCTGCTGGGCAACATCGGCCCGCAGGCCATCGCGCATTCGCTGTTCCGCGGGCTGCCCTATACCCCGGCCAGCCTGCTGCCCATCGCCGGCACGGTGCGCGGGCCGAACGTGCTGGTGGTGCACCCCAGCGTGCCGGCCAATACCCTGCCGGAACTGGTTGCCTACCTGAAGGCCAACCCGGGCAAGATCAGCTATGGCTCCCCGGGGGTCGGGCAAAGTCCGCACCTGACCGGGGTGTGGTTCAACCAGGCCACCGGCACCGAGGCGATCCACGTGCCGTTCCGCGGCGCCGGCCCGGCCGCCATCGAACTGGTGGCCGGCAACATCCAGTACATGTGGGACAACCTGACCAGCGGCATCCAGCAGATCCGCGGCGGCCGGGTGCGCGCCCTGGCGGTTTCCAGCGCCGACCGCAACCCGCAGCTGCCGGACGTGCCGGCGGCGAAGGAAACCCTGCCGGCACTGGCGGGCTTCGATGTGAACACCTGGTTCGGCATCTACGCCCCCGCCGCCACGCCGCGGCCGATTGCGGAGGCGCTGAACCGTGCCATGTACGAATGGCATCAGACCGATGCGGTGAAGGCGCGTTGGGCGGAAATGGGCGGTACATCCCTGTACGGCACGCTGGAGCAATTCGCTGCCTTCACCACCAGCGAGATCGAGAAATGGGGCGCGGTCATCCGCAAGGAAGGCCTGCAGATGGAGATTGGCTAGCATGATCACCCGTCGTCTGACCCTGGCAGCCCCCGCGCTGCTGCTGGCCCCCGCCGCCCGCGCCGAGACCTGGCGCCCGGGCCAGCAGGTGCGCATCATCGCCGGCGCCGCGGCCGGCGGCACCACCGACATCATGGGCCGCATGGTGGCCCAGCACCTGCAGGTGAAGTGGGGCACCCCGGTGGTGGTGGAAAACCGCACCGGCGCCGGCGGCACCATCGCCACGGCGGAAATCGTGCGGCAGAAGCCGGACGGGCTGAACCTGCTTTCCGGCAATATCGGGCCACAGGCGATCGGCTATTCGCTGTACCGCAACCTGTCCTACCGGCCGGACCAGCTGACCAACATCGCCGGCACCATCACCGGGCCGAACGTGCTGGTGGTGAACGCCAATACCCCGGTGCGCAGCATGGCTGAACTGGCCGCCTGGCTGCGGCGCGAACAGGGCAAGGTGACCTACGCCAGCACCGGCGCCGGCCAGTCCACCCACCTCTCCCCGGTGTGGCTGCTGCAGTTGCTGGGCGCCGAGGCGGTGCACGTGCCGTACCGCGGCAGCGCCCCGGCACAGACCGCGGTGCTGGCCAGTGAGGTCGGCTTCATGATCGACAACCTGACCGGCGTCATCGAGCAGATCCGCGGCGGCCGCATGCGCGCCCTGGCGGTAACCAGCGCCGAGCGCAGCGCCGTGCTGCCCGATGTGCCGGCGATGCGCGAGACGCTGCCGGAGTTGGCCAGCTACGAGGTGAACACCTGGTTCGGCATCTTCGGCCCGGCCGGGCTGCCGGCCGAGGTGACCAACGGCCTGAATGCCGACATCAACGCCTGGCTGGAACAGCCCGACACCATCCGCCGCTTCGCCGACCTGGGCGGCGTGCCGCTGAAGCTGGCGCCGGCCGCCTTCACCGCCTTCGTGCAGGCGGAAATCGCCAAGTGGCGGGCGGTTATCCAGAAGGAAGGCCTGCAGATCGACGCCAACTGATTTCAGCGGTCAATGCCTGACCGCTGAAATCAGGCTGCCTCAGGCGCTGGGCGGGCTGCCGCCGCGGCCCCCCCCTTGGGTGTGTGGCACAGGCCCTGGGCCGCGTGCGCGGCACGCGTCGAGGGTCTCGTGCTGCTGGCATGGCTCCGCCCGAGGTTGACCGACGGTTGGCCCCCTGGCCCGGTTGGGGTAACCCAGGGGTCGGTTTTCGGGGGAGGGTGGCGCGATGCAACTCTGGCTGGCCGCCACCTTGTCGGCGGCGCTGTTCCAATGCTGGCGCACTGCCAAGCAGCAGAAGCTGCGCGGGCAGCTTTCGGTCAATGGCGCCGGGGTGGTGCGCTATTTGTACGGCGTGCCGGTGGCGGGGCTGTACCTGGGGCTGTGGCTGGCGCTGATGGGCGGCCAGGTCCCGGCGCTGTCCTGGACCTTCCTGGCCTATACGCTGGGCGGTGGGGTGGCGCAGATCGTCGCCACCAACCTGCTGATCATGGCCTTCGGCTTCCGCGGCTTCGCTGTCGGCACCGCCTATTCCAAGACCGAGGCGGTGCAGAGCACGGTGCTGGCGCTGGTGCTGCTGCACGAACAGGTCTCCCTGCTCGCCTGGGCCGGCATCTCGCTGAGCGTCTGCGGCGTGCTGTACCTGTCCCTGGCCGGGCGGGTGGGTTCCACCCGGGAGGTGCTGGCCGCCACCTTCCAGCCGGCGGCGTTGTGTGGGCTGGCGGCGGGGTTCGGCTTCGGCCTGGCCAGCGTGCTGATCAAGGGCGCCAACCTGGAACTGGGCGCCGGTTCGCCGGTGCTGGGGGCGCTGGTGACGCTGTGCATCATGAACGGCATGCAGACGCTGTTGCAGGGCAGCTACCTGCTGTGGCGGGAGCCGACCGAGGTGGCCAAGGTGCTCGGCAGTTGGCGGGATTCGGCCTGGGTCGGGGCGCTTTCGGCCAGTGGGTCCAGCTGCTGGTTCATCGGCTTCGCCACCGCCCCGGTCGGGCTGGTGCGCGCCGTGGGCCAGGTGGAGATCCTGTTCACCCTGCTGTTCAGCCGCTTCTACCTGAAGGAAAAGCTGGCGCGGAAGGATGTGATCGGCAGCCTGGTGGTGGTGGCCGGCGTGCTGCTGGTGGTGATCGGCCGGTAGGGGTATGGCGCCGGGGTGGTCACGCCACCCCGGCACATCGGCCGCTTCAGCCCTTGAACATCGCCGCCACGGCGGCCGGGTCCACCGCCTCGATCGTCGCCGGGTTCCACTGGGCCGGCGGGTTGCCCTTGTCCACCAGCACGGCGCGCACGCCCTCGCGGAAGTCGGGGTGCTGGTGCACCACGGTGCGGGTCAGCGCCAATTCCATCTCCAGGCATTCGTCCAGGCTGGCACCCGCGCCACGCCGGATGAGTTCCAGCGAAACACACAGGCTGGTGGGCGACATGCGGCGCAGCACCTTGGCCTGTTCCGCTGCCCAATCGGTGCCCTCGGCGGCCAGCGCGGCCATGATCGCCGGCATGGTGCCGTGGCTGAAGCAACGCTGGATGGCGCCACGATGGGCGTGGAAGCTGGCTTCCGGCAGCGGCGCGGCGAAGGTCTCCACCACACCGGCATCGCCGGCCAGCAGGGCCTCGCGCAGCGCCGGCAGGCTTTCCCGCAGCACGTAGTGCGAAGCCAGCCCGGCATGCACCGCATCGGCGCCCTTGAAGCGGGCGCCGGTCAGCGCCAGCCAGGTGCCGATCTCACCCGGGATGCGCGGCAGCACGTAGCTGGTGCCGACATCCGGGAACAGCGCGATGGCGGTTTCCGGCATGGCCAGCAGGGCGTGCTCGGTGACCACGCGCGGGCCGTTATGCACCGCCACCCCGATGCCGCCGCCCATGCAGACGCCATCCATCAGCGAAAGCCAGGGCTTGCCGAAGCGGGCGATGCCGGCGTTCACGGCGTATTCCTCGCCGAAGAAGGCTTCCACGCTGGCGCGGTCGCCGTCGATGGCGAATTGGCGAATGCCGCGCACGTCGCCGCCGGCGCAGAACGCCTTGCCGCCGGCGCCCTCCAGCAGCACCAGCTTTACCTCGGAGTCGTCCTTCCAGGCGTCCAGCGCGGACTGGAAGGCGCGGATCATGGCAAGGTCGAGCGCATTCAGCGCCTTCGGCCGGTTCATCAGCAAGGTGCCGGCGGCGCCCTCGCGGCGGGCGATGATGCTGGGCTCTGCGGTCTCGGACATGCGCGGCGTCTCCCGGTTGGCAGACGCCGCGTTAGCTCAGATCAGCGCGGGGCGGAAGCACGGGAATCCGCGCCCCACCGGGGTCAGCGCCGGCTGAGCAGCCCCACCACCGCGGCGGTCATGGCGGCACCCAGCAGGCCCTTCTTGGCGCTTTGGCTGCGCAACAAGGGGATCAGCATGGCGCCGCGGGCGGTGGTCTCCCCCACCTGGCGCAAGGCTTCGTCGCGCACCCGCTCGGCTTCCAGCGCCACCTTGTCATGCCCCTCACGCGCCGCCAGCCAGCCCAGCAGCGCCACCAGCACCAGGTCGCCGCCGGCCAGCATCAGCGCCGCCAACTCCGGCCCCTGCTTGCGGGACAGCGCGGCGAAGCCGGCCAGATGCAGCATCATCAGCAGCATCAGCGCGAACAGCGCGGCGGCCATGCCGAAGCCGGCATGGATGGCATAGCCGCGCCCCATGCGCCGCCAGCGCAGGCTTTCCGCCTGGGCCGCCAGGCGCAACAGGCTCACCAGGCGCATGGCGCCGGGCCCTCCTCAGCGCTTGTCGCGCGGATAGACGTAGGTGTTGCCCATCAGCCGCCCGAGCAGGTAGCCGCCCAGTGCCGCCACGCCCACCGCCATCAGCGGCCGGTCGCGCACCACCTCGGCGAAGGTGTCGGCCTGGTCCTCGATGCTTTCGCGGGCGCGATGGGCATAGTCCTGCACCGCATCGGCGGCGTCGCCCAGCGCCGGGGTCACGCGGTCCTTCATCAGGTGCTCCACCTGGCGGCGCAGTTGGGCCAGTTCCTCGCGGGCATCGTCGGCCACCCGGCCGGCCCCGGCGGTGGCCTGGTCGCGCAGGTTGCGGGCTTCGTTGGAGAGGTCGTTCGCGGCGCTCATGATCGTGTCCTTCCCGTGGAATCGGTCGGGGGACGAACGCCCGCACCGGGGCGCCGGTTCCGATGCCGTTGGCTTGTGCGGCCGCGGCGCGGCGCCGGGCCGTGGCCGCCGCCGCAACGGGGGATCATCATGGCCGGGGCTGTTGTAGTCTCCTGCGCTGCCCATCGGGGCCAGCCGGGGGACGGATGATGGACAAGGCGCCACTGCGCATCGAAGGGCTGGAGCCGGCGCTGCGTCCGGGCGAGGTGCTGGCGCTGCTGGGCGCGGAGGGCGAGGCGATGGTGCTGGGCCTGGCCGGCCTGGGGCCGGCGCGCCATGCCGCCTTCCTGGGCGACCAGCCGCTGGCCGGGCTGCCGCCGCATCGGCGCGGCCTGGGCGCGGTGCTGCACCCGCCGGGGCTGTTCCCCGGCTTGAGCGTGGCGGCGAATGTCGCCTGGCCGCTGCGGCTGGGCCGGGCGGAGAACGCCCTGAGCGCCGAGGCCGCGCTGGCCGCGCTGGGGATGCAGCCGGCGGCTGCCGCGCTGGCTGGTGGCCTGCCGCCCGCCCTGGCGCTGCGGGTGGCGTTGGCCCGGGCGCTGGCCACACGCCCGGCCGCGCTGCTGCTGCAGAACCCCTTCGCCGGGCTGGAGCCGGAGGAACGCCTGGCGCTGGCGGCGCTGCTGCGGCGGCTGGGCCCGCCCGTGGTGCTGGCCACGGCGGATGCCGCCAGCGCGCTGCTGGCGGCGGACCGGCTGGCGGTGTTCGACCAGGGCCGGCTGCTGCAACAGGGCCCGCCGCAACAGGTCTACGCCCGCCCGGCCGAGGCGCTGGTGGCGCGGCTGACCGGCCCGGCGAATTTCCTGCCCGGCCGTCTGCTGGAAACCTTCGACGACGAAGCCCGCGTGGCGCTGGATGCCGGTGGCGAGGTGGAGGCGATGCTGGCCGGGGACCTGCCCGTTGGCGCCCGCTGCCAGGTGATGCTGCGGCCGGAACGCCTGGCGGTGGCCGCGGTGGCGCCGGAAGCGATGGGCGATGGCGCCCTGGCCGCCACGCTGCGGGCGGTGGCATTCCAGGGCAGCCAGTTGCGCCTGGCGCTGGCGCTGGCCGATGGCGCGGAAGTGATCGCCCTGCGCCCGGCCGGGCTGCGCCTGCCGGCGCTGGGGGAAGCCTGCGCCGTGGCCTGGGAAACCGGGCAGGCGCT
>CANBXZ010000184.1 GCA_947373495.1 Acetobacteraceae bacterium
TGGTAATCGCGGAGATGATACACCCGATCCCATCCCGAACTCGGCCGTGAAACACTCCAGCGCCCATGGTACTGCATCTCAAGATGCGGGAGAGTAGGTCGCCGCCGGGCCACCATGCCGGATGCTTAACAAATATCACATGCAAAAAAATAAACACCACCGCGGGGTGGAGCAGCCCGGTAGCTCGTCAGGCTCATAACCTGAAGGTCACAGGTTCAAATCCTGTCCCCGCATCTCCCTTGACTTGCACCATGAACGCCTCGGCAACAACGCCGGGGCTTTTCGCGTTTCGGGCACCCTCCGCCAAACGCAAAATCGCGCCCAACTCACCACGCAACTGCACGCCCACCTCGTCGCGGCGCTCGCCCGGGAAGACCTCGATCGCATCGATCAACCCGCGCAGCGCCTCGGCCGCCGCGGCTGCCGTCGCTGGGTCGCGCAGTGCCGCCTCGGCAGGAACATTCAACGGCTGGGCCAGAGCAGCAGTCGACCCAAAGCGGCACAAGCCCGTAAGACTGGCAGCATCGTAACTACGCGAACCTGCTCGCCTGCCGAAGCGCCGCCTCCAGGCTCTCGCCGTAGCGGGTCAGGCCGGCTTCAGCGCGTTCCAGCAGCGCATAGGCCAGCGGGATTCGAGGCAGGAAGGGCAGCACGGCCACACCCGGCGGCAACTGTGCCGCGGCCAGTGGATGGGTGACGGTGCAGCACAGCCCCGCAGCGACCAGCGATGCCGCCATGCCCGCGGTGTCCACCACGAAGCGGCGGCGCAGCACCAGTCCTTCGCTGGCGAAGGCGTCCTCCATCCAGGCTTGCAGTACGGCGCCGGGCGGCAGCACTGCCAGTTGCTCGCCCGCCAGGTCCAGGGCGGTCAGCGCCGGGCGGTGCGCCAGGGCGTGGGAGGACGGCACCAGGCACACCGCCGCCCTTTCGGCATAGACCCGGGCGCGCAGGTGCCGGCTGCCCACCGGCAGCACCGTCAGGCCGAAATCCGCCTCGCCGGCTTCCAATTCACGCAGCAGGTCCGGGCGGAACCGGATGGCGGCGTGCACCTCCACCTCCGGCCATTCCGCCGCGAAGCGCACCAGCGCCGGGGGCAACACGCCGCTGGCGATGTTGGGCACCGCCAGGATCCGCAGGCTCAGGCGTTGGCCGGACTTCAGCCCCTGCGCCAGTTCGCCCAGCCGCGAGGCATCGGTCAGCAGCACGGCGGCGCGGTCGAGGAAGCCGGTGGCATCCGGGTTGGGCAGCAGCTGGCGCTGCGAACGGTCGAACAGCGCGAAGCCGAGCTGACGTTCCAGCGTGGCCAGCAGGCGGGACAGTGCCGGCTGGCTGGTGCCCAGGCGCCTGGCGGCGGCGGTGACGGAGCCTTCCCGCCGCACCGTCACCGCCGCGCGCAGCAGCCGCAGGTCAAACCGCAGAGGGGAAGTCATATGGCCAGTTCTGCATGGGTTGATGCAATCAAAGCAGCTTCCCGCATGACTGGCGGCTGTGCAAGCTGAGCCCCAAGAAGGGGAGGGACGGCCATGGCCGAGACCTGGGACCACATCGTGGTCGGCGCCGGCAGCGCCGGCTGCGTGGTGGCGGCGCGCCTGGCCGAAGCGGGGCGCAGCGTGCTGCTGCTGGAAGCCGGCGGCGACGACCGGAACCGTTGGGTGAAGGTGCCGATCGGCGCCGGCAAGCTGCTGACCGACGACAAGGTCATCTGGCGTTTCAACACCGCGGCCGACCCCGGTGCCGACAACCGCCGCATGCTGTGGCCGCGCGGCAAGCTGCTCGGCGGCTCGTCCTCGGTGAACGGCATGCTCTGGGTGCGCGGCGATCCCTCGCGCTGGGACGAATGGGGGGCCGAGGCGCCAGGCTGGGACTGGCGCCACATCGCCCCGGTGATGCAGGGCATCGAGCGCACCACGCTGGGCGAGGATGCGGTGCGTGGCCGCGCCGGCCCGGTGCCGATCGAGCCGCTGGGCGAGGGCGACGCCATCACCGACGCCTTCCTCGAAGCCTGCCAGGGCTGCGGCATTCCCGCCAACCCCGACTACAACGGCGCCCAGCACGAAGGCGTCGGCCGGTTGCAGGCCAATACCCGGCGCGGCCGGCGGCAGAGCATGGCGGAAACCTACCTGCGCCCGGCCCTGCGCCACGCCCTTCAGGTGGAAACCGGCGCCCTGGCGCAGGGGGTGCTGTTCCAGGGCAAGCGCGCCGTCGGTGTCGCCTATACCCAACGTGGCGTGGCACGGCAGGCGCGGGCCAGGCTCGGCGTGGTGCTGGCGGCCGGCGCCATCCAGTCGCCGCAACTGCTGGAGGTTTCCGGCATCGGCCAGGCGGCGCGGCTGCGGGCGCTGGGCGTGCCGGTGCTGCATGACCTGCCGGGCGTGGGTGAGAACCTCTCCGACCACTTCCACATCCGCGTCACCTGGCGCAGCCGCGGCGTGCTGACGGTGAACGACCTGATGGCGAAGCCCTGGCTGCACGGGCCGATCCAGGCGCTGCGCTGGCAGCTCTTCGGCACTGGCATGTTCGCCTCCATCAGCGCCACCGCGCATGCCCTGGCCCGCAGCCAGCCGGAGAGCACCAGGCCGGACATGAAGTTGCAACTGCACAAGGTCAGCGCCGCCGACCGCACCGGCTACACCAAGGGGACGGGGCTGGACCCGTTCAGCGGCGTCTCCATCGGCTTCTTCCACCTCTACCCGGAAAGCCGCGGCAGCGTGCACCTGGTGGCGCCGGAGATGACGACGCCGCCGCAGATCGAGCCCAACTACCTGACCGCCGCGGCCGACCGCGCCGCCGCCGTGCGCGGCCTCAAGCTGGCGCGGCGGATCGGCGCCCAGCCGGCGCTGGCGCGCTTCCTGGTGGAGGAGACGCGGCCCGGAGCGGCGGCGCAGGATGACGCGGCGCTGCTGGAATATGCCCGCCGTGTCGGCCAGACCAGCTACCACCCGGTGGGCACCTGCCGCATGGGCAGCGGGCCGGAGGCGGTGGTGGACGCACAATGCCGCGTGCATGGCGTGGATGGCCTGCGGGTGGTGGACGCGGCGGTGATGCCCTTCCTCGTCTCCTCCAACACCAATGCCCCGGTGGTGGCCATCGGCGAGCGGGCGGCGGCGATGATCTTGGCGGAAAGCAACATGCGGGAGGCGGCGGCATGAGCGAGGACCCGATGACCGAGGCGCTGGCGGTGCTGGACCGCCACATGGCGGCGCTGAACGCGCGCGACGCGGCGGCGCTGGCGGCGACGCTGCATTTCCCGCACCACCGGCTCAGCCAGGGCCGGTTGCAGACCTGGGATACCCCGGCCAGCTACCACGCCGATTTTCTCGCCCGCGCCGGCGATGGCTGGGCCCGCAGCGAATGGGACTGGCGCAACCTGGTCGCCGCCGCGGCCGACAAGGTGCACCTGGACGTGCAGTTCACCCGCTACCGGAAGGACGGATCGAGCATGGGCAGCTTCCGCTCGCTCTGGGTGGTGGCGAAGCTCGGCGGCCGCTGGGCGGCGCAACTGCGGTCGAGTTTCGCGGCATGAGGGCGCTGGCTTGCCTGCTGGCGCTCTGCGTCGGCCTCCCGGCGCTCGCGCAGCAGCGCCCGCCCGGCTTCCCGGACCGACCGGTGCGCGTGGTCTATGCCGCGCCGCCTGGTGGCCAGGGCGACTTGGTGACGCGCTTCCTGGCCGAGCGCATGACGCCGCGCCTGGGCCAGCCGCTGCTGGTGGACAACCGCCCCGGCGGCAGCGGCGTGGTGGCGCTGGAATATGTGCTGCGCCAGCCGGCCGATGGCCACCACATCGCCTATGGCGCCGCCGCCTGGGTGCTGAGCAACCCGGCGCTGCAACCCAGCATGCCCTTCGACATCAGCCGCGACTTCCGCGCCGTGGTGCGCTTCGGCATCGCGCCGCAATGCCTGTTCGTGCGCTCCACGCTGCCGGTGCGCAGCGCGCGCGCGTTCTTCGCCCTGGCAAAGAGCCAGCCGGGCAGGATGACCTACGCCAGCTTCGGTATCGGCAGCACCAGCCACCTGCAGATGGAGATGCTGAAGCACCTGACCGGCACCGATATCCTGCACGTGCCGTTCCGCGGCTCAGCCCAGGGCATCCAGGAAGTGGCGACCGGCCGCGTCGATGCCTTCCTGATCGACTTCGCCCCCTCGCGCCCCTTCATGGAGACGGGGCAGGTGCGCTGCCTGGCGATGACCGGCAGCGCGCGCTACCCGGAGTTCCCCGAGGTGCCGACGCTCGCCGAGGAAGGGTTGCCGCTGAACCTCATCGGCTGGCACGGCTTCTTCGTGCCCGCCGCCACGCCGGATGCGGTGGTGAACTACCTGGCCGAGGAGGTGATGCGCATCACCCGCTCCGAGGAAGGCCGCGCCGGGCTGCAACGCCTGGGCCTGCTGGCGGTGGCGGACGGGCCGGCGGAAGCGCAGCGCATCCACACGCAGGACCTGGAACGCTGGCGCGAGGCGGTCCGCATCTCCGGCGCCAGGCCGGAATAGGGAGCAGAGCGATGACCACCCCGCAGAACCTCATCGTCATCATGTCGGACGAGCACAACCCGAAGGTGGCGGGCTATGCCGGCCACCCGGTGGTGCACACCCCCGCGCTGGACCGGCTCGCCGCTTCCGGGGCGCGCTTCACCGCCGCCTATACGCCCAGCCCCATCTGCGTGCCGGCGCGGGCCGCCTTTGCCACTGGCCTGCCGACGCACCGGACGCGCGCCTGGGACAACGCCATCGCCTATGACGGCGCCATCCCGTCCTGGCACCGCATGCTGCGGGACCGCGGGCACCACGTCACCTCCATCGGCAAGCTGCACTATCGCGGCCACCCGGCGGAGGATTACGGCCTGAGCGAAAGCATCCTGCCGATGCACATCGCCAATGGCACCGGCGACGTGACCATGCTGGTGCGCGACCCCGACGACGTGCGGCTGACCGGCAGGAAGCTGATCGAGCAGGCCAGGCCGGGTGAGAGCGACTACACCATCTACGACCGCCGGATCGCCGCCGAGGCGCAGACCTGGCTGCGCGAGGTGGGGACGAAGCGGCACGACAAGCCCTGGGTGCTGTTCGTTTCCCTGGTCTCGCCGCACTTCCCGCTGACCGCGCCACCCGAGCATTTCTACCGCTACTTCGGCAAGAAGCTGCCCAAGCCGAAGCTGTGGGACGCCGACGACCGGCCGATGCACCCCTATGTGGCGATGTACCGCCGCAAGTCGAACTACGACGCGCCGATGAACGGCCAGCCGGATGTGGACCGGGCGCTGGCCGGGTATTTCGGCCTGGTCAGCTTCCTCGACGAACAGGTCGGCAAGATCCTCACCGCGCTGGATGAAGCCGGACTGCGCGCGAAGACGCGGGTGATCTATACCTCCGACCATGGCGACAACCTCGGCAGCCGCGGCCTTTGGGGCAAGGCGACGATGTACGAGGAGAGCGCCGGCATTCCGATGCTGATCTCCGGCGCCGGCGTACCCGCGGCCACCACCTGCCCGACACCGGTGACGCTGTGCGACGCGGCGGCGACGATCCTGGATGCGGTCGGCGCGGGGCAGGCCATCGACGCGCATGGCCTGCCCGGTGCCTCCATGCTGCGGCTGGCGGGCAGCCCGCCCGAGGATCGCGCGGCGTTGAGCGAGTTCCACACCTACGGGCCGGACGGATTCTACATGCTGCGGACGCTGCGGCATAAGTACGTCCACTACGTGAACGGCCCGCCGCAGCTGTTCGACCTGGCCGAGGACCCGGAGGAACTGAACGACCTCGGCACCTCCAACGCCGCCGCGCCTGTCCGGCAGCAACTGGAAGCGCGGTTGCGCGGCCTGCTCGACCCCGAGGCGGTGGACGCCCAGGCCAAGGCCGACCAGGCGCGGATGATCGCCCAGTATGGCGGGGTGGACGTGCTGAAGGCGAAGCAGCCCGCGGCCTTCACGCCGGCACCAGGCGGGGCCAAGGGCTGATGCGCCGGCGCGCCCTGCTGGCCGGCCTGCTGGCCGCGCCGGCGGCGCATGCGGCCTACCCGGAACGGCCGCTGCGCCTGCTGGTGGGCTACCCGCCCGGCGGCGGCACCGACATCATGGCCCGCGCTGTCGCCGCCCGGCTTGGGCGCGAACTGGGCCAGTCGGTGGTGGTGGAGAACCGCACCGGCGCCTCCGGCACCATCGCCGCCGGCGAATTGGCCCGGGCCGCGCCGGACGGGCAGGTGCTGCTGTTCGTCACCGGGTCCGAGATGGCGCTGCGGCCGCTGCTCGACCGGCAATTGCCCTACGACGCCGAGCGCGATTTCCAGCCCATCGCCCTGCTGGGGCGGACGCCGGTGGTGCTGGCGGTGAACGGCGCCCTGCCGGCCGCCGATGTGCCGGCCCTGGTGGCGCTGGCCAAGGCGCGGCCGGGCGAGCTTGGCTATGCCAGTACCGGCATCGGCGGCCTGATGCACATGGCTGGCGAGATGTTCCGCCGGCGCACGGGGGTGGAGTTGCTGCACGTGCCGTATCGCGGTGCCGCGCCGGCGGTGAACGATACCGCCGCCGGCCAGGTGGCGATGACCTTCTCCGGCCTGCCGCCGGTGCTGCCGCTCGCCGCCTCGGGCCGGCTGCGCATCCTGGCGGTCTGCACGCCGCGCCGCTTCCCTGCCATCCCCGAGGTTCCGACCCTGGCCGAAGCAGGGCTGGAGGGCTTCGACATGGCCAACTCGGTTGGCCTGGTGGCGCCGCGCGGCCTGCCGGCGGCGGTGCTGGAGCGGCTGGCGAGCGCGGCCAACGCCAGCCTGGCCGACCTCGCCCTGGCCGCTCTGTTCCGCCGCAACGGCGCCGAGCCGCTGGGCAGCAGCCCCAGCGGCTATGCCGAGGCCATGGTGCGGGAACGCGCCTACTTCGCCGCGGTGATCCGCGAGACCGGCATTCGGCTGGAATAGCGTGTGGGTCGCGCGGCGATGCAGGTTGAGACAGGAAGCGGCATACCGGCAGCAATGAACGCCGCTACGGCCGCTTTCCACCCCTCTCGGGCAGTTGCTGCCCCAACCGCCGTAGGCGTTCACGCTTCCTTCCTGTCGGTATCCAGCCCGGCCGGGAACGCGGCCCCGGCGGCGGCTCGCTGGCCTCTGTCGCAGTGCTGGGCGTGCACCCGGCCGGCGATGCTCCATCGTCAGGCGTGATCCGCGGCACCCGATCCGACGAAGGGGTCACCCCTCGCATCGGCGACAGGACATTCGGCGGTCATCCGGGCTGTCAGCGACGCCATCCCACCGGCGGCATATCCGCCGAGGCCAGTTGAACCGGCGATATGCGCTGCGGCCGGTCATCGCCCCCACCCCGCGCCATCCCGGCCTGGTGTCCGTGCCACTGATCACCTTGAGCCAGCGGTTGTGCCGCATTTTCGCTTTGACATTGAAGAAAAGTCCTCGAAGCTCGGCTTTGGCAACGGCTGTCATTTCGCCTGGACGGAACCCCTCATGTCATCGTGGTTGTTGTTGAATCGCCTCGTTGCCCTGGGCAATCCGCGCAACCTGATGGTGGCGCTGACGGTGGCTGGCCTGGGGGCGACTTCTGCGGCCGCTGGGCTGCCGGCGGTCCCGCCATTGGCTGAACCCCTGCTGCTGCGGGTGCAGTTCAACCGCAACTTCGATTTCCAACGGCAGCAACAGCAACAACAGCAGCAGCAACAACAGCAGCAATACGAACGGCAGCAGCAGTTCGAACGGCAACAGCAGTATGAGCGGCAACGGCAGATGGAAGCCGAACGGCAACGCCAAATGGAGGCGGACCGGCAGCGCCAACAGCAGCAGCAGCAACAGATACAGCAGCAGCAACAGCAACAGGCGGAACGCCAGCGCCAGATGCAGCTGCAGCAACAGCAGCAGCAACAGGCGGAACGTCAACGCCAGGTGCAGCAGCAACAACAGGCCGAACAGCAGCGCCAGATGCAGTTGCAGCAGCAGCAACAGGCGGAACGTCAACGCCAGATGCAGCAGCAACAACAGGCCGAACAGCAGCGCCAGTTGCAGCAGCAGCAGCAAGCGGAACGTCAACGCCAGCTGCAGCAACAGCAACAGATGAACCCGCCCCGGCCACCGCTGCCGGGCCAGCCCGGCCTCGCCACCCCGGCCCCGCAACCCGGCTTCGCGCCGCGGCCACCGTTGCCGGGCCAGCCCGGCTTCGCCACCCCCGCCCCGCAACCCGGCTTCGCGCCGCGGCCACCGCTGCCGGGCCAGCCCGGCTTCGCCACCCCGGCCCCGCAACCCGGCTTCCAACGGCCCCCGGCGCCGGGCGGCGCGGCGCCGCAATTCGCCACGCCTGGGCCACGGCCGCAGCCGGTAT
>CANBXZ010000185.1 GCA_947373495.1 Acetobacteraceae bacterium
GTGCCCTCGGCGCGCAGTTCGGCGGCCAGGAAGGAACAGAACACGGTGCGCACCACCATGTCGCGCGACAGCATCTCATAGAAGGGCAGGGCGGGGTTCTGCCCGCCGCGGCTGGCATAGGCGCCGATGACGCACTTCTTGCCCGCCACCTGCATGGTGGTGGCCAGGTTGCCGCCCAGGTCCACCTCGGCAATGCGCGTCACGCCGCGGCCCTCGGTGATGGCCATGATGCGCGCGGCCACGTCTTCCGCGCGGTAGTTCAGGATGTGGGTCGGCCCGGCCTTGGCGGCATGCGCCGCCTTTTCCGCCCCGCTGACGGTGGTGATGACGGTCTTCGCCCCGGCCAGCCGCGCCATCTGGATGGCGTAGTGCCCCACCGCGCCGGCACCGCCGGTCACCAGCACATCGCGGCCCTTCACATCGCCATCGGCGAACAGCGCATACCAGGCGGTCATTGCCGGCACGCCGAGGCAGGCGCCGACTTCCAGCGCCTCATTGTCCGGCAGCTTCACCGCCTGGGCGGCGTCCACCGCCATGTATTCGGAACAGGTGCCGAAGGCGCGGCCGCCGCGCTGGCCGTTGTAGATCCACACCCGCTCACTGACGCGCTCCGGCGCCACGCCGGGCCCGACGGCGGCGATGATGCCGGCGCCGTCGTTATGCGGGATAACCAGCGGAAAGTCCTCCCGCCCGCGGATGCCGCTGCGGCGATTCACATCCGAGGGGTTCACGCCGGAGAACATCATCCGCACCAGCACCTGGCCGGGGCCGGGGGCCGCGTCCGGTACATCACCCACCCGCAGCACGTCCCGTGCCGCGCCGTATTCGGTGAAATAGCCTGCCCGCATGTGCGTTCTCCCTGGTTGCGGCGCAGCCTGGACTCAGCCGCGGCGCCGGTCCAGGGTTTGGGCAAAGCCACTACGGGGAAACATCAATGTCCGAGGCCCTTGCACCGACAGCACCGCCCTTGCCGCCTGGCCCGATCAGCGGCCCGCAGGCCTGGTATGGGCGGGAGATGCGCCAGCGCGGCGACTGGCTGGTGCAGTTCACCCCGCAGGACCTGGCGGAGCTGGACGCCGCGGTGCGGGCGCATCGGGCCGGTGGCAAGCAACTGGGTGAGATCTCGCCGCAGAATTTCCGCCTGCCGACGCTGGGGCCGAAGCTGGCCCGCGCGCTGGAGGAACTGTTGAACGGCCGGGGCTTCCTGGTGTTCCGCGGCTTCCAGGTGGATGTGGCCGACATCGAGGGCGCCGCCATCGCCTATCTCGGCGTCGGCAGCTATCTGGGCAGCTTCCGCAGCCAGAATGCCAAGGGGCATCTGCTGGGCCATGTGAAGGACCTGGGTCTGGACATCACCAACCCCAAGGTTCGCTATTACCAAACGACGCGGGAACTGGAATATCACACCGACAGTTGCGACATCGTCGGCCTGATCTGCCTGAAGACGGCGCAGGAAGGCGGCGAGAGCCGGCTGTGCAGCAGCACCACCATCTACAACGAAGTACTGAAGCGCCGGCCAGACCTGTTGCCGTTGCTGTTCAACCCCTTCCCCACCGACCGGCGCGGCGAGATTCCGCCCGGCATGAAGCCCTGGTTCGACATGCCGGTGTTCCACTGGCACCAGGGCCATCTCAGCGCGATCTATTCCGGCCAGTACATTCGCAGCGCCCAGGCCAACTTCCCCGAGGCGCCGCGGCTTTCAGCGGCGGACCACGAGGCGATCGACCTGGTGGACGCGCTGACCAATGACCCGGAGATTTCGCTGAAGGTGGAATTCCGCCCGGGCGACATGCAGTTCGTGCACAACCACACCATGCTGCATTCGCGCGGCGACTTCGTGAACTGGCCGGAGCCGGAACGCCACCGGCACCTGCTGCGGCTGTGGCTGGCGCCGCGGACCGCGCGGCCGCTGCCGCCGGTGTATGCCCAGCGCTATGGCAGCCTGGAACTGGGCAACCGCGGCGGCATCGTCTGTGCCGAGACGGTGCTGAAGTTCACCTTGCAGCCGGAGTAGCCGCCCGCGGCCCGCCGGGGTGCGGGCCGCCGTTTCCGCTTATTGGCGCGGCGCCGTCGCATTGCGCATCACGCCGCGCCAGCGGTTCATTTCCGCGCCGATGAAGGTGCGGAATTCCGCCGGCGTGGTGGTGATGTTGGGGCTGCCCATCTCGGCGATGCGCCGCGCCGCCTCCGGCTCCCGCAGCGCCGTCACCGCCTCGGCGTGCAGCTTCGCCACCACCGCATCCGGCAGGCCGGCCGGGCCGAGGAAGCCGTACCAGCCGCCGGCTTCGAAGCCCGGCAGCCCGGCTTCCGCCATGGTGGGCACTTCCGGCAGCAGTGCGGCGCGGTCGCGGCTGGTCACCGCCAGGGCGCGCAGCGTGCCGGCGCGCACATGCTGCAGCACCAGGGTGAGGTTCTCGAAGGTGTAGGGCATCTCGCGCCCCAGGATGGCCAGCACCACCGGGGCGCTGCCGTTGTAGTGCACCGGTGCGGCGGCGAAGCCCACCTGCTGGCGAAACGCCTCCCCGGCCAATAGCTGCGGGCTGCCCACGCCGGGGGTGGGGTAGAGCACCTCCGGCCCGCCGGCCTTCAGCGCCGCCATCATCTGCGCCAGGTTCTGCCAGGGGCTGGCCGCCGGCACCACCAGCACCAGCGGCGTGGTCGCCAGCAGCGTGATGGGGGTGAGGTCCAGCAATGGGTCATAGCCCAGGTTGGGCTCGGTGATGGGGCTGATCGCCAGCGGGCCGCTGCTGCCGATGCCGAGTGTGTAGGCGTCTCCCCGGGCGCGGGCCAGTGCCGCGGTGCCCAGGTTGCCGCCGGCACCAGGGCGGTTTTCCACGATGAAGGGTTGGCCCATCTGCCGTTGCAGGCGTTCGGCCAGCAGCCGGCCCAATTGGTCCAGGATGCCGCCGGCCAGGAAGGGCACCAGCACGCGTACCGGGCGGTTGGGGTAGTCGGCCTGGGCCTGGGCTTGGGCCAGGTTGGGGCCTGCCATGGTGGCAAGGCTTGCAGCCAGCAGGCTGCGACGGGTCGCGGCGCGCAACATCTTCCCCCCGGGTTCTTGTGGCCAGCATGCGGCGTGGCGGCCGGGGCGGCAAGCGGGCCGGCTTGAAGCCGCGCCCGCCGCCTGCGAAGCTGGCAACAACCGAAGCCCAAACAGGGGGAAGCACCGCCATGGACATGAACAACCAGTGGGACCGCCGCACCGGCGACCTCGGCAACAGTGTCGAGTTCGGCCATGTGAACGTGACCATCCCGAGCCAGTTGCCGGCGACCGCCTTCTACATCAGCGGCCTGGGGCTGACCCGCGACCCGTATCTGATGACGGGCATCGACAACATGTGGGTGAACCTGCCCAACGCGCAGTTCCATCTGCCGCGCGGCAACCCGCAGGTGCTGCGCGGCCATACCGGCATTCTGGTGCCGGACCTGAAGGAACTGCTGTGGCGGCTGGACCGGGTGAAGGGCGAGTTGGCCGGCACCCAATTCCGCTGGGAAGACCACGGCAGCCACGTGGACACCTGGTGCCCCTGGGGCAACCACTACCGGGTGTATGGCCCGGACGAGGACAAGTTCGGCCGCGTCTACCAGTCCATGCCCTATGTGCTGTTCGACGTGCCGCGTGGCGCCGCCAAGGGCATTGCCCGGTTCTATGAGGACATGCTGGGCATGCCGGCGAAGCTGGAAACCAACGAGGGCGAACCCGCCGCCCGCGTGCAGGCCAGCGCCAGCGTGGACATGATCTTCCGTGAGACCGACAAGGAACTGGCGCCGTTCGACGGCCACCATGTGCAGATCTCGATCGTGGATTTCTCCGGCCCGCACCGCAAGCTGCTGGACCGCGGCCTGATCACCGAGGAAAGCAACGAGTTCCAGTACCGCTTCGTGGATATCGTCGACCTGGACACCAACAAGGTGCTGTTCAAGATCGAACACGAGGTGCGCAGCGTGAAGAACCCGCTGTATGCGCGCAGCTGGTACTACACGGTGCGCAACCCGAGCATCAACAACCGCAACTTCGTGCCCGGGCGGGAAGTGCTGGTGCCGGCGTTCGAGGTGGAATGAGGTGGCAGGCGCCGGGCACGCAGCCCGGCGCCGCTACTCTACGTCAACGGTCGCGCCGCCGGCCGCCACCGATGTCACGATCGCCTCGAACACCGCCACCGTGTCCACCATCTGGTCGTAGGTGATCGGGTAGGGCGCGCCGCCCGTCAGGGCATCGGCGAAGGCTTCCAGTTCCAGCCGCAGCGTATCCACTTCCGGCAGTATGCGGCGTTCATGCGGCTGGCCGGAAAGCCGCAGCGCCAGGTGGCTTTCGTCGTGGTTCTCGGCGCTGCCGGTGGTGCCGAACACGTGCAGGCGCCAGTAGCGCGGCGTAGCCCGCACCATGGCCAGGGTGCCGGTCATGCCGTTGCGGAATTCCAGCAGCACCGAAAGGCTGTCCAGCGCACCCGGCGCCGGCTTCCAGCGCACCAGTTGCGTCGTCACCCGCGCCACCGGGCCCACCAGGTTCACGAAGCAGTCCAGCATGTGCACGCCGGTGCCGGTCAGCCCGCCGGCCGGGCTCTCCTCCTCGTCATGCCGCCAGGGGGCGAAGTTGCTGGACGAGTTCTCGTTGCTGAGATGCCCCTCGATGTGCAGCAACTGCCCCAGCGCGCCGGACTGCACGATGCGCTTCATCTCCCCCACCGCGGGCAGGAAGCGGCGGTTATGCGCCAGCGCCAGCAGCACGCCGGCCTGCTCGCAGGCGCGTACCGCGCGCAACGCGTCGGCGCGCTTCAGTGTCAGCGGCTTTTCGCACAGCACTGGCTTGCCGGCGCGGGCGATCTGCTCGATCTGGTCGGCGTGCAGGCTGTGCGGCGTGGCCAGCACCACGGCCTCCACCTCCGGGTCGGCCAACATCTCCGCGATGCTGGCCGACAGCCGCAGCCCGTGCTTTGCCGCCAGCGCCTGGCGCCGCGCCGGGCGCGGGCTGACGCCATGGATGAACCGGATCTTCTCCGCCGCCGGACGCGCCGCGTCCAACAGCTTTTCCCCCCACCAGCCCAGGCCGATGATTGCTGCCTTTATCATCCGGGCAGACTGGCACGCCTGCGCCGGGCTGTGCCAGTGTGCCAGCAAAACAGGAAAGGAAATGCTCATGCGTCGCTGGCTCACCGCCGCGCTGTTCACGTTGCTCGCCGGCATGGCGCAGGCGGCCTGGCCGGAACGGCCCATCACCATCATCGTGCCCTATGGCCCGGGCGGCGGCGCCGATGTCGCCTCCCGCGCCTATGGCCGCGTGCTGGAGGAGAAGCTTGGCCAGCCGGTGGTGATCGTGAATCGCCCGGGCGCCGGCGGGGGCATCGGCTTCACCCAGCTGCGCCGCGCAACGCCGGATGGCTACACCATCGGCGCCATCACCGGCCCCAACCTGGTGACCCTGCCGATCGAGCGGACCGAGCCCTACCAGTTCACCGACTTCGCGCTGATCGGCAACATGGTGGACGACATCGGCGGCATGTTCGTGCGCGCCGACAGCCCGCTGAAGACGCTGGCGGACCTGGTGGCCCATGGCCGCGCCAACCCGGGTGCGCTGAGCTTCGCCACCACCGGCATCGGCACCTATGCGCATTTCTCCATGCTCACGCTGGAACGGCTGGGCAACCTGCGCGCCAACGCCATCCACTTCACCGGCACGGCGGTGATCCGCCAGGCGCTGCTGAGCGGCGACATCATGGTGGCCGGCATCAGCATGACGGATGCGCGGGCGGAATGGGAGGCGGGGATGGTGCGGCCGCTGGCGCAACTGGCCGAACAACGCTGGCCGGGCGCGCCGAATACGCCCACGGCGCTGGAGCAAGGCATGGATATCCGCTTCAGCTCGCAGCGTGGCTTTGCCGCCCCGCCCGGCACGCCGGAGGACATCCGCGCGAGCTTCGAGCGGGTGTTGCGGGACATGGCGGCCGACCCGGCGGTGCAGCAGCGCGCGGCCCAGCAGGGCATGCCGTTGCGCTTTCTGTCGGGGGCTGAATGGATGGCCGACTTCCGCCGGCAGGACACGATGTATCGCCGGATGTGGCAGGACCATCCCTGGAAGGAATAGGCGCGCTGCACCGGCCGATGGCCCCTCGGGGCCGTCGGGTCAGTTCTCGTTGGTGCCGTCGGCCAGGGCGGAGATCGCCGCCAGGTCCAGCAGTTCCACCTTCTGGTGCTCCGGCTCCCGCAGCCAGCCGCGCTTGCGGAAGGCGGTGAAGCTGCGGCTGACGGTTTCCAGCGTCAGGCCGAGGAAATCGGCGATGTCGGCCCGCGTCATCGGCATTTCCAGCAGGCGTTCCACCTTGCCGCGGCGCCGCCGGGCTTCCACCAGCGAAACCAGGAAGGCGGCCACCCGCGCTTCCGCCGGGCGCCGGCCCACGGTGACCAACTGTTCCTGCGTGGCGGTCAACTCCTGCACGCACAGGTCCAGCAGGCGGCGTTCCAGCGCCGGGTAGCGGGTGAGCAGCTTGTCCATCTTCGGCCGGTCCAGCCGGCACAGGGTGGCGCCGGTGAGCAGTTCGGCGTCGAACGGGTATTCCCGCCGGCCGGTATAGCCCAGCACATCGCCCGGGAAGCGGAAGCCGACCACCTGCTGCTTGCCGTCCGGCAGCAGCCGGGTCAGCTTGGCGATGCCGTTGATGAGCGAAAACACCCGGGAGGCATTGTCGCCCTCGCGGAACACGATACTGCGCGCGGGCAGCGTAACCCTTTCGGACTCTGCGGCGATTTCATCCAGGGAGGCGGGGTCCATCGGCTTGCACATGCCCGCAACGCGGCTGCCGCAGGTCGCGCAGACCTCGTCCACCTGCAATGCGTGTGACAGCCGCGTGGCGTCCAGGGGGTTCACTGCGCTCTCCGTTCAGTGAAAACAGTACCCCGCCAAAGGGGGCTGCTCAAGCCGTGGAACGACCAGATGCGCTTTTTTGCGCTGGGTCAAGGACAAGTGGCGCGGGATCACCGCAGGGCCGTGCTGCCCGGCCCTGCGGTGCGGGCCGGCTTCAGGTGGGGGTCAGGCTCAGCCCGGCCGGGTTGATCGCCACCGTTCCGGCGCCGGTAATGGTTACGGACTGCGCCAGTGCCGACCAGGTCAACGGGTTGCCGCCGGTGGCGGCGTCGAACATGCCGGCATAGGCCAGCGTGCCCACGGCCGCGGTGAAGGTGAAGGTCACCGTGGTGCTGTTCTGCTGGGCGCCATTGCCGGTGAAGGTCACCCGCTGGCGGGCATAGCCGTTGCCGTTCGGCTCGCCCACCACGCCGGTGGCGTCGGCGCCGCCGGTGCCAAGGGCGAGGTAGACCGCCGTCGGCATGGCTGGGGCGCGGCCGCACAGGGCGCGGCCCAGCAGGTCCTGGGCATAGGTGGTGATATTGGACATCGCAGGCTCCGTTTCAGGCGGGGGGAAGGAGAGGGGCTGGCTCAGCAGGGCACGGCGTCGGCCAGCCAGGCCGTGCCGTCGGTGGCGGGCAGCGCCATCGCGGCGGCGTAGAGCTGCGCGGTGGTGATGTTGTGCAGCGTCTCGGCCTGCAGTTCCGCGGCCGTGGCGCGATAGTCCAGCGCCGGCAGCGGCGCCTTGCCGGCGTTGCGGGCCGCCACATCCGGGTAGCCGTGCAGCCGGAACTCGGCCACGCCGGCGGTGTGGTCCACCTGCACATGGGTCAGCCGCCAGTAGCCGGCATGCAGGCCGGTGTTGCGGATCTCGATGGATTTGCTCAGGGCCATGGGGGCTCTCCGGTCGGGGGGAAGGGAAGGGGTCAGTCCTGGTCGGGCAGCGGCTCGGCGCGGGTGCCCGCGGGCGGCGTCCATTCGCTGACGCCGTCCCACAGCACCTCATTCACGACGCTGCCGGCCGGGATCACCACCGGGGCGCCGTCCTCGACGTCCCGGGTCGTGTCCTCGGTGGACAGCAGGCGGAAGCGGCGAAGCGGGGGCTGGGCCATGCTCACCACTCCACCACGATGACCACGCCTGGCGCCCCGCCGCCGCCCGCGCCACCCACGCGCGCGGCGGCGCTGTCGCCCGCGCCACCGCCGCCACCGCCGGCGCCAAACCCACCACCGGTGCCACCGGCGCCGCCATTGGCGGCGGTGCCGGCACCGCCGCCGCCGCCGCCACCGCCCAGGCCGTAATTCACCGGACTGGTCGCCGCCGGGGAGTTGGCCCCGCCGCTGCCACCGGCCGTTGCCACGGCGCCGGCGACGCCCGCGCCGCTGCCGGCCAGCAGCATCGTGCCACCACCCGCCCCGCCGATCTGGGCCGTGCCGGCGCTGAAGCCGCCGCCG
>CANBXZ010000186.1 GCA_947373495.1 Acetobacteraceae bacterium
CCGGTGCTGATGACGGCGTGCGCCGCCGGCCTGGCGCTGCTGCCGCTGCTGGTCGGCGCCGATGCCCCGGGCAAGGAGATTTTGCACCCGGTGGCGGTGACGATCTTCGGCGGCCTGGCCAGCGCCACGCTGCTCGACACGCTGCTGACGCCATTGCTGTTCCACCGCCTCGGCCGCCCGGCGCTGGAACGCCTGCGCGACTTGCACCCCACCGGCGCCCCGGCCGAGGCCTATTGATCATGGAGACCCCGAAGATGACCCGCCGTGCCCTGCTGCTGACGTTGCTCGCCGCCCTGCCAACCGCCGCCTGGGCACACCTGCCCGCCGGTTCGCGCGGCCCCAATGGCGGCCAGGTGCAGGACCTTGGCCCCTATCATGGCGAGTTGCTGGCCCAGGATGGCGTGCTGACGCTGTTCCTGTTCAATCATCACGACCAGCCCGTGGATGCGCGCCAGGCCAGTGGCAGCGCCATCCTGCTGATGGCGGGTGAACAGCGCAGCCTGGCCTTCGAGCCGAAGCCGGATGGCAGCGCGCTGGTCGCCCGTGGCGCCTTCACCGCCGCCCCGGGCCTGCGCGTGGTGGTGCAGGTGGTGCCTGGCCCCGGCATCGCCAGGGCACAGGCGCGCTTCACCCCGGTGGGCTAGGGTCAGGCATGAGACCAGGCACGCCAAGCTCAGACCTGCGGCCCGCGGCCTGCGGGCCGAGCCGCCGAGCGGCGGCCGCGGAGGCGGCCCGCCCGGCGATTGAGGGGCACGAAGATGCATCCTTCGGCCACTGGGCATGAGTGACACCGGCCGCGGCCTGGAACAGCAAGCGCATATCCTCGTGGTGGAGGATGACGGCGAGATGCGCCATCTGATCGGCCGCTTCCTCACCGACAACCACTTCCGCGTCTCCGGCGCCCGCGACGGGCGGGAGATGTGGGAAGCGCTGGACCATGCCGCCGTGGACCTGGTGCTGCTGGACGTGATGCTGCCCGGCCGTTCCGGCCTGGACCTGCTCCGCGACATCCGGGCGAAGCGGGGCGGCGCGCTGCCGATCCTCATGCTGACCGCCAAGGGCGAGGAGGCCGACCGCGTGCTCGGCCTGGAACTGGGCGCCGACGACTACATCCCGAAGCCGTTCGGCCGGCGCGAATTGCTGGCCCGCATCCGCGCCGCGCTGCGCCGGGCCCAGGCGCCACGCGCGGGCGAGCCGCAGGCCGGCCAGCGCCGCCTGCTGGGCTTTGCCGGCTGGGTGCTGGACACCGGGCGGCACGAGCTGACCTCGCCCGCCGGCACCGCGGTGGATCTTTCGGGCGGCGAGTACGACCTGCTGCTGGCCTTCGTCGAACACCCGCAGCGCGTGCTGTCGCGCGACCAATTGCTGGAGTTGGCGCAGAACCGCCTGGCCGACTCCTTCGACCGCGCCGTGGACGTGCAGGTCAGCCGGTTGCGCCGCAAGATCGAGCCCGACGAGGCCAGCCCGACCATCATCAAGACCGTGCGCGGCGCCGGCTACATGTTCGTGCCGAAGGTCGAGCGGCGATGAGGCGCCTGGCCGCCCTGCTGGCGCGGGTGGTGCCCGACAGCCTGGCCGGCCGCACCACGCTGGTGCTGCTGGTCAGCCTCTCGGCGTTCCATCTCGGCAGCGTCTGGCTGCATGAACGCGGCGCCCATGAAGCCGCCACCGAGGTGCGCGAGGAACAGGTGGCCGAACGCCTGGCCGCCGCCGAACGCGCCGTGCTGGCGCAGCCCGAGGCGGCGCGCGATGCCAGTGCGCACGCGCTGTCCTCGCCGGCGTTGGAATTGCATTGGAGCCGGCAGCCGACGCTGCGGCATGAAACGGCGCCGGATGCGCGCCTGGCGGCGCTGCGGCAACGCCTGCTGGGGCTGCTGCCCCAACCGGGCACGGTGCGGCTGGCCTATGAGGAGGAGGGCGGCATCTCGGCCGGCCACCTGGTGGTCGGCACGCTGGGGCTGCCGGATGGCAGTTGGCTGAACTTTGCCGCGCCGATCCTGCACGGCATGGCCGTGCCGCTGCATGCCGGGCATGACCCGCTGCTTTCGCTCAGCGCCATGGCGCTGGGGATCGTGCTGGCCTCGATGCTGGTGGTGCGTTGGATCACCCAGCCGTTGCGCCGGCTGGCCGATGCGTCGGAGCGCTTCGGCCGCGCGCCGGACCCGGTGCCGCTGCCCGAGGACGGCCCACGCGAGGTGCGTCACGCCGCCCGCGCCTTCAACGCCATGCAGGCGCGCATCCATCGGTTGATGGCCGACCGCACCCAGGCGCTGGCCGCCGTCAGCCACGACCTGCGCACGCCCATCACCCGGCTGCGGCTGCGCGCCGGCTTCATCGAGGACCCCGAGACCCAGGCGCGGATGGACGCCGACCTGGACGAGATGGCGGCGATGATCGATGCCACGCTGGCCTATCTACGCGGCGAGCAGGAGGCCGAGCCGACCCGGGCCGCCGATGTCGCCGCCATGCTGCAGACGCTGGTGGCGGATGCCGTCGATGCCGGCCATGCCGCGAGCTACACCGGGCCAGACCATGCCGACCTGGTGTGCCACCCGGTGGCGCTGAAGCGTGCGCTGGCCAACCTGGTGGGCAACGCCCTGACCTATGGCGGCGTGGCGCGCGTGGCGCTGGAGGAACAGCCGGGGGCGCTGCGGGTCTGCATCGAGGATGACGGCCCCGGCATTCCCGCCGCCGAGATGCAGCGCGTGTTCGAGCCGTTCCAGCGGCTCGACATCTCGCGCAACCGCACCACGGGTGGCGTCGGCCTGGGGCTGACCATCGCGCGCCGCGCGATCGCGACCGAGGGCGGCACGCTGACGCTGCAGAACCGCCCGGGCGGCGGCCTGACCGCGATGCTCACGCTGCCGACCTAGCCCGCACCGGCCGCGGGCTGACGCAGGCCACAGGCGGCGGCCAGGCCGTGCCGACGGCGCCGCGGAAGCGCGCGGCCCGCGGGTTCTGGGCGCTATCATGACCCGCCTTGGCCCGGCCGGCGCCTGCCATGTCCGGCACCAGCGGGATGCGCCGGCGCTCGGCGCATCGCCCGGCGGCGGGCCTCGGCCAGGCGAGGCAAGGGGAAGGCCGTCCCGGCCTGGCCCAGCGGCCGGCCCGCGAAGGACCTCGGCGCGGTCCAGCCAGCCCGCATGCCGGCCCGCCTGGCGCAAAGCCGGCACGGCAAATGGTGCCCCCGCAGGTTGGCGATCGTTGACAGCAATGATATTGGGCCTGGGCATCCCGCAGATAGTCAAGGCCGGTCCCCTGCTCATCGCACCGAACGTCAGCGTCCTTGGCCTCGGCCATGTTGGACCGCCGCTGGCCGCCAGGCTGGCCCGGCGCTTCGATGGCATCGGCCAGGATGGCGACAGGCGGCGGCGCCATACGGTGCGCACCGACCTGGACCAGACCCGGCAGGGAGGGTGGGACGAACGCCCGTGCCGGCACCTGGCGGACGCCGCCGAAGCCCTGCGCGGCGGGTTGCCGGAGAGCGCCTTCAAGGCCATCGCGGTTGCCGTGCGGCACGACGAATGGCACCCGGCAGGGGTCGCGGCCTGCCGCTCCCGGGGGGTTCCCGGCGGGGCACCATACCACCTGAAGGGCAGCTTCCCCGTGGGTGATTCCGATGCACGGCGATAGGCGTTCGCGGGAGCGGCTGCCATGTGTGGCATAACAGGCGTCTTCCACAACGGCCGCGCTGGTGGCGGCACGGACCACCGCGACGTTTCGGTCCAGTTGGCGGCGCTACGGCATCGGGGGCCTGACGCCGCGGGACTGTTTCTCGGCCCGGGCGTGGCATTGGCGCACGCCAGACTCTCGATCATCGACGTCTCGACAGCCGCCAACCAGCCGATGCTGGACCAGGAGGACGCCGTCGCCCTGGTCTTCAACGGCGAGATCTACAATTTCCGCACCCTCCGGGCCGAGTTGGAGGACCAGGGCCACCGGTTTCGCACCGCGTCGGATACCGAGGTCCTGCTGCATGGCTATCGCCAGTGGGGGGTCGGCGTCGCGGCGCGGCTGCACGGCATGTTCGCCGCCGCCATCTACGACAGCCGGACGGACGAGTTGCACCTGCTGCGCGACCGGATCGGCAAGAAGCCGCTGCTCTATGCCCAGTTCGGCCAGGTCTGCGTGTTCGGCAGCGAAATGGCCGCCGTGATGGCGCATCCAGCGGCGCAGCGCGACGTGGACATGCAGGCGGTGGACGAATACCTGACCTACCAGTATGTCCCGGCGCCGCGCACCGCCTTCCGGGCGGTGCGGAAGCTGCTGCCGGGCCATACCGCGACGGTCCGGCGCGGCGGCGTGGTGCACCTGAGCCCCGACCACGCGCTGCCGCCACCAGGCCGCGGCCCCGCGCGCCCGCAGCCGGAGCTTGAGGCCGAGTTGCGCCAGCGGCTTGAGGAAGCGACGCGGTTGCGCATGGTGGCGGACGTGCCGGTCGGCGCCTTCCTGTCGGGTGGGCTGGACAGTTCCGCGGTGGTTGCAATGATGGCGAAGCTGTCGGACCAGCCGGTCGAGACCTTCACCATCGGCTTCGACGACGAGAGCTTCGACGAACGTCGCTTCGCCCGCCAGGTGGCGGCACATTGCGGCACGCGCCACCATGAGCTGCTGGTGCGCCCCGACGCGGCCAGCCTCATCGACGAACTGGTGGACCACTATGGCGAACCCTACGCCGACAGCTCGGCCATCCCGACCTGGTATCTCTCCCGCATGGCGCGGGAGCAGGTCAAGGTCGTGCTGTCCGGTGATGGCGGCGACGAATGCTTCCTGGGCTACAAGCGCTACCTTTCCTGCCGCGCGCATGACCACATCTCCGCCTTGCCGCCCGTGGTGATGCGGCTGCTGCGCAAGGTGGGAGAGGCGATCCCCCCCGGTCTCACCCGCTTCCGCGCGGCGCGGCGGGTGCGTGGCGCGCTGACCCGCCTGGGGGAGCGGCGCAGCCGGCGCTATGAGCAGTTCATCGCCTATTTCCCCGACGGGGCGAAGGCGACGCTCTATGCCGATGGCATGCAGCATCACCTGGCGAACTCGGCCCTCGACCGGCTGGATACCTGGCTCGACCAGGCGCAGACGCTGACGATGGGCGCCGCCTGGGCCGACCTGCACACCTACCTGCCGGATGACCTGCTGGTGAAGGTGGACATCGCCTCCATGGCGCATGGGCTTGAAGTGCGGGCACCCTTCCTCGACCAGGACCTGGTAGCCTGGGCCAACGACATCCCGGAGCACCAGCGCTTCGCGGGCACCATGACGAAGTCGCTGCTGAAGTCGGCGCTGGAGCCACTGCTGCCCCATGACATCATCCACCGCTCCAAGATGGGCTTCGGCGTGCCGCTTGGGCGATGGCTGCGGGAAGACATGAACGTGATGCTGCGGGAGACGATCCTCTCCGCCACCGCACGCGGGCGCGGCTTGTTCCGCCCCGCGGATATCGAGAGCTACCTCGACCGCCTGGCCGCCGGCGAGGACTGGTCGCCGCGCCTCTGGGCGCTGCTGATGCTCGAAGCGTGGTTCCTGCGCTGGGTCGATGCGCCGGCGCGGCCGCATGGCTTTGCCGGCCAACTGGCCGTCATCGACCGCCGGCAAGGGGTATGCGCATGAAGCCACTGGTCAGCCTGCCCCTGGTGGCCAGGCTGCTGCAGGGGCCCGCGCGCAGGCTGCTCGCGGACCGCCGGCGGCGCGGCGTCTTCGCCATGCTGACCGCGCCCTGGTTCGAACAGGCCTTCGCCGAGTTGATGGAACTGGCACACCCCGCCTTCACGCCCGCCGGGCCCGCCCGGCAGGGCCAGGCCTGCCTCGTCATCGGCACGCTGGGGCCCGGCGGCGCCGAGCGGCAATTGGCCAATACCGCGATCGGCCTGGCACGGGATGAGCGTTGGCATCCGGCGGTGGCCACCGCCAATCCCGCCGAGGGCACCAGTTCGTTCCACCTGGCCGCGATCGAGGCCGCCGGCGTCAGCGTCAGGCATATTCCGCTCGGGCCGCCGCGGCTGGCCGAGCCGATGCTGGCCGCGGTGCTGCAGAAGCTGTCGCGCTTCGACGTCATCGGCTTTTCCTATCCGGCCTATCACATCCTGCGATACGCCTGCTTCTTCGCCGAGCAACGGCCCGAGCTGGTGCACACCTGGATGGACGAGATGAACGTCTTCGCCGGGCTGGGCGCGGTGCTGGCCGGCGTGCCGCGGCTGGTGCTGAACGGGCGCTCGGTTGCGCCGCATAACTTCGGCATCTTCCAGCCCTATATGCGCCAGGGCTACCGGTGCCTGCTGCAGGCCCGCCCGGACGTGACCTTCACCAACAACAGCGCGGCCGGCGCCGCGGACTACGCCCGCTGGCTGGGGCTGCCGCGCCAACGCATCCAGGTGCACCGCAACGGCTTCGACTTCCCCGCCGAGATCGGACGGACGGAGCCGGCCCAGGCACTGCGTGCCAGCCTTGGCATTCCGGCAACGGCACGGGTGCTGGGCGGCCTGCTGCGCTTCACCGAGGAAAAGCAGCCGGCGCTTTGGGTACGAACGGCGCTGCGCGTGGTGGAGCGGGACCCAGCGGCCTGGGCCGTGGTCTTCGGGGATGGCCCGCTGCGCGAGCCCTTGCGCGCCATGCTGGCCACCGCCCCGGGCGGCGAGCGGGTGCTGCTGCCGGGCCTGACCGAAGACGCCTTCACCGCGCTCCGCGCCATGGACGTGCTGATGCTGACCTCACGCCTCGAAGGGCTGCCCAACGTGCTCGTCGAAGCCCAGGCCATGGGCGTGCCGGTGATTGCCACCGGGGGCGGCGGCATGCGCGAGACCTATGTGGAAGGGGTCACCGGCCTGACGGCCGCGCGCCCTACCGTGGCGCATCTGGCCGCACTGGCTGGCGGGCTGCTCGGTGATGCGGCGCGGCGCCAGGACATGTCCCGGCGCGCGGCCAGCCACGCCCGGGCAGAGTTCAGCCGGGACGCGATGATCGCCCGCACCCGATCGATCTTCGACAAGGCAGCACAGGCATGAGCGACAGTAACATGCGGTTTGGTTTCGGCCGGAACTGGCACCGCTTCGTGCGCCGCAACTTCACCGCGGAACGGCTCCGCGTCGCCCATGATGCGATGCTGCGCTTCCTGCGCCGGCCCGACCTTGCCGGGCTGTCGGTGCTCGACATCGGTTGCGGCAGCGGGCTGCATGGCTGTGCGGCCATCCAGGCCGGGGCGGCACGCGTGCACAGCTTCGACTACGACGCCAACGCCGTGCGCGCGGCCGAGGAGTTGCGCCGGCGCGCGCATACCCCCGGCCACTGGACCATCGAGCAGGGCGACGTGCTCGACACCGCATACCTGTCGCGCCTCGGCCACTTCGACCTGGTCTATTCATGGGGTGTGCTGCACCACACCGGCGCGATGTGGCAGGCGATCCGCAACGCCCAGGCGCTGGTGGTGCCGGGTGGCCTGTTCTTCATCGCGCTCTATTCCCGCGACGTGCAGACCGACCCGCAATTCTGGCTTGATCGCAAGCAGGAATACAACCGCGGCGGCACGCTCAAGCGCGCCCGCATGGTGCTGTGGTACATCTGGGTCTACGGCATGGGCAGCAGCCTGCGCGGGCTGCCTCGCGTGGTCAGGCAGATCGTCTCCTACCGCCTCAAGCGGGGGATGAATTACTTCACCGATGTGCGCGACTGGCTCGGTGGCTGGCCGATGGAGTTCGCGCCCGACCAGGAGGTCGTGGACCTGGTGGAGGGCGAAGGCGGCTTCCGGTTGGTGAACTGCTCCACCGGAGAGGCCTGCACGCAGTTCCTGTTCCGCCGGCAGGACACGCCGCCCGAACGGATCACCCAGGTCGCCGAGTTCACCGCGCAGCAGCGAGAGACAGCCCTGGCATGAACCGCCGCGGCGTGCCGCTTGGGGTTGTGGTGGGCTCCATGCAGCGCGGCGGCACGGAGACCCACCTGGCGGAAGTGCTGCCGATGTTGCGGCAACGGGGCTTCGCCCCGGCCGTCTTCGTGCTCGGCGCCGATGGCCCGGTGGCGGCGGAACTGCGTGCGAAGGGCGTGCCCGTGCATCCGGCACGACCGTTCCATATGCCCGCGAGGCTTGCGCTGCTGGGGCGCATCCTGCGGCTGGCCTGGCTGGTGCCGCGCCTGCTTGCCTTCGGCTTCGCCCATCGGGGCGGGCTGCTGCATGCCTTCCTGCCGCAAGCGGTCATCGTCACCTTCTGCCTGTTCTGGCCCTGGCGGCGGCGGCTGCTGGTTTCGCAGCGCGGGCAGTTCACCTATCGCGCCAGGCACAGCCGCCTGACGACCTGGGTCG
>CANBXZ010000187.1 GCA_947373495.1 Acetobacteraceae bacterium
CGCCACCTTCCAGGACTACTGCATGCCGCGCGCTTCCGACGCGCCGCATTTCGACCTGGGCTTCAACATCGTGCCCTGCCCGAACAACGACCTGGGGGTGAAGGGCGCCGGCGAGGGCGGCAGTTGCGGCGCGCCGCCGGCCATCGTGAGCGCGGTGTGCGACGCGCTGGGCGTGGCGCATATCGACATGCCGGTGACGGCGGAAAAGGTGTGGCGGGTGTTGAACGGCAAGGTGGCGGCATGACCCAGAAGTTCATCCCCGCCGCCTTCATCCGCGGCGGCTCCTCCAAGGGCGTATTCTTCCACGCCCGCGACCTGCCGGCCGACCGCGGCGCGATCGACCCCATCCTGCTGGAGGTGCTGGGCAGCCCGGACCCCTACCAGCGCCAGTTGAACGGCATGGGCGGCGGCATTTCCTCGCTGTCCAAGGGCGTCATCATCGGCCCGCCGACCCACCCGGACGCGGATGTGGACTACACCTTCGCCCAGGTTTCCGTGGACAAGCCGGTGGTGGACTGGAAGGGCAATTGCGGCAACCTGTCCTCCGCCGTCGGTCCCTTCGCGGTGGATGAGGGGCTGGTGCAGGTGGCGGATGGCGAGGCGCTGGTGCGCATCCATCAGGTCAACACGAAGAAGATCATCCACGCCCGCTTCTCGGTGAAGAACGGCAAGGCCGAGGTGCGCGGCGACTTCGCCATCGCCGGCGTGGCCGGCACGGGCGCGCGGATCCGGCTGGACTTCCTCAGCCCCGGCGGCACCCAGACCCCGCATTTGCTGCCCACCGGCAACCCGGTGGACACGTTGCAGGTGGACGGGCTGGCGGTGGAGGCTTCCCTGGTGGATGCCGCCAACCCGGCGGTGTTCATCCATGCTGCCGCGGTGGGCCTGACCGGCGGCGAGTTGCCAGAGGAAATCGAGGCCCGCGCCGACATCATGGCCCTGCTGGACAAGCTGCGCCGTGCCGCCGGCGTGGCCATGGGCCTGGCGGCGACGCCGGAAGCGGTCGGCCTGGCCTCGCCGCGCATCGCCCTGGTGGCGCCGCCGATGGCCGCGCGCACGCTGGACGGCCAGGTGATGGACCCGGCCGAACACGACATTCAAATCCGCATGCTGTCGATGGAACGGCCGCATCGCGCGGTGCCGATGACCGGCGCGATGGGGCTGGCGGTGGCCTGCCGCATCACCGGCAGCATTCCGCACGCGGTGGCCACGCGCGGCCCCCGGCCGGACGAAATCCGCGTCGGCCATGCTTCCGGCATGGTGGCGGTGGGCGCCGAGGTGCGGCAGGACAACGCCGGCTGGCACGCCGAAAGCGCCGTGGTGTTCCGCACCCAGCGCCGGCTGATGCAGGGTGCGGTGGCCATTCCGGAATAGCACCGGCGCCTGGTCAGCGCCGAGAGCGAGCCTGACCAGGCGCCAGGCTATTGAGGCGCCGCGCGATTCACGCCGGGCCGACCTCCACCGGCAATGCCGGGTCCTTCGCCCATTCGCTCATCGAGGCATCGTAGACCGCCAGGTCGCGATAGCCGAGCTGGTGCAGCAGGAAGGCATCCAGCGTCGCCGCGATGCCACCGCCGCAATACAGCAGAATGCGCTTGCCCGGCTCCGCCCCCACCGCGGCGAAGCTGGCGGCCACCTGCGCGGCCGGGCGCAGCTTCAGCGTGCCGGGTTCCACCAGCGCCGTGGCCGGCACGTTCACGCTGCCCGGAATGCGGCCGGCGCGGCCATAGCGCGGGTTCTCGCCACTGTGCAGGTCGGGTGCCAGGGCGTTGATGCTGCACGCCCCGGCATCGCCGATGGCGGCCTGCATCTCGGCCTTGCCGACGAACAGCCCGGGCCGCGGCCGCGCCGCAAGCCGGGCCGGCGGGTAGCGGGTTTCGGTGGTGGCGGTAGGGCGGCCCTCGGCGGCCCATTGGTCGAAGCCGCCATCCAGCACCGCGGCGTTGTCGAAGCCGATGGCGCGCAGCATCCACCACACCCGCGTGGCCCATTGCAGCGACTTGCGGGCATACAGCACCACCCGCGTCCCCTCGCCGATGCCACGGGCGGCGAAGCGCGCGGCCAGGTCGGCCGGCGCCGGCATCATGAAGTTGGTCGGCGCGCTGGTGTCGGAAAGCTCGCCCTGCAGGTCAAGGAAGCCGGAGCCGGGGATATGCGCCTGGTCGTAGTCCGCCCGGCCGCTGCCCACCCGGTAGGGCCGGCCGGTGCCGGTTTCGTACAGCAGGTAGGTGGTGCAATCGAACACCCGCAGGTTGGGGTCGCCGGCATGCGCGGCCAGCCATGCGGTGCCCACGATGGCTTCGGGGTAGGCGTAGTGCGGTGCGGTGGCCATGGAACCCTCCCGGTTGTTGCCGCCAGGGTGGCGCAGAAGCGCGGCTACTGGAAGGCGCTGACCAACAGGGTCACGCCGCTCAACGTCAGCAGCGCCAGCACCAGGCGGCGGAATTGCGCGTCGCTGACGTGCTTGTAGGCGCGGGTACCCAGCAGCGTCGGCACCAGCATGGCCGGCACCACCACCAGGAACAGGCCGCCAACCTCCGCCGTTACCCGGCCGGTCAGCAGGTAGCCGCTGAAGGTCACGCCATGCATCACCAGGTTGAAGGTCTGGAACACGCCGCGCGCCTGCGCCCGGTCCCAGCCGCGCAGGGTGCACCACAGCGTCGGCACCGGGCCGGTCAGGCCGCCCAAGCCCCCCATGATGCCGCCCAGCCCGCCGGCCACCGCATCCGCCACCCGGCCACCGAAGCTGACATGCGGCAGCTTGCTGGCGAACAGCATCAGCGGGCACCACACCACCAGCAGCAGCCCCAGCCCGCCCTTGAAATAGCGCGCGTCCAGCATCGGCAGCAGCCAGATGCCCAGCGGCACGCCCAGCAGCCCCCCCGCCAGGAAGGGCAGCGCCCGCGGCAGGCTGGAAAGCCGCAACTGCGGTATGGCCAGCGCCTGCCCGACCAGGGAGCCGAACACCACCAGCGGCCCGGCCAGCCCCGGGTCCAGCACCCAGGCCCAGACCGCCCAGGCCACCAGCCCGAAGGCGAAGCCCGACAGCCCCTGCACGAAGCCCGCCAGGGCCGCTCCCAACACCACAACCAGAACAACCATGCGGCGGATTTGACGCTGCCCGCCGCCGCGATACAAGCCAGGGGAAATCTGGAGGGAACATCGTGGGCAATTCGCGCTTCCGCGTCGGCTATCTCGGCTGGGTGCCGCACCCGGCCTTCCTGGAAACCGCCGCCGGCATTCCGGAACTGGAGGTGGTCCGCATTCCGCTGGACCTGCCGACGGATGAGGTGGTGGCCCGGCTGGCCGACTGCCATGGCTACTACGCCCAGGCGTCGCGCCAGGAACTGGCCCTGCCCTACCACGTGCATGCGGAGCTGCTGGCCAGGCTGCCCAAGTTGCTGATGGTGGGCAGCTACGGCGCCGGCTACGACACCTGCGACCCGGAAGCCTGCACCGGCGCCAACGTGCTGCTCATCAACCAGGCCGGCGGCAATGCCGAAGGCGTGGCGGAACACGCCGTGGGCATGATGCTGGCGCTGCTGAAGCGCATGCCGGAAGCCCAGGCCGCCATGCGCGCCGGCCGCGCGAAGGACCGCGCGGCGCTGATGGGCCGCGACCTGCGCGGCAAGACCGTGGGGCTGGTCGGCATCGGCCATGTCGGCACGCGCGTCGCGGAAATCCTCAACCTGGCCTTCCAGTGCCGGGTGCTGGCCTATGACCCCTACCTGGACGCCCCGACCATCGCCGCGCGTGGCGCCGAGAAGGTGGAGATCGCCACCCTGCTGGCGGAATGCGACGTGGTCAGCATCCATTCCCCGCTGACCGGGGAGACCCGCAACCTGATGAATGGCGACAGCTTCGCCCGCATGAAGCCGGGCGCCATCTTCGTCACCACCGCCCGCGGCTTCATCCATGACGAACCGGCGCTGCACCAGGCGCTGGTCAGCGGCCACCTGGCCGGGGCCGGGCTGGACGTGTGGGCGGATGAACCGCCGGAGACCACCCACCCGCTGCTGCAACTGGACAACGTGCTGATGAGCCAGCACACGGCGGGCGTGACGCAGGAAAGCCGCGGCAACATCTCCCGCATCGCCGCGCTGGCCTTTGGCGAGGTGGCGCGCGGCCGGATGCCGCCGCGCATCATCAACCCGGATGTCGTACCGGCCTTCCAGGCGCGGTACGAAGCCGCCTTCGGGCGGAAGCTGGCAGGCTAGCGCCTGCTGGCTTGAGGCGCTGGCTTGAGGCGCTGGCGCCGAAGGGCGCTCAGCGGCTCACAGGGTCCCAGGCCCAGGGGCGCGCGGCCGTGTCGCGCGCCTGCCAGGCCAAAATCTCGGCCCGGCGCTTCATGGTCAGGGCAATCTCGTCCAGCCCTTCCAGCAGGGCGCCGCGCTTGCGGGCGTCCACGGTGAAGGGAATTTCCTCGCCGTTCGGGGTCACCACCACCTGCCGTTCCAGGTCCACGCTGGTATAGGCGTTGCTGGGCGAAGCGGCGGTCTGCTCGGCGATGCGCGCCACATCGGCCGCCGCCAGCCGGACCGGCAGCATGCCGTTCTGGAAGCAATTGTTGGCGAAGATGTCGCCGAAGCTGGGCGCGATGACGCAGCGCAGGCCCAGGTCGCGCAGCGCCCACACCGCGCCTTCACGTGAGGAACCGCAGCCGAAATTCTCGCCCCCGAGCAGGATGGGCGAAGCGCGGTAGGGCGCCTGGTTCAGCGGGAATGCCGGGTTCTCGCTGCCATCGGCGTTGAAGCGGAAGCGTTCGAACGCAAAGCGCCCCAGGCCGTCCCGCCCGGCACCGATCAGCCGCTGCGCCGGGATGATCATGTCCGTGTCCACATTGGCCCGCAGCAACGGCGCCGCGGGGCCGGTGATGGTGGTGAAGGCGTCCATGGCTCAGAAGCTCCGTACGTCGACGATGGCGCCGGCCAGCGCGGCGGCGGCGGCCATGGCGGGGCTGGCCAGGTGGGTGCGCGCCCCGGTGCCCTGGCGGCCGACGAAATTGCGATTGCTGGTGGAGACGCTGCGCTTGCCGGCCGGCACCGCCTCGCCGTTCACGCACACGCACAGCGCGCAGCCAGGCTCGCGCCATTCGAAGCCGGCTTCGAGGAACCGGGTGTGCAGCCCTTCGGCCTCGGCCTCGCGCTTCACCGTCTCGCTGCCCGGCACCACCCAGGCGGTGACATGCGGCGCCACCTTGCGGCCGCGCAGCACCGCGGCGGCGTCGCGCAGGTCCGAAAGGCGGGAGTTGGTGCAACTGCCGATGAACACCCAGTCCACCGGCGTGCCGGCCAGCGGCTGGCCCGGTTGCAGCCCGATATAGTCCAGCGCCGCCTGGTCCGCGGCATTGGCCGGCTGCGGCACGCTGGCGGTGACCGGCAGCACCTGTTCCGGGCTGGTGCCCCAGGTCACCTGTGGCGCGATCCGGCTGGCGTCGATGGTGACTTCGCGGTCGAACACCGCGCCGGCGTCACTGCACAGCCCGCGCCAGGCGGCCACGGCACTGTCCCAGGCGGCGCCCTGGGGGGCGAAGCGGCGGCCCTTCAGGTAGGCGAAGGTGGTTTCGTCCGGCGCCACGAAGCCCATCTTGGCGCCCATCTCGATGCTCAGGTTGCACAGTGTCAGCCGGGCTTCCAGCGGCAGCGCCCGCACCGCCTCGCCGGTGTATTCCACCGCGAAGCCGGTGCCGCCGGCGGTGCCCAACTGGCCGATGGCGGCCAGGATCATGTCCTTCGCCGTCACCCCCGGCGGCAGCGTGCCGGTGAAGGTCAGCCGCATGCTGCGCGGCTTGCGCTGCATCAGGGTTTGCGTCGCCAGCACATGGGTCAGTTCGGAAGCGCCGATACCGAAGGCCAGCGCACCCACGCCGCCATTGGTGCAGGTATGGCTGTCACCGCACACCAGCGTGGTGCCGGGCAGCACGATGGCCAGTTCCGGCGCCATCACATGCACGATGCCATGGCCGGGCTGCCCGAGGTCGAACAGGCGGATGCCGGTTTCCTTCACCCGCTCCCGCAGCCGGGCAATGGGCCGGGCGCCGCCGGCGAAGGTGGCGCTGGTGCGGCCGGGGGCGGAGGAAACCGCGTGGTCCGGCGTGGCGAAGACCAGGTCTGGCCGGGCCAGGTCGTAGCCGCGCTCCCCCACCTCGGTCAGCGCGCGGGCGCCGGACATGTCGTGCAGCAGCACGCGGTCGATGTGCAGCAGCGCCCAGTCGTCGCCCAGGTCTGCCACCACATGCGGCGCCCATAGTTTGTCGAACAGGGTTTGCGGCATTTGGCGTGTCTCCCTCGTGCCGGCATCTTGCGCGCAGCGGGCGCTGCCGCCAAGCTTGGGCGCAGCGGATGGAGGGCTTCATGGTCGATCTGGTGGTGCGTGGCGACTGCGTGGTGACGCCCCATGCGGTGGGGCCGGCCGACGTGGCGATGGCGGACGGCAGGATCGTCGCCGTTGCCGCCTACGGCACCTTTCCGGTGCCGGCGGGCGTGCGCGTGGTGGACGCCACCGGCAAGGTGGTGATGCCGGGCGGCATCGACCCACACACCCATTGCCTGTGGCCGAATTTCGGGCCCGGCGGCAAGATCGACTTCACCAAGGGGCCGAGCGTGGTGGGCAAGGCGGCGCTGCATGGCGGCACCACCACCATCATCGACTTCACCCGGGTGATGGCGGGTGAGACGGTGCAGGGCGCCATCGACAAGCGCATGGCGCACTGGAACGAGGATGGCAGCCCCTGCGACTGGGCCTTCCACATCATGGTCGAAGGCGACCTGGACCCCAGCATTCCGGCGCAGTTGGGCGAGGCGATCGACGCCGGCCACGCCACGGTGAAGATCTTCACCACCGACATCACCCCCAGCCGCAAGGGCCGCATGGTGGATTTCGGCGACATCTGGGAAGTGTTCCAGGTGCTGGCCAAGAAGGGCGGCCTCGGGGTGATCCACTCCGAGGACAACGATATCGTCATGCACATGTACGCCAAGCTGATCCGCGAGAATCGCGTGGCGTTCGAGAACATGGCCGAGGTGCACAACACGCTGAGCGAGGACATCAGCTTCCGCCGCGTGATGCGGCTGGCGGAACATGTGCCCGGCACCGCGCTGTACATGATGCATGTCAGCGCCGGCAACGGCGTTCGCGCCATTCGCGATGCCCGTGCCAAGGGCCTGCCGATCTACGGCGAGAGCCTGCACCAGTACATGCTGTACACCCAGGACGACTACAAGAAGCCGAACGGCCAGATCTACCACACCTATCCCAGCCTGAAGTCGCAGGCCGACCAGGATGAGCTGTGGGCCGGCACGCTGGATGGCAGCATCAACTGCGTCGCGACGGATGAGCTGTGCTGCAACCTCAGCGTCAAGACCCAGGGCGTGCGGATCGACGACGTGACCGGCGGCAACAGCGGCGTGGAGCCGCGCGTGGCGGTGATGTATTCCGAAATGGTCGGCAAGCGCGGCTATACGCTGCGCCGCTTTGTGGACCTCGTCTCCACCAACGCCGCCAAGCTGATGGGGCTGTACCCGCGCAAGGGCGCCATCGCCGCGGGCAGCGACGCCGACATCGTCATCCTGGACCCTGGCCTGAAGCGCACCGTGCGCGCCGAGCAACTGCACGAGAGCGACTACACCCCGTGGGAAGGCCGCCAGGTGGATGCCTGGCCCTGCATGACCATCCTGCGCGGCAAGATCGTGGTGGAGGACGAGCGCTGGCTGGGCGACGACCGTGGCGGCCTGTGGCAGCACCGCAGGATCGCCGACGAGATCCGCGCCGGCGCGATGCTGGATTGAGCCCGCCCGAACTCCGCGCCCTGCTGGCCGACAGCATCGCGCTCTGGGGCGCCGAGGCGCGCGTCAGCATTGAAGGCGAGGCGGTGCGCGTGGACGACATGCGCGTCACCGCCGCCACGCCGGGGGACCTGCCCATTCGCTGGTGGCTGGAACGACCGGGGCAGAAGCGGCCCTGCACCTCGGTGCTTGGGCTGTTGCGCAGCCTGCGCAATGCGCTGGGCGGCGGCGAAGCGCAGAAGCTGCGCGTGGTATGATCCCGATTGTCGTCCTCACCGGCTTCCTGGGCGCCGGCAAGACCACGCTGCTGAAGCGCCTGCTGCGCGACCCGGGCTATGCCGACAGCGCCGTCATCATCAACGAATACGGCGAGGTGCCGCTGGACCACGACCTGCTGGCCAGCAGCGAGGAAACTTTCGTCAGCACTTCCACGGGGTGCCTGTGCTGCGTGGTGCGGTCGGACCTTGCCGCCACGCTGATGGACCTGCATCGCC
>CANBXZ010000188.1 GCA_947373495.1 Acetobacteraceae bacterium
GCGGAACAGCAGCCGGATGATCCAGCTGTGGATGTAGGCGCGGGTGCTCTCGGCAAACAACAGCCGCCCGCCCGGCCGCAGCACGCGGTGGAATTCGCGGATGGCGCCCTGCTGGTCCACCAGGTGATGGAAGGTCTGGTGGCAGAACACCAGGTCCACGCTGGCATCCGGCAGCGGCAGCCGGGCGCTGTCGGCCTGGTGGAACTCCACCGCCAGCCCCTGGCGCCGGGCTTCCGCCGCCGCCAGCGCCAGCATCCCGGGCGCGATGTCGCAGCCGATCAGGCGGCCGGGGGCGAAGTGGTCCTGCAACAGCCGGAAGGACCGGCCCCAGCCGCAGCCCACATCGACCACCACCGGGGCGGCGGGCCGGTCGGCGCCCAGCAGCCGGTCCAGGTCGGCCACCGCCCGCGCCAGCACGTGCTTCACCCAGGTCTCGGTACCGAGGAACCAGACGCCGAAGCGGGTTTCCTCGACATATGCGGCGGGTTCCATCGGCCGGCGTCGCTTGCGGTGCGGCCCGGGCTATTCCGGCTTCAGCCCGGCCAGCGCCACGGCGCGCTTCATCCTGTCGAAGTCGCGGCGCAGGAAGGCGCCATAGCCTTCCGGGGTGGCCAACTGGTCGCGCACGATCTCGGCGCCCAGGGTTTCCAGCCGGTCGTGGAAGATGCGCTCGCCCAGCGCGCCCTGCATGGCCGCCACCAGCCTGGCCTGCGCTTCCGCCGGCACCGGGGCGGTGACGGAAAGCCCCATGAAGGTGACCATGTCGGCATCCGGGTAGCCGGCCTCGGCCAGGGTGGGCACGTCGGGCGCCTGCGGGCTGCGGCGCGCCGAGGTGATGGCCAGCACCCGCACCCGGCCTTCCCGCAGCAGCGGCAGGCTGGTGGTGATCTGGTCGCACATGCTGTTCAGGTTGCCGGCCAGCAGGTCCGCGATCACCGGGCCGCTGCCGCGATAGGGCACATGGGTCAGCTGCGCCTGGCTGGCGGCGTTGAACAGCTCGATCGCCAGGTGGTTGGAGGAGCCGGTGCCGGCCGAGCCGATGCTGACCGCGCCGGGCCGCGCCTTGGACATGGCGACCAGGTCCTGCACGGTCTTGGCCGGGTGGTCGGCCCGCACCACCACCACCATCGGCACCGTCAGGCAAAGGCCCAGCGGCGCCAGCTGGCGGAACGGCTCATAGGCCAGGTTGGCCTGCACCAGCGGGTTGATGGTCAGCGAGCCATTGGTGCTGAGCAGCAGGGTGGTGCCATCCGCCCGGGCATGCGCCACTTCGCTGGCGCCCAGGGAGCCGCCGGCGCCGCCACGGTTTTCCACCACCACGGTCTGGCCCAGCCGCGGCGACATCTGCTGCGCCAGCAGGCGGCCGAGGATATCCGTGGTGCCGCCGGGCACGAAGGGGATCACCAGGCGCAGCGGCCGGTCGGGCCAGGACTGCGCCCGCACGGCTGGCGCGGCGAGCAGGGCAGGGGTGGCGAGCAGGGCGCGGCGCGACAGCATGACGGTTCCTTTGGTTCTTGGCGGCCAGTGTGCCCCGGCTTGCCGCCAGGCGTCACCTTCCATAGCGTGCGCCGGAAACAGGAAACCCCACGCATGACCCGCCCCCTGCCGAACTGGCGTTCGCTCCTCTACGTGCCGACCAACCGGCAGAGCTTCGTGGACAAGGCGCATACCCGCGGCGCCGACGTCATCATCCTGGACCTGGAGGACGCCATCGCCCCCGGCGAGAAGGCCGCCGCCCGGGCGCTGCTGCCGGGCGCCGTGGCCACCGTGCGCAAGGGCGGCGCCGATGTGGTGGTGCGGGTGAACCGCGCGCTGCGGCTGGCGGTGCTGGACATCGATGCCGCGGTGGCCGCCGGCGCCGATGGCCTGATCCTGACCAAGCTGATGGGCGCCGACCATGTGCGCCTGCTGGACGAGCACATCACCGAGGCCGAGGCCCTGGCCGGCCGGCCGCGCGGCGAGGTGCGCGTGATCGGCCTGGTGGAGAGCGCCGAGGCGATTCCGCACATGGACGCGATCTGCCGCGCCAGCCCGCGCATGGTGGCGCTGGGCGTGGGCGGCGAGGACCTGGCCACCGACCTGGGCGCCGAAGCCACGCCGGATGCGCTGGACCTGCCGAAGCGCCTGGGCATCATCGCCGCGCGCGGCGCCGGCATTCTGCCCACCGGCTTCATCGGCACGGTGGCGGACATCACCGACCTGGATGGCTACCGGAAGATTTTGCGGCGGTCCAAGGCGCTGGGCTATGCCTGCGCCAGCTGCGTGCATCCTTCGCAGGTCGCCATCATCAACGAGGAATATGGCGAGGCGCCGGAAGCCGTGGCGCGGGCGCGGCGCATGGTGGCGGCGTTCGACGAAGCCATCGCCCGTGGCGTCGGCGCCGTGACCTTCGAAGGCCAGATGATCGACGAGCCGGTGGTGGAACGCGCCCGCCGCGTCATCCTGCGGGCACGGTAGTCCGCAGCGCCCTCCCCCGGCATGGGGGAGGGCGCCGTGGTTCAGCCGCCGAAGCCCTTGCCGGCCTTGCGGTATTCGTCGCGCGGCGGGGCGAAGATATCCAGCACCACGCAGCCTTCCGGGCCGCCGCGCATGCCATGCACGGCATTGCCCGGGGTGCGCCAGAAGTCGCCCTTCTTCACCTGGGTTTCCACCCCGTCGTCGATCCGCACCGCGGTGCCTTCCAGCAGCACGCCCCATTGCTCCTGCGGGTGGGAATGGATGCTGCCCATGGCGTTGGGGCCGATGGTCACCACCGAGAGCATGGCCTGTTCGCCCGGGAAGACGCGGGTGTTGAGCCCGGGGGCCAGCTCGCGGGCAATGCCCTGGGTGACGTCGTGCAGGTTGAAGTATTCGGGCTTGGACATCGGGCTTCCTTCAGTCGACGAGAATTTCCAGCCAGCCGCGCCCGTCCATCCGGGCGGTGTCGCCGGGCAGCAGCAGCACGGTGGTGGTGGCGCTTTCCACAATCGCCGGGCCGCGTAAAGCCTGGCCGGGGGCCAGCGCCTCGAAGCCGAACACCGGCACCTCGGTTTCCCCGGCTTCCAGGCGAATGCGCCGGGTGGTCAGCGGCGTGGCCGTGGCGCCGGCGGCGCGCTGGGCGCCCAGGGTGGCCGGCAGCCGGCCGATGGCGGCGGCGCGGGCGGTCACCAGCACCACCTCCTCCTCCGGCAAATCATAGGTGAACAGCGCGCGGTGGCGGGCGTGGAAGGCGGTGCGCAACTGCTCGGCCAATGCCGGGCCCTGCCAGTCGATGCCGTCCAGCGGCACCGCGATCTCGAACACCTGTTCGCCGTAGCGCATGTCGGCGCTGCGCTGCACCGCGATCTCGCCCTGGTACCATTGCCCCATGCGGGCGCGGGCATCGGCTTCCAACTGGTCGTACAGCGCGGCGATGCTGGCATCGGCCGGCATGCCACCGGCTTCCAGCGTGCTGCGGGCCATCTCATAGCGCAGGTCGCTTTGCAGCATGCCCCAGGCCGAAAGCCCGGCGGCGAACAGCGGCACCGCGGCGCGCTTCAGCCCCAGCTCCCGCGCCACGGCGGAGGCATGCAGCCCGGCCGCGCCACCGAAGGCCAGCAGGGTGAAGTCGCGCGGGTCCACGCCGCGCCGCACCGTGGCCACGCGCACGCCATCGGCCATGCGGGCATTCACCAGGCGGTGGATGCCCATGGCGCAGGCCTGCACATCAATGCCGAGCTTGGCGGCCAGCCCGGCCACGGCCGCCTGTGCCGCCGCCAGGTCCAGCTTGCGGGCGCCGCCGAGGAAATTGCCGGCATCCAGGTAGCCCAGCACCAGGTTGGCGTCGGTCACCGCCGGCTGGGTGCCGCCCAGGCCATAGGCCGCCGGCCCCGGCACCGCCCCGGCCGATTGCGGCCCGACCTGCATGGTGCCGCCACTGCCCAGGTGGGCGATGGACCCTCCGCCGGCACCCAGCGTGACGATATCCAGGCTTTCCAGCGCGATGCGCTCGCCGCCCACCACCCGGCCGCGGCCCAGCGCCGCCTCACCGCCCGCCACCATGGCGATATCGGTGGAGGTGCCGCCCATGTCGAAGGTGACCAGGTCCTGCCCCAGCCCGGCGCGGGCCAGGGCAACGGCCGCCGCCACGCCGCCGGCCGGGCCGGAAAGCGCGGTGCCCACCGCCAGCCGCGCCGCTTCCTCCACCGGGGCGACGCCGCCATGGGAGAGGATGACGAAGACCGGCCCGCCATAGCCCGCCTCCCCCAGCCGGCCGCGCAGCCGGCCGAGGTAGCGCGAGACCACGGGGCCGACATAGGCGTTCACCGCCGTGGTGGAAAACCGCTCGAATTCCTTGATCTGGGGCAGCACGTCCGAGGACAGGGTGACGAAGACGCCGGGCAGGGCTGCGGCCACGGCGGCGCCAGCGGCACGTTCATGCGCGCCGTCGCGCCAGGAATGCAGGAAGCAGATCGCCACGCTTTCCACCTCCTCGGCCCGCAGCGCGGCGATGGCGGCATCCAGCGAGGCCTGGTCCAGCGCCACGGCCACGCCGCCATCGGCGCGGAGCCTTTCCTTCACCCCCAGGCGCAGCCGGCGCGGCACCAGCGGTTCCGGCGCCGGCAGGCGCAGGTCGTAGCGTTCGGGCTTCAGGCCCTCGCGCATTTCGATCACGTCGCGGTGGCCGGCGGTGGTCAGCATGGCCAGCCTGCTGCCCTTGCGTTCCAGCAGCGCGTTGGTCGCCACCGTGGTGCCATGCACGATCCGCTCGCACCGCGCCAACAGGGTGGCGAGGTCCAGCCCCAGCGCGATGGCCAGGTTGCGCAGGCCGTTGACGACGCCCTCGCTCTGGTCATGCGGGGTGGAGGAGGCTTTTGCGAGTGTCTCGGTGCCATCGGCGGCGATGCAGACCACATCGGTGAAGGTGCCGCCGACATCGATGCCGATGCGAAGGGTGGTGCTCATCAAACATATCCCTCGCGCTCGTCGCGCGCCCGCGCCTCGGCGCTGCGTTTCTCCGGCGGTCCCCAGCCGCCGCCGCCGGCGGACTGCACCACCAGCCGGTCACCGGGGTTGATGACCAGGCCGGTGGACTTGGTCTTCAGCACCTGTTCCTCACCGGTGGCGCGGGCCAGCACGTAGTGGTGCGGCTTGCTGTCCTGGCCGCCGCACATGCCGGCGCTGCCGTGGCGAATGCCATCCCCCGCCGTATTGGCGCGGCAGGGGCCATCGCTTTCCACCCGCAGGCTCAACTCCGCCCCCAGGCCGCCGCGGAACTGGCCTTCGCCGGCGGTGCCGGGCAGGAATTCATGGGTCTCGAACACCAGCGGGAAGCGCGCCTCGGCCATTTCCACGCTGCCGAACTTCAGCCCGCCGGCCGAATGCCATTCCCCGGCGGTGGACCAGCCATCGCCGCCCGAACTGGCGCCGCCGCCCGGCCGGGCGTGGAACAGGTGCCAGACGAAGCCCTTTCCCGGGCGACGTGCATCGCGCCCCTGGATCGCCACGCGGAACCGCCGGCCCCAGCCGCCCATGGCGCGCTGCGGGCAGCAGCCGGACATGGCGCGGATGATGGCCTCGACGATTTCGTTGGAGCAATGGCTGGTGCACATGGTCACCGGGGCGCCGTCCCGTGCCCAGACCACGGTGCCTTCGCGGGCCTGCACCACCAGCGGGCGGAAGGCGCCGTCGTTCTTGGAAACCTCCGGGTCCAGCAGGAAGGCGAAGGCCATGGCCACCGCGCTCTGCATGTTGGCGAAGCTGGAGTTGACGAAGCCGGTGGTCTGCGGGTCGGACGCCGTCAGATCGACGGTCAGGCTCTCGCCCTGCTTGGTGCAGGTGGCGCGGATCACCACGTCCTGGCGGTCGAAGCCGTCATCGTCCAGCGTCGCCTCGCCCTGCCACACGCCATCCGGCCAGGTGGCGACGATCCGCCGGGCATGGGCTTCCGACAGGTCCAGCACCGCGGCCACCGCGGCGTCCAGCGGTGCGGCACCGTAATGCGCCAGCAGCCCTTCCAGCCGGCGTTCGCCCAGCCGGGCGGCGCCGATCATCGCCATCATGTCGCCGCGGAAATCCCGCGCCACCCGGGTATTGGTGGCCAGCATGCGGATCAGGTCCTCCCGCAGTTCGCCCCTCTCCCCCAGGCGGATCGGCGGCACGCGGACGCCTTCCTGCCAGATCTCGGTGGCGCCGGGGTTGTAGCCGCCATGGGTGGCGCCACCGATGTCGGACTGGTGCGCCCGCACCACGGACCAGAAGCGCAGCGCCCCATCGGCGAAGACCGGCAGGATGATGGTCAGGTCGGGCAGGTGGCTGCCGCCGAAATAGGGGTCGTTCAGCAGGAAGGTGTCGCCGGGGTGGACATTGCCGGCGAAGGCCGCCGCCACGGCGCGGGCCGCCCAGGGCATGGCGCCGACATGCACGGGAATGTGGTCTGCCTGGGCCACCAGCCTGCATTGCGCGTCGCACAGGGCGATCGAGAAATCGCGGGAGGAATTCAATATTTGCGAGTAGGAGGTGCGCAGCATGGCCTCCCCCATCTCCTCCACGATCGCGCGTAGCCGGTTGTCGATCACCGCCAGGGTCACCGGGTCTGGAGTCGAGGGCGCGGAGCCCTGGGGGTCTTGCTGCATCAGCGAAGCCTCCGGCCCCGATCGGGCGGCGTCAAGGCGGCAAACCACCCCGCGGGCGACACAGTATGGCCCCAATGCCATGGCTTCATGGCGGTTGAGACTTGCGGTCGGCGCCTTCCTGGGGAAGGTTTGCGCCCGCAAGGTCACCCATTCCGGCGCGGACCGGCTACAGGATTCATGAGCGCACTCGTCAGCCGGCCCGGCCTGCCCCCAGCCCTTGAAGCCGCCCCCCGCCCGCTGGCCCGGGCGCGGGCGCTGCTGGCTGCCCTGGCGGCCAACCCGCTGGCCCAGGCGCTGGCGGTGCCCCTGCTGCTGTTCGCCCTGACCCTGGCGACCCGCGCCTTCGCCTTCCGCTCCTCCGTCATCGACACGGATGAGGGGCTTTACCTGCTGCAGGCGCGCGAATGGCTGCGCGGCGGCTGGCCCTATGTGGCGGTGTGGGACATGCACCCGGTGGGGGCGCCGGCCATGTTCGCCGTGGCGCTCGGCCTGTTCGGCAAGTCCATCATGACGATCCGGCTGCTGGGCGCGCTGTGCGTGGCCAGCACCGCCTGGCTGGCCTATCGCACGGTGCGGGAGTTGCATGGCCCCCGCGTGGTGGCCCTGGCCGCCGGCGTTTTGTATATTGCCAACAGCGTGGTGCTGGGCGGCCTCGCCTCCAACACCGAAATCCTGTTCGCGCCCTTCGTTTCCGGCGCCATGTTCCTGGGCGTGCGGGCGGCGGTGCAGGCCACCGAATCCGGCCGCGCGCCGCGCTGGCGCGACCTGGTGGCGATGGGCCTGCTGATCGGCTGCGCGCTGACCATCAAGCCGGTGGTTACCCCGATGGGGTGCCTGGCCTTCGCGCTGCTGGTGGTGCCGGGCTGGTGGGTTGGCGCCCTGCCGCTGCGCCGGGCCGCCGGCATGGCGCTGGCCTATGCCGGCCTGTGCGCGCTGCCCACCGTGCTGTTCGGGCTGGCTTATGCCGCCCGGGGTGATTTCCAGCCCTTCCTGTACGGCAGCTTCCTGGCGCCGCTGGCCTATGCCGGCGGTGCGGTGGCGGCGGCGGAGGCCTGGGCGCGCATCCGCGAGGCCGGGCTTGACCTGCTGTGGCCGCTGCTGCTGGCCGTGGTGGCGCTGGCCGGGCTGCGTGGCGGCCGGTTGCGGCACCCGGCCACATTGCTGCTGGCCGTGGCGCTGCTGTGGCTGGCGACCGCGGCCCTGGCGGTGGCGGGCCCGGGCATGTGGTTCAACCACTACTTCGTCATCCTGCTGGCGCCGCTGTCCATCCTGGCCGCGCTGGGCGCCTGGAAGCTGGCCTGGAAGCTGCGGCCCGGCCTGGCGCTGCCTGCCTTCGTCGGCATGGTCGGCGCGGTGGCGCTGCATGCCTGGGCGATCGACACCATGCCCCGGCTGGAACGCGGCTGGGACGCGGTGGACCCGCCGCGCCAGGTGGCCGAGATCATCCGCCAGCAGATCCGCCGTGGCGAGCCGATCTTCATCGCCAACTACCACCCGGCTGTCTACGTGATGTCGGGTGCCGGGGTGCCCTCGCGCTTCGCCTTCCCCGGCCACCTGACCTGCGCCTATGACCGGGTGACCGGCGTGGACGCCGATGCCGAGGTGAACCGCATCCTGGCCAGCCGCCCGCGCATCATCGTGGTGGACCGCGGCTGGTGGCGCAGCATGCGCCGCCGGGTGCG
>CANBXZ010000189.1 GCA_947373495.1 Acetobacteraceae bacterium
GCGACCGCGCGAGGTTCAGCCCGGCCGGTTGAAGCCGGTGCGTTCCAGCAGGCTGGCGCCCGCCTCGCCCGGCGGCAGCGCCGAGAGCGCCACCAGGCCGAGCAACTCGGCGCTGACCCACCATTCCTGCCAAACCCCGAAGCTGAGCAGGCCGGTGACGGTGGCCGAGGCCAGCATCGCCACGGCCACGCCGGGCCGCGGCCCGCGGACCGCCAGCCGGCCGAGCAGGAACACCAGCGCGGCGGCCAGCAGCGCCCCGACCATGCCCAGTTCCAGCCAGATCTGCAGCGCGCCGTTATGCGGGTGCAGCGGCAGCCGGGTGGCCTGGGACAGCATGGTGTAGCTGGGCGCCCCGACCAGGCCGAAGCGTTCCAGCGTGGCGGCCGAAGCCGGCTCGGCGGCGTGGGGAATGCGCCGGCTGGCTTCCATGCCCCAGCCCAGCAGCGGCTTGTCGCGAATCCGCTCAATGGCGAAATCCCAGATCAGCAGCCGATGCGCCGAGGACAGCGGCAGCCGGGCCGAGGGAATGCCCTGGGCCAGCCCAGGCCCCAGCAGCGCCGGCATGCCCACCACCAGCACCGCCACCACCGGGCCCACCAGCCTGGGGCCCCATTTCGGCAGCAGCAGCACGGCCACGCCCACCAGGCCGGAGACCAGCACCGCCACCTTGGCGGCTTCCCCCGGCAGGGCCAGGATGATGCCGCCGCCGGCCAGCAGCGCCAGCGCCCGCTGCCAGGGCGGCAGCCCCGGCGCTATCGCGGCCAGCGGCAGCAGCAGGGCCATGGCCGAGGCTGCCGGCTTCAGCCCGAATTCAATGCCGACCCGGGCATCCAGCCCCCGCACCCCCAGGCGCAGGGCGTGGCCGGTGGCCAGGTCCACCCCGGCGGCCAGCAGCCCGGCGGCCAGGCCGCCCAGCACCGCCAGCAGCAGGGTGTTGCGCGCCCGCAGGCTGTCGGCCGCCACGGCGCGGCAGCCTGCCGCCCCCAGCGCCACGAAGCCGCCCAACTGGCAGGCGGTGAACAGCGCCCGCGCCGGGTCTGGCGCCCAGGCGGCGCTGATGGCCGCCCAGCCGAACAGCGCCAGCGCCAACCACAGCGCCGGCCCGCGCGGCCAGGGCCAGTGCCCCTGGCGGCAGCGGCCCAGCAGCACCGCCGCCAGCAGCCCCACCGCGGCCAGTGGCGACAGCACCTTGGACTGCAACACCGCCGCTGCCGGCGCCACCGCGAACACCGCGGCCAGCGCGGTGGCCGGGCCAACCTTGCGGATCAGGCTCAGCAAGAGGGTTGCCTCAGACCGTGGTGATGCTCTCGCGCCGCAGTTGCACCGTCAGCGCCTCCAAGGCGCGGCCCACCCGGTCCAGCATCTCGTCCACCTCGGCCTCGGTGATGATGAGCGGCGGCGAGAAGCCCAGCGCGTCATTGGTCATGGCGCGCAGGATCACGCCGTGTTCCTCGCCCAGCTTCATCATCCGCGGGCCGATCTTCTGCGCCGGCGCGAAGTTGGTGTGGGTTGCCTTGTCGGCCACCAGCTCCACCCCGGCGATGAGGCCGACGCCACGCACCTCGCCCACCAGCGGGTGGCCGGCGAAGCGTTCGCGCAGCTGCGCCTGCATGTAGGGGCCAACCCGGCCGACATGGGCGCCGATCTCCATCTCGTCGTAGATCTTCAGCGTTTCGATAGCGACCGCCGCCGGCACCGGGTGGCCGGAATAGGTGAAGCCATGGCCGAAGGTGCCGACGGTGGAGGAACCCTCGCTGATGCCCTGGAACACCCGGTCGTTGATGACCACGGCCGAGATCGGCAGGAACGCAGCCGACAGCGCCTTGGCGCACACCAGGATGTCCGGCTGGATGCCGAAGCTCTGGCTGCCCCAGTAGTTGCCGGTGCGGTGGAAGCCACAGATCACCTCATCCACCACGAACAGCACGTCGTGCCTGCGCAGCACGGCCTGCACCTTCTCGAAGTAGGTGGCGGGCGGCACGATCACGCCGCCGGCGCCCATCACCGGCTCGGCCCAGAAGGCGGCCACCGTCTCCGGCCCTTCCTGCATGATGAGGTCGTCGATCTCCTGCGCCAGGCGGGTGGCGAAGGCTTCCTCGGTCTCGCCGGGCAGGGCGTTGTGGTAGTGGTGCGGCGTGCTGACGTGGTGGAAGCCGGGCAGCGGCAGGTCGAACAGCTTGTGGTTGGCCGGCAGCCCGGTCAGGCAGGCGGCCGCCAGGGTGATGCCGTGGTAGCCCTTCAGCCGGGCGATGATCTTCTTCTTCTCCGGCCGGCCGACCGCGTTGTTCATGTACCAGATCATCTTGATGGCGCTGTCATTCGCCTCGGACCCCGAGTTGGCGAAGAACACCTTGCTCATCGGCTGGCCGCCGACCGAAAGCGGGGCGCGTTCCAGCACCATTTCGGCCAGGTCCACCAGCGGGTCGTGCGACTTGCCGGCGAAGGCGTGGTAGAAGGGCAGCTTGCGCATCTGCGTCGCCGCCGCCTGCACCAGGCGCTCATTGTCGAAGCCCAGCGAGGCGCACCACAGCCCGGCGACGCTCTCGATGTATTCCTTGCCCTGGTCGTCGAACACCCGCACGCCCTGGCCGCGGTTGATGACCACCGGCCCGTTCACCTGGTGCGCCTTGGCATCGGTGTACGGATGCAGGACATTGGCGATATCGCGGGCAGCGGTGGAATTGCGGGGCGGCGTCATAATGGTCTCCGACGAGCGTTGCCGGCACTCTACGCCCGGCCGGGACCTTCCGGCCAGGGTTGCGCTATCATCGCTCGTTGAACGGGGCCGGGCATGAGCAAACCTGAGCACAGCACCAGCCACAGCGCGGCGGAGGACACCATCCGCACCCGCATCGAGGCCGGGCGGCGGAACGACCCGCTGCTGGGGCTGCCGCATCTGGTGCAGGGGCCGCTGCTGGCGCTGCTGATGGTGCATCCGCTGGCCTGGGCGGCCTGCTGGGGCGGGCTGCTGGCGCGCGAACCGCGGGAGGCGTTGCCGCTGCTGGCGCCGACGCTGGACAGCCTGATGCAGGGCAGCCTGTTCTTCGCCGTGGCCCTGCTGGCGCAATGCTTCCTGCTGCTGCCGCCGCTGCTGCTGCTGCTGGCCGCCAGCTTCTGGGGCTGGACCCTGCTGGCGCTGGCCGGCCGGCTGCCCTGGCTGCCCTTGCCCTGAAGCCAGCCACCGGGCACGGGAAAATGCGGCCTGGCCCAATGGCGCCGGGCCGGCGCGGATGGCATGCTGCGTTCTCTCTCGCCAACCAAGGTACCGCATGTTCGACAGCAAGCCGCACGCGGCCCATTGGGGGTATTTCGAGGCCTTGGTGAAGGGCGGCCGCGTGGTTGGCGCCCGTGGCTTCGGCGCCGACCCGCACCCGGCCAGCCTGCTGGAATCGACCGCCGACGCGGTGCACTCGGAAGCCCGCATCGACCAGCCCTATATCCGCCGCGGCTGGCTGGCTGGCCGGCGCCGTGGCGCGCTGCGGGGCGGCGATGCCTTCGTGCCGGTTTCCTGGGACGAGGTGACGCGCATCCTGGCCGAGGAGACCGCCCGCACCCGCGCCGAGCATGGCGACACCAGCATTTTCGCCGGCAGCTATGGCTGGGCCTCGGCCGGGCGCTACCACCATGCGAAGACGCAGTTGCAGCGCTTCCTGGGCATGGGCGGCGGCTTCACCAGCTCGGTGCATGCCTATTCCTACGCCGCGGCGCAGACCCTGCTGCCGCATGTGGTCGGCACCAATGAGATCCTGCTGGGCCGGGTGACGGACTGGCACGCCATCGCTCGCTACGCCAAGGTGATGGTCTGCTTCGGCGGGCTGGCGGCGAAGAACGGGCTGGTGAACTCCGGCGGCGCCGGCCGGCACGACTACAAGCTGCTGATGCAGCGCGCCAGGCAGGCCGGCCTGCGCTTCATCAACATCTCCCCGTTCCAGGGTGACACCGAGGCTGAGCTGGAGGCGGAGTGGATCCCCATTCGCCCCGGCACCGACGCGGCGCTGATGCTGGCCATGGGCCATGTGCTGATCGACAGCCATCGCTACGACGAAGGCTTCCTCAGCCGCTGTACCACCGGCTTCGAGCAACTGCGCGACTACATCATGGGCGAGGCCGAGGACGGCATCGCCAAGTCGCCGGAATGGGCGGAACGCATCACCGGCGTGCCGGCGCAGCGGGTGCGGCAACTGGTGCTGGACTGCACGGTGAACCCCACCATGCTGACCGCCGCCTGGTCGCTGCAACGCGCCGACTTCGGTGAACAACCCTATTGGATGCTGATCGCGCTGGCCGCCATGCTGGGCACCATCGGCAAGCCGGGGCTGGGCGTGGCCTTCGGCTATGGCAGCATCAACGGCATGGGCACGCCGCGGCAGGAACTGCCGGCGGTGGCCGGCCCCGGCATCCGCAACCCGGTCAGCCTCAGCATCCCGGTGGCGCGCATCACGGATTTGCTGGAACGCCCGGGCGAGATGCTGGACTTCAACGGCCAGCAGATCCAACTGCCGGACATCCGCATGGTCTGGTGGGCCGGGGGCAACCCGTTCCACCACCACCAGGACCTGAACCGCCTGCTGCGCGCCTGGAGCCGGCCGGAGACGATCGTGGTGCAGGAGCCGTGGTGGACCAGCGTGGCCCGCCACGCCGACATCGTGCTGCCGGCCACCACCACGCTGGAACGCAACGACATCGCCAGCAGCAGCCGGGACCGCTTCGTCGGCGCCATGCACCAGGCGATCAAGCCCGTGGGGCGCGCCCGCAACGACGTGGACATGCTGGCCGATGTGGCCGACGCGCTGGGCTTTCGCGACCGCTTCACCGAACAACGCGACGAGCGCGCCTGGCTGCGCTTCATGTACGACCGCTGGCGCCAGGCCTGCCTGCCCATGGGCTTCGAGGCGCCCGAGTTCGACCGCTTCTGGCGCCAGGGCCATGTCGAGGTGCCGGAGCCGGATTTCGGCGAGGAATATACCCAGTTCGCCGATTTCGCCCGCGAGCCGGAGGAACATCCGCTCGACACCCCCTCGGGCCGGATCGAGTTGTTCAGCGAGACGATTGCCGGCTTCCGCTACGCCGACTGCCCCGGTCACCCGGCCTGGATCGAGCCGCGCGAGTGGCTGCTGGCGCCGCGCGCCCGGGCCTACCCGCTGCACCTGCTGACCATTCAGCCCGCCACCCGGCTGCACGGCCAGCTGGACACCGGCCGGGTCGCCGCCGCCGACAAGATCGAGGGGCGCGAGCCCCTATTGCTGCATCCGGCGGATGCGAAGGAGCGCGGGCTGGAGGCAGGCATGGTGGTGCGGGTGTACAACCCGCGCGGCGCCTGCCTGGCCGGGCTGCGGCTGGCGCCCGGGCTGATGCGCGGCGTGGTGGCCATGGCCACCGGCGCCTGGTTCAACCCGGAAGTGCCCGGCCAGCCCGGCAGCCTGTGCCTGCACGGCAACCCGAATGTGCTGACCGCCGATATCGGCACCTCCAGCCTGGGGCAGGGGCCCTCGGCGCAATCCTGCCTGGTTCAGGTGGAACGCTGGGATGGCCCGGTGCCACCGGTTTCGGTACATGCTCCCCCGCCGCTGGAAGGCCGCCCGGTTGCCCGTGCGCCGGCCCGGCCCGCCGGCACCTGACAGGAACGGACATTCCACCCGCCCGGCGACGTCGCCTTGCGCGGCAATGTCCCAGCGAAAGAGTGAGGCCCTGCCCGTGACCTCTCGCCGCCAATTGCTCGCCACCACCGCTGTGCTGGGGGCCGCGGTGCTTGCCGCGCCGCGCCTGGCGCTGGCGCAGATCTTCCGCAGCGACCTGCTGCCGCTGGCCCTGCCGGTCAAGCAGGACGACACCACCGCCCAGGGCTACCGGCGCGACCCGCTGGTGCGCTGGGGCGACCGGGTGGCCTTCGACGCCCCGGCCTGGAACCCGCGCCAGCCGAATGCCGAGGCCGCTGGCCTGCAATTCGGCTGGGACGCCAAGGTGATCGGCCTGGCGGTCTCCCCGCCCGCGGCCGATGGCGTGCCGCGCGCGGTGCTGGTGGTGGCGCACCCCACGGTGGACGCCGCCCTGGCCTTTCCGGGCGGGCGGGACCAGCCGGCGGTGGCGGCCATGATGCAGGGCGCCAGCCTGCTGAACATTGAAAAGCGCGGCCGCTGGGTGGTGGTGGATGGCGGCTACCAGAACCGCCGGCTGCATGCGCAGACGCTGTGCCGGGTTTCCGGCCCGGCCAGCGCCGCCACCGGCGGCACGGTGCAGGGCCTGCTGGGCGTGCAGGGCGGCACCGAGACCCCCTGGGGCACGCTGCTGCTGGCCGAGGGCGATACCGCCGCCTGGGCGCGCCGCCTTGCCGGCGTGGACCCGCGCTTCGGCAACCCCATGGGCTATGGCTGGGTGGCGGAACTCAACCCATTCGACCCGCAATCGGTGCCGGTGAAGCGCACCGCGCTGGGCCGCATGGAGCACGGCGATGTCGCCGCCACCCTGGCCCGCGACGGCCGCGCGGTGGTCTATGCCACCGACCGGCGCGCCAGCGGCTACCTGTTCCGCTTCGTCTCGGCCGGCCCGGCCACGGTGGGCGACGCGCTGGATGACGGTGTGCTGTTCGTGGCGCGGATGGAAGGCGCCGTGCTGCGCTGGCTGCCCCTGCCGGCCGAAGCGGCGCTGGAGCCGGTGGCAGCGGCGCGCGCGGCCGGCGGCAGCATGCTGGAAACCCCGGCCGGGCTGGGGCTGGACCCGCGCAAGGCGCGCCTGGTGCTGACCTGCCGCGGCAGCGGCGGCCGCCCGGCCGGCTATGTGCTGGAAATCTCCCCGACCGGGGAGGATGACGGCGCCGAGACCGCCAGCGTCGCCCTGCTGTTCGCCGCCGGCGACCCGCGCACCGTGGCGGCGCAATATGGCCGCAGCGGCCTGCCCGCCGGCAGCGCCTTCGTCGAGGCGCCGGAAAGCGTGGCGGTGGACAGCCGTGGCCGTGCCTGGATCGGCACCGACCGCGCTGGCGTGGTGGGCGGCCAGGCCGATGGCCTGTTCGTGGTGGACCTGGACGGCCCGGGCCGGGGCGTGCCGCTGCCGATCTATGGCGCGCCGCGCGCCGCGGCGGTGGGGGGCGCGGCGCTGACGCCGGATGCGGAGGTGCTGTTCACCGTGGCGCGCCACCCCGGCGCCGAACCCGGCAGCAGCTTCGAGCGCCCGGCCACCCGCTGGCCGGCCTTCGAGGCTGGGGTGCCGCCGCGCAGCACGCTGATCGGGATTGAGCGGGTGGCGGGCGGCGCGGTCGGCGGCTGAGGCCGGCCGGGCGCACCACCGCTTCCGGTAGCGCGCCCGGTGCCTGGGCGTTTGGCATTCAGGCCGGTGAAGGCCGCGCGGATGCGGTCATCCGCGCGGCGTCTGATCGTCGCTGGTGGAGTCACTGGCGGCGTGAAGCAGCCGCTCGAACAACGGCTTGGCGTCTGACAGACGCTGGCTCAGTAGCGGCGGCCGCGGCCGGGGCCGTCATAGGGGTCGCGGTCGGTGCGGCCGCTGCTGTAGCCGCCACGGCCACGGCCGGCCCCATCGCTCGGGTCGTTGTCGGTACGGCCGCTGCCATAGCCGCGCTGGCCGCCATAGCCGCCACCACCATAGCCGCCGCCACCATAGCCACGGCCCCGCCCGGGGCCGTCGCTCGGGTCGTTGTCGGTGACGCCACGGCCGCCGCCATAACCGCCGCCACCGCCACGAATGCCGCGGCCGGGGGCGTCGTTGGGGTCGTTGTCGCTGCGCTGGGCCGCCGCCGGCGTTGGCGCTACGGTGGCGACCAGCCCGGCGACCCCGGCCAGCGCCGTGAGCGCGGGCAAACGCAGGATCAGCAGGCGACGCCCGTGGCGCCCCTTCGGTTCATCGGCCAAGCGGCAATCCCCCCAATTTGCGGATAAGCTGCTGACATTGACGGTTGCGCCCGGCCGGCACAAGCCCGGCCTGTGGTTGCCGCGACCGGTTCATGCAACCATCATCCTCCGGCACAGGCAGGGCTGGCAGCCTGTTCCCGCCGCCGATGCCAGTGCTGGCCTGCCGAGACGGATAGCCCATGACCGACCTTCCCCCGCCGCTTGAACTGCCCTTGCCGCGCGACCTGCCCGAAATCGAGGATACCGGCCGCAGCAACCCCAACCCGGGCCGCCCCATCGGCGCCCTGATCGCCGAGCGCCTGTCGCGCCGCGCGGCCCTGGCCGGGTTGGCGTTGGCCGGGCT
>CANBXZ010000190.1 GCA_947373495.1 Acetobacteraceae bacterium
CCTGGTGCTGGAGGTGACGCGCCGGCGGCTGCCGATGCTGGCGCTGCCGGATGGGTTGGTGCGCCTGCAGGTGGCGCTGACCGCCTGGCTGCCCAACCCGCCATTGACCCGTGACCAGTTGCTGATGCTCGACCGGGACAATGTGGTGGCGCCGGAAGCCCAGGGCCTGGCGGCGCTGGGGATTGTGCCCAAGGCGATGACGGCGGTGGTGCCGGGCTACCTGGCGCGGTTTCGGCCGCAGGGGTAGCCGGCGAACTCTGTGCGTCCGATTCGGACATAAATACTGCCTAATATCGCTGCGTCACCTGCCCATTTCCCAGGCGAGCGGGAAAATAAGTCAGTTATATTGACATAAATGCGAAAAACCGCTGGCGTCGCCGGCCTTGCATGCGTCATGTTGCGCTGCAACGCGGCCCTGTGGAGAGCCGTGACTCCTGGCCCATGCCCGGGCCGCCCTTCACCATCGCTTAAGGTCCGCCGCCATGGCCGAACGGATGCTGCAATTTGTGCGCCTGTCCCAGGCCCAGCCGGAAAAGCGCAAGGCCGCCCAGCGCACCGGCGACTTCGGCGAGATCTACAGCGAATTCGCCGCCGAGGCCGCCAGTGCCCAGGCCAGCCGGTGCAGCCAATGCGGCGTGCCCTTCTGTTCCGTGCACTGCCCGCTGAACAACGACATTCCGGATTGGCTGAAGCTGACCGCGGAAGGCCGGCTGGAGGAAGCCTATGAGGTCTCCTCCGCCACCAACACCTTCCCCGAGATCTGCGGCCGCATCTGCCCGCAGGACCGGTTGTGCGAAGGCAACTGCGTGATCGAGAAGGGGTTCGACAGCGTCACCATCGGCTCGGTCGAGAAGTACATCACCGACACGGCGTGGAAGAATGGCTGGGTCAAGCCGCCGACGCCGCGGACGGAATTGCCCCACAGCATCGGCATCATCGGCGCCGGCCCGGCTGGGTTGGCGGTGGCCGAACGGCTGCGCACCCGCGGCTGGCAGGTGCATGTGTATGACCGCTACGACCGCATCGGCGGCCTGCTGATCTACGGCATTCCCAACTTCAAGCTGGAGAAGGAAGTGGTGCTGCGCCGCGGCGAATCCTTCCGCCAGGGCGGCATCCACTTCCATATGAATTGCGCCGTGGGCGAGGACATCACGCTGGCGCAGCTGCGGGCGAAGCACGACGCGGTGTTCATCGGCACCGGCGTGTACCGGGCGCGGGACATCGCCACGCCGGGGTCCTCGCTGGCCGGCATCGTCCCGGCGCTGGACTACCTCACCACCTCCAACCGGCAGAACCTGGGCGACGCGGTGCCGGCCTTCGACAGTGGCGCGCTGAATGCCCAGGGCAAGCGCGTGGTGGTGATCGGCGGCGGCGACACCGCGATGGATTGCGTCCGCACCGCCATTCGCCAGGGCGCGGCCAGCGTCACCTGCCTCTATCGGCGGGACAAGGCCAACATGCCCGGCAGCATGCGCGAAGTGGCGCATGCCGAGGAGGAAGGCGTGCGCTTCGAATGGCTGGCGGCGCCGGAAGCCTTCATCGGGGGCGACAAGGTGGAGGGGGTGCGCGCCGTGCGCATGCATCTCGGCCTGCCGGACGCCACCGGCCGCCAGGCGGTGACGCAGATCGAGGGCAGCACCTTCACCGAGCCCTGCGACCTGGCGATCAAGGCGCTGGGCTTCGACCCCGAGGACTTGCCGGCGATGTTCGGCGAACCGGGGCTGGGCGTTTCCCGCTGGGGCACGCTGCGCGTGAACCACCGAACCTTCATGACCGACCTGCCCGGCGTCTTCGCCGGCGGCGATATCGTGCGTGGCGCCTCGCTGGTGGTCTGGGCCATCCGCGATGGCCGCGACGCGGCGGACCAGATCGACCAATACGTGCGCAACCGCCAGATCGCAGCGGAGTGACCGGCATGACCTATGTGGAACAGCACCTCGCCCAGGCCGCCACGCTGGCCGCCGATGCGCATATCGACCTGACCGAGCACGACGCCTGCGGCGTTGGCCTGGTTGCCAGCCTGGATGGCCGCGCTCGCCGCGACGTGGTGCAGGCCGGCATCGACGCGCTGAAGGCGGTGTGGCACCGCGGCGCGGTGGACGCCGACGGCAAGACCGGCGACGGCGCCGGCATCCATGTGGAAATCCCGCAGGACTTCTTCGCCGCGGAAGTCGCCCGCGGCGGCGACCGGCTGCGCCCCGGGCGCATTGCCGTGGGCATGATCTTCCTGCCCAAGACCGACATGGGGGCGCAGGAACGTTGCCGCCAGATCGTGGAATCCGAGATCCTGCACGCCGGCTACGCCATCTATGGCTGGCGCCAGGTGCCGATCGACGTGTCCTGCATCGGCGAGAAGGCCAATGCGACGCGGCCCGAGATCGAGCAGATCCTGATCTACGACCCGGAGCAGCGCGAGGAGGCGCTGTTCGAGCGCGACCTGTACGTCATCCGCCGCCGGATCGAGAAGCAGGCCATCGCCGCCGAGGTGCCGGCCTTCTACGTCTGCTCGCTGTCCTGCCGGTCGCTGATCTACAAGGGCATGTTCCTGGCGGAGAACCTGTGCGACTTCTACCCGGACCTGGCGGATGCGCGCTTCGTCTCGCGCTTCGCCATCTATCACCAACGCTACAGCACCAACACCTTCCCGACCTGGAAGCTGGCGCAGCCGTTCCGCACCCTGGCGCATAACGGCGAGATCAACACGCTTCACGGCAATGCCAACTGGATGAAGAGCCACGAGACCCGGCTCTCCCACAGCCTGCTCGACCCGTACCTGGAAGACATCAAGCCCATCGTGCAGGCCGGCGGCAGCGACACCGCCACGCTGGACAATGTGTTCGAGCTGCTGGTGCGCGGCGGGCGCGATGCGCCGATGGCCAAGGCCATGCTGATTCCGGAAAGCCTGCGCAACAACGCCACGATGCCGCCGGCGCATCGCGACCTTTTCCTGTACTGCAACGCGGTGATGGAACCCTGGGACGGCCCGGCCGCCATTGCCGCCACCGATGGCCGCTGGGCCATTGGCGGGCTGGACCGCAACGGCCTGCGCCCGATGCGCTACACCGTCACCAGCACCGGGCTGCTGGTGGTGGGCAGCGAGACCGGCATGGTGAAGCTGCCCGAGGACATCATCATCCAGAAGGGCCGCGTTGGCCCCGGGCAATGCATCGGCGTGGAACTGGAAACCGGCCGCTTCTACGCCGACCGCGAGCTGAAGGACCTGCTGGCCGCGCGCCACCCGTTCAGCAAGTGGCTGGAACGCACCATCAGCATCGAGGAGAAGGTGCGCCAGAAGGGCGGTGACGGCGTGGAGCCGGAACTGTTCGGCCGCGACGAACTGCGCCGCCGCCAACTGGCCGTGGGCTACACCATGGAGGAGCTGGAAAGCATCCTGCACCCGATGGCCGAGGACGCACAGGAAGCCATCGGCAGCATGGGCGACGACACGCCGATCGCGGTGCTGTCGGACCAGTATCGCGGCCTGCACCACTACTTCCGCCAGATGTTCAGCCAGGTGACCAACCCGCCGATCGACAGCCTGCGGGAGACGCGGGTGATGACGCTGAAGGTGCGGCTGGGCAACCTGGGCAACATCCTGGATGAAGACCCGACCCAGTGCGACATGCTGATGCTGGACAGCCCGGTGCTGTCCAACGCCGAATTCGCCACCATGCGCGGCTACATGGGCAAGACCACCTGCGAGGTGGACTGCACCTTCGCCGTGGCCGAGGGCGAGCTTGGCCTGCGCCGCGCCATCGACCGCATTCGGCGTGAAAGCGCCGAGGGGGTGCAGAGCGGCTGCACCCACCTGGTGCTGACCGACGAGCACCAGGGGCCCGACCGCGCGCCGATCCCGATGATCCTGGCCGTGGGGGGCGTGCACACCCACCTGGTGAAGCAGCAGCTGCGCACCTTCACCAGCCTGAACGTCCGCACCGCCGAATGCCTGGACGTGCATTACTTCGCCGTGCTGGTCGGCGCCGGCGCCACCACCATCAACGCCTACCTGGCGCAGGAAAGCATCGCGGACCGGCATCGCCGCGGCCTGTTCGGCACGCTGAGCCTGAAGGACGCCGTGGCGCACTACCGCAAGGCGGTGGACAAGGGGCTGCTGAAGGTGATGTCCAAGATGGGCATCAGCGTCATCAGCAGCTATCGCGGCGGCATGAACTTCGAGGCCATCGGCCTGTCGCGCGCCCGCGTGGCGGAGTTGTTCCCCGGCGTGCCCAGCCGCATCTCCGGCATCGGCCTTTCCGGTATCGCCCGGCGCGTGCTGGCGCTGCACGCCCGCGCCTGGGAGCCGGGCGTGGTGACGCTGCCGGTGGGCGGCCTGTACAAGAAGCGCCTGCGCGGCGAGGCGCATGCCTTCGAGGGCACGCTGATCCACATGCTGCAGAAGGCGGTGGAGACCGACAGCTACACCACCTTCAAGCGCTATTCCGAGAGTGTGCGCCGCCAGCATCCGGTGGCGCTGCGCGACCTGCTGGACTTCCGCAGCGAAGGCCGCACCGCCATTCCGGTGGAGGAGGTCGAGAGCATCACCGAGATCCGCAAGCGCCTGGTGGCGCCCGGCATCTCGCTCGGCGCGCTGAGCCCGGAAGCGCATGAGACGCTGAGCATTGCGATGAACCGCATCGGCGCCAAGTCCGACAGTGGCGAGGGCGGCGAGGACCCGGCCCGCGCCAAGCCGCGCGCCAATGGCGACAACGCCAACAGCGCCATCAAGCAGATCGCTTCCGGCCGCTTCGGCGTCACCGCCGAATACCTGAACAACTGCCGCGAGATCGAGATCAAGGTGGCCCAGGGCGCCAAGCCCGGGGAGGGCGGGCAGTTGCCTGGCTTCAAGGTCACCGGCCTGATCGCCAAGCTGCGGCATTCCACGCCGGGGGTGATGCTGATCAGCCCGCCGCCGCACCACGACATCTATTCCATCGAAGACCTGGCGCAGCTGATCTACGACCTGAAGCAGATCAACCCCGAAGCCACGGTGTGCGTGAAGCTGGTGTCGCGCAGCGGCATCGGCACCATCGCCGCCGGTGTGGCCAAGGCGAAGGCGGATGCGATCCTGGTCTCCGGCCATTCCGGTGGCACCGGCGCCTCGCCGCAATCCTCCATCAAGTATGCCGGCCTGCCGTGGGAAATGGGGCTGTCCGAAACCCACCAGGTGCTGCTGCTGAACCGGCTGCGGCACCGCATCAAGCTGCGCACCGATGGCGGCCTGAAGACCGGGCGGGACGTGGTCATCGCCGCGATGCTGGGCGCCGAGGAATTCGGCATCGGCACCGCCAGCCTGGTGGCCATGGGCTGCATCATGGTGCGGCAATGCCACAGCAACACCTGCCCGGTGGGCGTCTGCACCCAGGACGAGACGCTGCGGCAGAAATTCGCCGGCAGCCCGGAAAAGGTCATCAACCTGTTCAGCTTCGTGGCCGAGGAGGTGCGCGAGATCCTGGCCAGCCTGGGCATGCGGCACATGACCGACATCATCGGCCGTACCGACCTGCTGAAGCAGGTCTCCCGTGGCAGCGAGGACCTGGACGACCTCGACCTCAACCCGCTGCTGGTGCAGGCGGATGCCGGGGGCAGCGCGCCCTACTGCACCCGGGAAGGCCGCAACGAGGTGCCGGAGACGCTGGACGCCGACATGATCAGCGACGCCGCGGCGTTGTTCGAACACGGCGAGAAGATGCAGTTGCAGTACAACATCCGCAACACGCACCGCGCCATCGGCACCAAGATCAGCAGCAAGATCACCCGCAAGTTCGGCATGTCCGGCCTGCAGCCGGGGCACCTGACCGTGCGGCTGCGCGGCACGGCGGGCCAGTCGCTCGGCGCCTTCGCGGTGCGCGGGCTGAAGCTGGAAGTGTTCGGCGACGCCAACGACTATGTCGGCAAGGGCCTGTCCGGCGCCTCCATCGTGGTGCGGCCGGCGGCGTCCTCGGCCCTGGTGTGGAACGAGAACACCATCATCGGCAATACCGTGCTGTATGGCGCCACGGCGGGTGAGCTGTTCGCCGCCGGCCAGGCCGGGGAACGCTTCGCGGTGCGCAACAGTGGCGCCACCGCGGTGGTGGAAGGCTGCGGTGCCAATGGCTGCGAGTACATGACCGGCGGCACCGTCGCCATTCTTGGCCCGGTTGGGGATAACTTCGGCGCCGGCTTCACCGGCGGCATGGCCTTCATCTACGACGCGGATGAAACCTTCGAGCGCCGGGTCAATCCGGAGACGCTGTTGTTCTCCCGCCTGGCTTCCGCCCATTGGGAAGCCGAGCTGAAGGCCCTGCTGGCGCGGCACCATGCCGAGACCACCTCCCCCCTGGCTGCGCGGTTGCTGGCGCATTGGGCGGCGGAGCGGGGGCGGTTCTGGCACGTGGTGCCGAAGGAATACGCCCGCTACCTGCCGGTGCCGATGCAACAGGCGATGCTGGCGGCGGAATAGGCAACGCCGCTTCACGAGGCACGGCCCGGGTGGCATAACCGGGCCGTGCGCATCCTCTATCACCTGCCGCTGTCGCCCTATTGCCGCAAGGTTCGCCTGGCGTTGGGTGAAAAGCGCCTGCCCTTCGAACTGATCCATGAACGGGTCTGGGACCGCCGCCCCGAATTCGAGGCGATGAACCCTGCCTGCACCGTGCCGGTGCTGCAGGAGGAAAACGGCCTGGCGATCTCGGACAGCTACGCCATCTGCGAATATCTGGACGAAGCCTACCCGGATATCTCGCTGTTCGGCCCCACCCTGGCCGAACGCGCCGAGGTGCGCCGGCTGGTGGCCTGGTTCGACCAGAAGTTCGGCCTGGAAGTCACCGCCAACCTGTATGGCGAAAAGCAGTTGAAGCGCCTGCTGGGCCACGGCCATGCCGATGGCGCCGTGCTGCGCGCCGGCTACGCCAACCTGAAGCCGCACCTGGAATACCTGGGCTGGCTGGCCGAATCGCGGGCCTGGCTGGCCGGCGGCAACCTCAGCCTGGCGGATTTCGCCGCCGCCGCGCACATCTCCACCCTGGATTTCATGGGCGAGATCGACTGGACCCGGCACCCGGCGGTGAAGGACTGGTACGCCCGGCTGAAGTCCCGCCCGGCCTTCCGCCCGCTGCTGACCGACAAGGTCTCCGGCCTGGCCCCGGCGCCGCATTATCACGACCTGGATTTCTGAGCATGCCGTGGCCTGAGCATTGGGCCCGGGCATGAGTTGCGATGTCGCCATCATCGGGGCCGGTGCCGCGGGCATTGCCGCCGCGCGCAGCCTGGTGGCGCGCGGCCTGACGGTGCGGCTGCTGGAAGCCGGCCCGCGCCTGGGCGGCCGCGCCTTCACCGAAAGTACCTCGCTGGGGGCGCCCTTCGACCATGGCGCCTCCTGGCTGCATGACGCCGAGGCCAACCCGCTGACGCCGCTGGCCGCGCACCTGGGCTGCAGCTTCCACAAGCAGGAACGCCGGACCAAGCAGGGGCTGACCATCAACGGCCACGCCGCCAGCGCGGCCGAGCGCGCCGCCTACCTGGCCGCCATCGGCGCCGCCGAAGCCGCCTTCGCCGCCGCGGCCGGGCAGGCCGGTGGCGAGGACCCCGATTGCGCCAGCCTGCTGCCGCCCGGCCCCTGGCAGGCCACGGTGGCGCATTGGCTCGGCAACATCATCAATGGCGCACCGCTGTCGGGCATCAGCGTGCGGGACTACGTGGCGATCGACCTGCATGGCGGCAATTGGCAACTGGCCGAAGGGCTCGGCACCCTGGTGGCGCGGCTGGCGGCGGGGTTGCCGGTCAGCCTGAACACGCCGGTGCGGCGGGTGGCCTGGGGCGGTCCGGGCCTGGCGGTGGAAACCCCGGCCGGCACGCTGGCGGCCCGTGCCGTGCTGGTCACCGTCTCCACCGGGGTGCTGGCCGGCCATGCCCTGCGCTTCACGCCCGAACTGCCGGCCGAATTGCTCCAGGCCATCCACGGCCTGCCGCTGGGGCTGCTGAGCAAGGTGGCGCTGCGGCTGGCCCCCGGTGCCCTGGCCGAGTTGCCGGCCTTCACCCGCTTCGAGCGCCCGGTGGCCGATGCGGCTGACGCGGCGATGAACTTCATGCTGCGCCCCTTCGGCCGCGACCACGCCGTGGGCTTCATCGGCGGCGCCCAGGCCTGGGCGCTGGCGCAGCAGGGCCCGGCGGCCAGCGAGGCGTTCTTCCGCGCC
>CANBXZ010000191.1 GCA_947373495.1 Acetobacteraceae bacterium
GACTACGGCAAGTGCCCGGGCGGCAAGTGCTGAAAACCTGAACCCGGGCCGGCCTGGCACCCGTTGCCAGGCCGGTGTCAGGTTGGTGCCAGACTGGACCCCATGAGCAGCCATCTCGCCGAAACGCTGCGCGCCGCGGTCTTTGCCGCCCGCGCCCATGCCGGGCAAACGCGCAAGGGCGCCGCTGCCGAACCCTATGTGAACCATGTGCTGGAAGTGGCGGAGATCCTCGCCGCCCATGGCGCGCCGCAAGCCGCCATCCTGGCCGGGCTGCTGCACGACACGGTGGAGGATACCCCGATCACCCCGGCCGAGCTGACCCTGGCCTTTGGCGCCGAGGTTGCCGGCCTTGTCGCCGAAGCCACCGACGACAAAGACCTGCCGAAGGAAACCCGCAAGGCGCTTCAGGTCAGCCAGGCGGCGAAGAAATCGGATGCCGCCAAGCAATTGAAGCTGGCCGACAAGATCTCCAACCTGCGGGCCATCATGCATAGCCCGCCGCGCAACTGGGACCATGCCCGGCGCTGCGAGTATATCGGCTGGGCCGGCCGGGTGGCCGCCGGGCTGAAGGGGGTGAACCCGGGGCTGGACCAGTTGTTCGACGCCACCTACCGCGATGCGGTGGCCCATCTGGCGCAGCATGACTGAGCTGGCGCAGGCTACCGCGGACGGGCTGCTGCGCTTCCAGGGCCAGGTGTTCCGCTGTGCGTTGGGCAAGGGCGGTATTCGCCGGGCCGAGGACAAGCAGGAAGGCGATGGCGCCACCCCGGCCGGCCTGTTGCCGCTGCGCCGTGTGCTGTTCCGTGCCGACCGCGTGGCCGCCCCGGCCTGCGCCGTGCCGAAGGAACTGATGGCGCCCGAGGATGGCTGGTGTGACGACCCGACCCACCGCGACTACAACCGCGCCATTCGCCTGCCCCACCCCGGCCGGCATGAGGCATTGTGGCGACAGGATGCGGTCTACGACGTGATCGGCGTGCTGGGCTGGAACGACCAGCCGGTGCAGCGCGGCCGTGGCAGCGCCATTTTCCTGCATGTGGCGCGGCCCGACCTGGCGCCCACCGAAGGCTGCGTTGCGCTGCCGTTGAAGGACCTGCTGGCGGTGCTGGCCGCCGGGCTGCGCGGCATTCAGGTGGCCGGGTAGTCCCGGGCGCCGAAAATGGCGCTGCCGACCCGCACATGGGTGGCGCCACAGGCGATCGCGGCCTCGAAGTCGCCGCTCATGCCCATGCTCAGCACCGCCAGGCCGTGCTTGGCGGCCAGTTCGGCCAGGTACAGGAAGTGCGGCCGCGGGTCGCCCGCCACCGGCGGAATGCACATCAGCCCCTGCACCGGCAGGCCATGCTGCTCGCGGCAGGCGCGGATGAAGGCGTCGGCCTCGGCGCGGGGAATGCCCGCCTTCTGGCTTTCGTCACCGGTATTCACCTGCACCAGCACATCCGGCCGGCGGCCTTCCTTCTGCATGGCCTCGGCCAGGGCGGTCGCCAGCCGAGGCCGGTCCAGGCTTTCGACCACATCGGCCAGGGCCACGGCGTCGCGCGCCTTGTTGGTTTGCAGCGCGCCGATCAGGTGCAGCCGCATCGCCGGGTGGCTGGCGCGCAGGGCGGGGAACTTGCCCTCCGCCTCCTGCACCCGGTTTTCCCCGAACAGCACCTGCCCGGCGGCCAGCGCCTGCTGGACCGCCTCGGCGGGATGGGTCTTGGAGACGGCCACCAGCCGAACGCTGCCGGCGGGGCGGTTGGCACGGGCGGTGGCCTCGGCGATCCTGTGCTGGATGCGGGCGAGGTTGGCGGCGATGTCTGACATATGCGGACGCTAGAAGCGCAGGCGCGTCGCCTCAAGGGCGCGGAGATGCGTTTTCTCAAGGGCGCGGAGATGAGTTTTCTCAAGGGCGCGGAGATGCGTTTTCTCAAGGGTGCGCATGTAACCGGCGGCGCGCGCCTGCCGCGGCTGTGGTTGGTGAGCGACCCGGTGCGCCTGCCGGACCCGCGGCGGGCAGCGGCGCGGCTGCCGCCGGGCAGCGCGGTGCTGGCGCGGGGCCTGGCGCCGGCGGTGCTGCGGGGGCTGGCCGCCCTGGCACGGCGGCGGCGGCTGGTGTTGCTGGTGGCCGGCGATGGCCGGCTGGCCCTGGCGCTGGGGGCCGGGCTGCATGTGCCGGACCGGGCGAGCTGTGCCGGGCTGCTGGCCTTCCTGCGGGCGCGGCGCCCGGGTGCCTTGTTAAGTGTGGCGGCGCATGGCCGGGCCGGGCTGGCGCGGGCGCGGCGGTTGCGGGCCCGGGTGGCGCTGGTTTCCCCGGCCTTTCCCACCGCCAGCCATCCGGGGGCGCCGGCGCTGGGGCCGTTGCGCTGGGCCGCCCTGGCGGCGCGGGCACCGCGGGGGGTGGCGGTGGTGGCGCTGGGCGGGGTGGAGGCGGCCAATGCCAGCCGGTTGCCGCGCTGCCGACTGGCGGGGTTTGCCGCCATCGGGGCGCTGGCGCGGGGCTGAAGTGTCACAGTACCCCTGTGGCATGCCGGCCACAGTGTCTCAGGGAAGTCGCGTTCCAGGCATCTGGCCCGTTGCCCGACTTCATTGCGGGGGGCCATAGTCACCGTGGGCCTGGGTGTCGGCGGCATGTGCCGTGGGCGGCTCCCCTTTGTTTGCAGGGGGCAGGGGTCGAGGGAACAGCCGGGCGTGCCCGGCGCGTGAGGAGGATTTACATGCGCAAGATTCTGCTGGGTACTACGGCAGTCATCGGCGCTGCGCTGCTGGCCCCGATGTCGGCCATGGCGCAGGACGGTGGTGGTGGCCGCACTTCGGTGGTTGTGAACCCCGCGAACCCGGACGGTGCCAACTATGGCCGCGTCGGTGGTCCGGCCCTGACCCCCGGTGACGTGACCGTGCGCGTCGGCGGTTACTTCGCCGGCTGGTACAGCCACACCACGCAGTCCAACCCGAACACGTTCAATGGTGCGATCCCGATCGCCCCGAACGGCAGCACCGGCGTGACGCCGGCTGGCAGCGCCGCGCCGCAGGCCGGCACGGGCACCGCCAAGACCGGCAAGAACGATTTCCACTCCGATGCCGAAATCCACGTCTACGTGGACGGCAAGGCCGCCAACGGCCTGCGCTACGGCGCCGTGCTGGAAATGACCTTCAACGGCAGCGAAGGCACCTCGCCGGCGTCCGGCCGTCGTACCTTCTCGTTCAAGACCGGTGGTCTGATCGACGAAATGTACGCCTACGCCGCGCTGCCGGGCCTCGGCCAGATCCGCTTCGGTGACGAAGACGGCGCCGTCGGCCTGATGACCACGGGTGTGGTCACCGGCTTCGGTACGGGTGGTGTGTACGGCGCGTGGCAGAACTCGGTCATTCGTCCGAACCGCACCACGACCAGCCCGGGCGACCTGGGTGACAGCACGAAGATCATCTACCTGTCCCCGCAGCTGTTCGGTTTTGACTTCGGCGCCAGCTTCGCGCTGAACAGCAACACCGGCGCGAACAATGGTTGCGTGACCAGCTTCGCCGTCTACAGCTGCGACCGCACCTACGCCTACACCGGCGCGACCGCCAACGGCATCCAGTCCTGGTCGGACCTGCCGCAGCGTCGTAACGAAGTGCAGGCCGTGCTGCGTTACCGTGGCCAGTTCGGCCCGGTCGGCGTTGCCGCCAGCATCGGCCATGTGAGCTGGGCTTCCATCCGTGACATCACCACCAGCGGTGCGATCACGATGAAGACCCTGCGTCCGGGCAATGTCTGGATGGCGGGTGCGCAGGCCAGCGCCTACGGCTTCACCCTGGGTGCGATGTACCAGTGGGGCCAGGCCAACTACTTCTGGGGTTCGCAGGCTCGCGGCGACCAGAACATGACCCAGTGGACCCTGGGCGGCACCTACACGATGGGTCCGATCACGGTTGGTGGTAACGCCTTCTGGGGCAACTACGCCGGCAGCAACGGCTTTGCCTTCAACGGCACGTCGGGCGCCTACACCCGCAACACCAATGGCACCCAGTTCGCCATGCGTCGTTCGGGCATCTCGGCTGGTGCCAACTACCGTCTGGCCCCTGGCCTGGACCTGGTGGCCGAATACGTGCGTCACACCGTGCGTGAAGGCGGCAACAATGCCCTGTCCGGCGCTGGTTCCAGCGTCAACCAGGACAAGCTGCGCGCTGACGTGATCATCGTCGGTACCCGCCTGGCCTTCTGATCCCTCACGGGTTCAGCAGATCGGGGAGGGCGGCGGGGCAACCCGCCGCCCTTTCTCGTTCCGGGTTACGGCTTCCACATCGGCAGGCCATTGAATACTGCTTGATCTGGCGGCGGTTTCGCCCCAGGTTCCGCCACTATGAAACACGCCCTCAAGGCCCCGTTACTGGCCCTCAGCCTTGCGCTGCCCTTGCTGGCCGCGTGCAGCAGCAGCCCTTCCCGCCTGGTGGAAAACGACGAATACGGCGACTGGCGCAGCGCCGGCGGTATTCGCCAACGCCCGCTCGGCGCTTCCTCCGGCATCACCGTCTTCGGTGTGGACAAGGCGCGGGAAGAAGCCGCGGCAGGCGGCGGCACCGGTTCCGGCACCGGGGTGAACGTGAACGCCTATCTGTGGCGCGCGGCGCTGGACACCTTGTCCTTCATGCCCATCGCCTCGGCCGACCCGTTCGGTGGCACCGTCATCACCGACTGGTATTCGCCGCCGGCCGCCCAGAATGAACGCTTCCGCGCCCAGGCGCTGCTGATGGGCCGCACCCTGCGGTCTGACGGCGTGCGGGTGCAGGTGTTCCGCCAGGTGCAGCAGGGCAGCAACTGGGTGGACGCCCCCGTGGCCGCCACCACCGCTTCCGACCTGGAAGACAAGGTGCTGGCCCGCGCGCGCGAATTGCGCAGCCAGTCCGCCGGCCGCTGAGGCCACGGCGCCCGGCTGGCCCGGGCGCCCCCATCGCCACCCGGTAACGCCGCTTGCGCCCTGGGTGTAGGCGGTTTGGCGGCGCCAAACGCCCCGCTTCGGTACTGAAAGCAGCCTGGCACGCCGCCGCTGCAACGCCCGGCCTTCCCTCATGGCCCGGGCCGGCCTATTCCCTGTCGCAGACCATGCCGAATGCAGCAATGAGCGACATCAGCACCACGCCCCGCCCCGAGATCCGACACGACTTCCGCAACGCCGAGCCACGCTGGCAACAGGCCTGGGCGGAGCGTCGCTGCTTCAACGTTCCGGACGTGCCGGACGGCGACAAGCCGAAGTACTACGTGCTGGAGATGTTCCCGTACCCTTCGGGCAAGATCCACATGGGCCACGTGCGCAACTACACGCTGGGCGATGTGGTGGCGCGCTACAAGCGCGCCCGCGGCTTCCAGGTGATGCACCCGATGGGCTGGGACGCCTTCGGCCTGCCGGCCGAGAACGCGGCGCGCGAACGCGGCGTGCACCCCGGCAAGTGGACCTACGACAACATCGCCAACATGCGCGCCGAGCTGAAGCGCATGGGGCTTTCCATCGAGTGGGAACGCGAGTTCGCCACCTGCGACGTGGAATACTATGGCCAGCAGCAGGCGCTGTTCCTGGACTTCTTCAAGGCCGGGCTGGTGGGGCGCAAGGAAAGCTGGGTCAACTGGGACCCGGTGGACAACACCGTGCTGGCCAATGAACAGGTCATCGACGGCCGCGGCTGGCGCAGCGGTGCGCTGGTGGAAAAGAAGCAGCTGAGCCAGTGGTTCTTCAGCATCACCGACTATGCGCAGGACCTGTTGGACGCGCTGGGCACGCTGGACCGCTGGCCGGAACGCGTGAAGCTGATGCAGGGCAACTGGATCGGCCGCAGCGAAGGCGCCCGGGTGAGGTTTGCCCTCACCGAAGGCGGCGAGGTCGAGGTCTTCACCACCCGGCCGGATACGCTGTTCGGCATGAGCTTCCTGGCGGTTGCGGCGGAACACCCGCTGGCCACCGCCGCGGCGGCGCTTAACCCCGCCGCCGCCGCCTTCATCGCCGAATGCCGCAGCATGGGCACCAGCGAAGTCGCCATCGAGCAGGCGGAAAAGCGCGGCTTCGACACCGGCTTCCGGGTCAAGCATCCCTTCATCGAAGGCGCCAGCTTCCCGGTCTGGATCGCCAATTTCGTCCTGATGGAATACGGCACCGGCGCCATCTTCGGCTGCCCGGCGCATGACGAGCGCGACTTCGAGTTCGCCACCAAGTACGGCCTGGGCATCAACCAGGTGGTGGCCCCGGCCAACGGCGAAGCGGTAAAACTGCCCTTCACCGATGAGGGCCTGGCGACCAATTCCGGCTTCCTGGACGGCCTGGGCACCGTGGCCGCCAAGCGCGGCGCGATCGAGCGCCTGGAAGCCATGGGGGTTGGCACCGGCGTGGTGAACTGGCGCCTGCGCGACTGGGGCGTCTCCCGCCAACGCTACTGGGGCTGCCCGATCCCGTTCATCCACTGCGAAGCCTGCGGCGTGGTGCCGGTGCCGGCCGAGCAACTGCCGGTGAAGCTGCCGGAGGATGTGGACTTCTCCCGCCCCGGCAACCCGCTGGACCATCACCCGACCTGGAAGCACGTCAACTGCCCGCAATGCGCCAAGCCGGCGCGGCGCGAGACCGACACCTTCGACACCTTTGTCGACAGCAGCTGGTATTTTGCCCGCTTCTGCTCGCCCCGCGCGGCGGAGCCGGTGACCCGGGCGGCGGTGGATGCCTGGCTGCCGGTGGACCAGTATATCGGCGGCATCGAGCATGCGATTTTGCACCTGCTCTACAGCCGCTTCTTCACCCGGGCGATGCAGCAGACCGGCCATCTGAACGTCGCCGAGCCCTTCGCCGGCCTGTTCACCCAGGGCATGGTCACGCATGAGAGCTACAAGTCGGTCGATGGCCGCTGGCTCTACCCGGAGGAGATCGACTTCGCCCTGGCGGCGGATGGCAGCCGCAGCGCCACGCTGAAGGAAGGCGGCACGCCCGTCACCATCGGCCGGGTCGAGGCGATGTCCAAGTCCAAGCGGAACACGGTGGACCCGGGCGCCATCATCGACAAATACGGCGCCGATACCGCGCGCTGGTTCATCCTGTCCGACAACCCGCCCGAGCGGGACATGGAATGGACCGAAAGCGGCGTGGCCGGGGCGCATCGCTTCATCCAGCGCGTCTACCGGTTGGCGGCGACGCCGGGCGGTGGCAGCGATGCCGCGGCCAGCAAGAAGCTGCGCCAGGCCACCCACCGCACCATCGCCGCGGTGACCGAGGCGTGGGAGAGCTTTTCCTTCAACGTCGCCGTCGCCCGGGTGCATGAACTGGGCAACGCCATCGCCGATGCCGAGGCGGCCGACCCGGCCGCCCGGCAGGAAGCCCTGGAAGCCCTGACCCGGCTGATCAGCCCGGCCATGCCGCACCTGGCGGAGGAGCTGTGGTCCCTGCTGCGGCCGGGCAGCGCCGAGCTGGTGGCCGAACTGCCCTGGCTGGACGCCGACCCGGCGCTGCTGAAGGCGGATTCCCTCACCCTCGCGGTGCAGGTGCTCGGCAAGCTGCGCGCCACCATTGAGGTGGCGGTTGATGCCGACGAAGCTACAATCTTCGCCGCCGCCGAGGCGGAGGAGAATGTGCAACGTGCCCTTGAAGGCCGCCCCATCCGGAAGCGCATCCATGTCAAAGGTCGCGTTGTCAATTTCGTCGTCTAGCCGGCGCGGGCTGCTGCTGGCGGGCGCTGGCCTGGCGCTGGCTGGCTGCGGCTTCCAGCCCATGTATGCCGGCGGCACCACCGCCGGCGGCATGCCGGTGGACCTGCGGCGGGAATTGGCCGCGGTGCGGATGGAATATGTCGGCGAGCGCGCTGGCGTGCTGCTGACCCGCGCCCTGGAACGCCGCTTCCAGGATGCGATGCCGGACCCGGTGCCGGCGAAGTACGGCCTGCAACTGAATATCCGCTACGGCACCGAGGTGCTGGGCTACCGCAAGGATGGCGCGATTTCGCGTATCCGCTTCACGGCGACCAGCGACTGGGTGCTGTCCTCCCGCACCACGCCGCCGCAGGAGATTGGCCGCGGCACCGTGCGCACGATCGATGCCTTCAACGTGCCGGACTACCAGTTCTTCTCGGCCGAGGTGTCGAGCGAATCCATGCAGCGCCGCCTGCTGGAGGAAGTGGTGGACCAGGTGTTCCTGAACGTGGCGGCCAAGCTGCGCGGCCAGGTGCGCG
>CANBXZ010000192.1 GCA_947373495.1 Acetobacteraceae bacterium
GACACCCACGACGCCCCGGCGCTGGCCAGCATCAAGCGCCTGTCGCCCTGCCCCATCGCCAGCTGCGAAACCCTGCATGGCCGCCGCGAATTCCGCCCCTTCCTGGAAAACTACGCCATGGATGTCGGCATCGTGGACGTCATCTGGAACGGCCTGGCCGAGAGCCTGAAGATCGCCAGCATGTGCGACGTGTATGAGGTGAACTGCGCGCCGCACAACTTCTACGGCAACCTGTGCAGCGCCATCAGCGCCCAGTTCTGCGCCGCCATCCCGAATTTCCGCGTGATGGAGATCGACATGGACAGCGTCAGCTGGCGCGACGAATTCACCCCGCCCCCGGTCATCGAGAATGGCGAGCTGGTGTTGCCCACCGGCCCCGGCTGGGGCGTGGAAGTCAACGAAGCCGCCATTCGCGCCCGCGCGCCGAAATAGAGGAAGCACCGATGCCCAAATTCAAGATCGTCACCCCCAACTTCCAGGGCGCCCTTGGCTACGCGCCGGAGTTGGAGGCGCTGGAAGGCCTCGACGTCGAGATCGTCGAAACCCCGATGAACGAGGACGCCTTCATCGCCGAGGCCAAGGACGCCGACGCGATCTATGGCAAGGGCATGCCGGTTTCGCGCCGCATCATCGAGAGCCTGACCAAGTGCAAGGTCATCAGCCTCGGCAGCGTCGGCGTGGACAGCGTGGACGTGAAGTTCGCCACCGAGCGCGGCATTCCCGTCACCAACGTGCCCGACACCTTCATCGAGGAAGTGGCCGACCACGCCATGACCCTGCTGCTGGCCGGCTTCCGCCGCCTGGTGGAGCAGGACAGGATGGTGCGCGACGGCCGCTGGCGCGAAGGCCGGCCGCATTTGTACCAATTCCCCCGCCTGATGGGCCAGACGCTCGGCCTCATCAGCTTCGGCCGCGTCGCGCGTGCGGTGGCCAAGCGCGCCCTGCCCTTCGGCCTGCGCGTCATCGCCTACGATCCCTTCGTGGACGAGACGCTGATGAGCGAGCTGGGCGTGGTGCCGGCGACGCTGAACGAGGTGCTGAGCACGTCGGACTTCATCAGCATGCACGCGCCGGCGCGGCCGGAAGTGCATCACATGCTGAAGGAAAAGCACTTCCGCCTGATGAAGCCGACCTGCGTGTTCATCAACACCGGCCGCGGCCCGACGGTGCAGGAAGAAGCCCTGATCAAGGCGCTGAGCGAAGGCTGGATCGCCCACGCCGCGCTGGACGTGCTGGAGACCGAGCCGCCGAGCCACAACAACCCGCTGCTGAGCATGGGCAACGTGACGCTGACCGCGCATGTCGCCAGCGCCAGCGCCCGGTTCGACGCCGCCCGCAAGGCGCGCGTCGGGCTGGAGCTTTCGCTGGTGTTGCAGGGCCGCTGGCCGCTGAGCTGCGTCAACCCCGCCGTACTGCAGAACACCACCTTGCGCCGCTGGCAGCCCGTTGGCATGGGCCGCGGCCCGAATTCGTAGGAGAAAGCTGATGTCCAAGTACGCTGTTGTCACCGGTGCCGGGTCCGGCGTTGGCCGTGCCGCCGCCCTCGCCCTGCTGGCCGATGGCTGGACCGTGGCGCTGGCCGGCCGCCGTGCCGACGCGCTGGCCGAAACCGTGGGCCTGGCCGGCAATGCCGCGCCCAACGCCCTGGCGGTGCCCACCGATGTGGGCGACCCCAACGCCGTCAACGCGCTGTTCGCGCAGCTGAAGGCCAGTTGGGGCCGGCTGGACTTCCTGTTCAACAATGCCGGTGGCAACGTGCCGGCCGGGCCGATCGAGGACCTGAAGTACGAGGACTGGGCCCGGGTGGTGCAGGTGAACCTGACCGGCAGCTTCCTCTGCGCCCAGGCGGCGTTCCGGATGATGAAGGAACAGGCGCCGCAGGGTGGCCGCATCGTCAACAACGGCAGCATCAGCGCGCATGTGCCGCGGCCGGACAGCGTGGCCTATACCAGCACCAAGCATGCCATCACCGGCCTGACCAAGACCCTGGCGCTGGACGGCCGCAAGTACGACATCGTCTCCGGCCAGATCGACATCGGCAATGCCGCCACGCCGATGACCGCGCGCATGGCCAAGGGGGTGAAGCAGTCCACCGGGGAGATGAAGGTGGAACCCACCTTCGACGTGACCCATGTGGGCAACAGCATCCTGATGATGGCCAACCTGCCGCTGGACGCCAACGTGCAGTTCCTGACCATCACCGCCAGCAAGATGCCCTGGATCGCCCGGGGCTGAACCCAACCCGGGGCACCCGCCCCGGGCCGCTACTGCACCGCCGCGGCCGCCACGGCAGCGGCGGTGAAGTTCTGCTGGCGCAGCGGCGCCACCATCTCGCACACCACGCCTTCGGCGCGGAAGTACAGTTGCACCGTCCCGCCCAGTTCCCGCGCCAGGCCGCGTTCCAGCAGCCTGGTGCCGAAACCGCGTTGGCTTGGCGGGCCAGGCACCACCGGGCCGCCGGTTTCGCTCCAGCGCAGGGTCAGGGTTGGCGGTTCGCCTTCCCGCGCGGCCGGGTCCAGCTTCCAGCTTACTTCCACCCGGCCGGTCGGCACGGTCAGGGCGCCGTGGCGGGCGGCGTTGGTGGCCAGTTCATGCAGCGCCACCCCCAGCGGCACGGCGAAGCGCGGCGGCACCCGCAGCGGTGGGCCCAGCGCCACATGGCGCGGCGCCCCGCCCCCACTGGCCCCATGCGGCGCCAGCGCCAGCGCCACCAGTTCGCCCAGTTCCACCCCGGTCCAGCCTTCGCGCGTCAGCACGTCGTGGCTGCGGGCCAGCGCCAGCAGCCGCGCCTCGAACGCAGCCCGCGCCTCGGCCGGAATGCTGCCACCGGAACCCGGCGGCGCCCGCAAGGTCTGCGCCGCGATGGACTGCACCGCGGCCAGGGTGTTCTTCACCCGGTGGTTCAACTCGCCCACCGCCAGCCGCAGGCGCTGCTCGGCCCGGCGGCGCTCGGTCACGTCCGACAGCACGCCGAGGAACTTGCCGGCCCCATCCGGGGCGCGGTGCAACGCGCCCAGCGCCTCCAGCCAGCGGATATCGCCATCGCCCGCGCGGCGGATGCGGAATTCCAGGGTCAGCGGCGCCGCCCCGCGCAGCGCGCGGCGGAACACCCGCTTCACCTGCTCGCGGTCCTCCGGCACCACATGCTGCAGGAACTGGCGCCAATGCCATTCCGCCCGCGGCGTCGGGTAGCCGAACAGCGCGTCATGCCGCGGGGAACGCACCACCACGCCGCTGGCCTGGTCCAACTCCCACGCCGCCATGCCGCCGGCTTCCAGCGCCAGGCCCAGCCGGGCGCGTTCCTCGGCCAGGGCGGCGGCGGCGCGGTCGCGGCCATCGGCGGCTTCGGCCATGCGGTCCAGCGCGCGGGCCAGGCGGTTCAATTCGGGCGTGGAACCCACCAGGGAGGGTGCCACGCGCAGGTCGTACTGGCCGGCGCCCCAGCGCTCGGCGCCATCCAGCAGCGCCGCCAGCGGGCGCAGCACGAAGCGGCGGGCGCCGAAGAAGGCGGCGGCGAAGGCCAGCGCCATGCCACCGACAATCAGCAGCGCACCGCGCCGGCCGGCGGCTTCCACCGGCGCCAGGGCGGCGTGGGCGTCCAGCGAAACCGCCACCCGCAGCGCCCCGCCGGCCCCCGGCACATAGGGGCCGATGCCGAACAGCCGCTGCGCCCCGTTCAGGCCCTGCGCTTCCACCACGCGGGCGCCGGTGTCGACATCCTCCTGCTGGCCCAGCGGCGGCGGAAACGGCGGCAACTGGCGCAACAGCCAGGCGGGCGCGGGCTGGCCCAGCGCCAGCGGGTCCGGCTCCTGGTCCGAAAGGCGCAGCAGGATGTTGTCGTGGCGGTCCACCACCGTCAGGTCCGCCCCCGGCGGCAGGCCGATCGGGCGCAGCAGGTCGGCCACGTGGCCAACGCCGATCGCAGCCCCCACGGCGCCGATCGGCAAGCCATCCCGCCCGCGGATCGGCAGGCCGAAATGGATGCTGCCGCCCCGCAGGATGGAGGCCGCGACTTCCCATTCGCTGACCACGAAATCATTCGATTCCATCGCCAGCTTGAAGAAGGAACGGTCGCCATCGTTGATGACATGGTCCGGGGTGCCGGCGGTGGTGCAGTACAGCCAGCCATCGGGGCGCACCGCCCCGAGCAGGATCTGGTCCGAAAAGCGGCCACGCAGCGGCACCAGCATCTCGGTACAGGCGGCATGTTCGAGGGAGCGCACCGGCGGCGCCTCGCTCAGCACCACCAGGGCTTCGCGCAGCCCTTCGACGAAGCGGCCCAGCCGGGCGGAGCCATCCCGCGCCAGCCGCAACGCCTGGTCGTGCGCCGCGGCGGTGCGCTGCGCCCGCAACTCCACCTCCGAAGCCGCCAGCAGCAGCACAGCAGGCGCCAGGGCCAGGCCCACAAGCAGGAACAGCCGGGAAACGAGATTGAGTGGTTTAAGCACCGTGCAATCTTATCAACCCTTTGGCGAAGGGCCAATCAAACCTTCCCCACCGTTGCACACCAGGGGTTGCTCAGGGGGGCTGGCGTGGCGGGGAAATCGTTGCCAGCATGGGCCCGCAAGGCAAGCTGGGCTGGAGCGACACGGTGCAAGGCAACGACAAACCAGGCGGCCTCCGCCCGCTGGTACCACCCCCCAGGGTGACGGACCCGTTGGCGGCGCAACGCCGCGGGCTGGAGATGCTGACCGCGGCCAACCGCCTGGCCTTCGGCTGGATGGACGCCGCCGTGGCGCAACACGCCGCCTTCACTCGCCTGGCACTGGGCCGCATGACCGAAACCGCGCGCCGGCTGGCCGCGGCCGAGGTGCCGGCGGAACAAACCGCCGCGGTGCTGGAAATGCTGGACGACGCCCGTGCCCAGGGCCTGCGCACCGCCGAGGAAATCGCCAGCCTGGCCACGCGCATGCAAACCGAAACCCTCGGCCTGCTGGACCGGATGCTGAAGCCGGAGGCGTAACCCGCCTCGGCCCCCTTCCTTCAGCCCGCTCCCTTCAGCCCCGGCGCAGGAAGCCGCAGATCCGTTCCAGCGCCGCTTCCAGCGTGGGCTTCTGCTGGGCGAAGCAGAGCCGGAAATGGCCTTCCCCTTCCGGGCCGAAGGCGCTGCCCGGGGCGATGCCGACCTTGGCCTCCACCAGCATGCGCTTGGCCGTGGCCATGCTGTCGGTCAGGCCATCCACCTTGAAGAAGCTGTACATCGCGCCTTCCGGCACCGGGGAGGTAACCCCGGGCACCGCGTTCAGCGCCGCCGCCGCCAGGTCCCGCAATTCCCGGTAGCGGGCCTGCTGCTCGGCGATGAAGCCGTCGCCACCCTCCAGCGCCGCGATACCGGCGCGCTGGGTGAATACCGGGGTGCAACTGGTGTTGTATTCGGAAAGCTTGGCCAGGCCGTCCACCACGCCGGGCGGCGCCACGATCCAGCCCAGGCGCCAGCCGGTCATCGCCCAGGATTTGGAAAAGCTGTTCACCGCCAGCACCCGGTCCTGCGGCGTGCAGATATCCAGGATGGAGGGCGCCACCGGGCCTTCGAAGTAGATACGCTCATACACCTCGTCGGCCAGGATCCAGGTGCCGCTGGCACGACAGGCGTCCAGCACCAGCCTGAGTTCCTGGTGCGACAGGCAGGCGCCGGTCGGGTTGGCCGGGGCGTTCAGGATCAGCAGCTTCAGGCCCGGCCGGATGGTGGCCAGCAGCCGGTCCAGGTCCAGCCGCCACAACCCGCCTCCGCCCTGGCCCTGCGCCAGGTGCAGCGGCACCCGTTCCACGCGGGCACCCAGCACTTCCGGAATGGCGGCGATGTTCGGCCATACCGGCGCCAGCACCGCCACCGCGTCGCCCGGGTCCAGCACCGCCTGGCAGGCCAGCATCAGCGCGTTCACCCCGCTGGCGGTCACGCACAGCCGGTCGATGCTGGCCACCTGCCGGCCGTTGCGCTGGTGGTAGCGCAGAATGGCCTCGCGCAGCGGCACGATGCCCAGGTTGTTGTTGTAGAAGGTCTCCCCCGCCATCAGGGAGGCCGCCGCCGCTTCCCGGATGAAGCGCGGCGTGACGATATCCGGTTCACCGAACCACAGCGGCAGCACGCCCTCGATCCCGGCGCCGGCCACCGAGACCTCCCGGATCTTGGAGGCTTCGAGGTCGCGGACCAGGGGGCGGGCGGTCAGCATCACGCGTCCTCGCGCGCGGCCAGGTCCGGCCACAGCATGGCGCCGCCGCGGGCCAATGCCGCCTGGCCGATGCGCTGGGCCCAGAAGCGTTCATTGCCGAAGGCGTCCCGCCACGCCCATAGCCGGCGGGTGGTGAAGTGCAGGTGGTATTCCTGGGTGAAGCCGATGGCGGCATGCACCTGGTGCGCCACGGCCGCCACCAGCGCCACCGCTTCCCCGGTGATGACCTTGGCGGCGGCAATCTCGAACGCCGCGCCGGCCAGCCCGCGCCGCGCCACCGCGCGCCCGGCATTGGCCACCGCCACCCCCGCCGCCGCCACTTCGCCGGCAGCCTGGGAAAGCTGCTGCGACACCGCCTGGAACTGGCCGATGGGCTTGCCGAATTGCTTGCGGACATTGGCGTATTCCACGCTCAGCGTCAGCACCGCCTCCAGCCCGCCGGCCATCTTGGCGGCATTCACCAGGGCGCCGGCCAGCAGCGTGGCCTCGCCACCCGGCAGCGCCGCGTGGTCCATCGGCTCATAGCTCGGCAGCGCCTGGCCCGGGGTGAAGCAGGCGTTGTGCGCCGCGCCATCCCCGGCCAGCACCTGCGCCGCCTGGCGGCCCCACAACGCCGCGCCATCCGGCTGCGCCAGCCCGGTGAAGCCGGGCCGCGGCTGGGCCAGCAGCGCCGCCGCGGCCATGGTTTCGGCCAGCGGCACCGGGGCGCCGGCGCGGCCCAGCGCCACCCACACCGCCACCGCGTCGTCCCAGCCCAGTTCAACCCCACCGGCGGCCTCGCTGGCCATGGCGAGCGGCAGGCCAAGCGCCTCCACCTCGGCCCATAGCGCCGCCGGCCAGGTGCCGGCTTCCACCGCGCGCAGGGTTTCCGGGCCGGACTGGTCGGCCAGCAGGCGTTCGATCTGCTCCAGCAGAATGTCGCGCATCTCGCTCATGTTCAGCGCAGCCCCAACTGGCGGGCGATGATCCCGCGCAGGATTTCCCGGGTGCCGCCGCGCAGGCTGTAGCTGCGGGCGACCATGTTCATGGTGGTTTGCATCTCGGCCACCGCCGGGGGCATCGGCCCGGCATACAGGGCGCGAATCCGGTCCGGCAACGCCTGCTCGAAGTCGTTGCCGACATCCTTCACCAGCGCGGCTTCCCGCGCCGGGGCGGCACCATCCTGCAGCATGCCGGCCACCGAAAGCGACATCTGCCGCAGCGTGGAGGCGCGGGCCAGCATGCGGCCCACCGCTTCCGGCGCGGCCGGCTCCTCCGCCAGGCTGTCCACCGCCGCAGTCAGCAGCGGCAGGGAGGACAGGTAGCGTTCCGGCCCGCTGCGCTCGAACGCCAGTTCGGAGGTGGCCTGTTCCCAGCCCTTGCCTTCCACGCCGATCAGCAGGCTGTCGGGCACGAAGACGTTGTCGAAGGTGATCTCGTTGAAGCCTTCCTCACCGGCCAGGTCCAGGATCGGGCGGATGTGGATGCCGGAGGCGCGCAGGTCCACCAGCAGCTGGCTCAACCCCTGGTGCTTCAGCTTCGGCTCCGGTGCCGGGCTGGTGCGCAGCAGGGTGATGGCGAAGTCGCATTTGTGGGCGTTGGTGGTCCAGACCTTGCGGCCGTTCAGCCGGTAGCCGCCGGGCACCTTTTCCGCCCGGGTGCGCAGGCTGGCCAGGTCGCTGCCGCTGTCGGGTTCCGAAAGGCCGATGGCGAAGGCCAGCTCACCGGTGATGATGCGCGGAATGAACTCGCGGCGCTGTTCCTCGGTGCCCAGGCGCAGGATCAACGGGCCGGACTGCCGGTCGCCGATCCAGTGGGCGCCGACCGGGGCGCCGACCGCCAGCATTTCCTCCCGCGTCACATAGCGGTCGAGGAAGCTGCGCTCGCCGCCGCCATAGGTGGCCGGCCAGGTCATGCCGATCCAGCCGCGCTTGCCGACTTCG
>CANBXZ010000193.1 GCA_947373495.1 Acetobacteraceae bacterium
TGGCGCGCGGCGCCTTCGGGGAAGGTTGCCAGCGCGGCCAGCGCGGCATCGCCATAGTGGCGGGCGCGCAGGATGGTGTCCTCCAGCGAGCGATGCTGCGCCATCAGCGCCTGGGCGCGCGGCAGGTCGGCCTCGGTCTGGTCGCGCTCCTCCAGCACCCGGCGCCAGAACACCCGCTCCTCCTCGGTGCCGCGGGCGAAGGCCAGCAGCACCGGCAGGGTGATCTTGCCCTCGCGGAAGTCGTCGCCGACGGTCTTGCCCAGGCTTTCCTGCTTGGCGGAATAGTCCAGCGCGTCGTCCACCAGCTGGAAGGCGATGCCCAGGTTGCGGCCATAGCTGTCCATGGCTTCCTCGGCCGGCAGCGGCTGGTCCGCCACCACGGCGCCCACGCGCGTGGCGGCGGCGAACAGCGCCGCGGTCTTGCCGTGGATCACGTCCAGATATTGCTGTTCCGTGGTGCCGGTGTCGTTCTGGGTGACGAGTTGCAGCACCTCGCCTTCGGCGATGGTGGCCGAGGCGGCGGAGAGAATCGCCAGCACCTTCAGGCTGCCATCCTCGACCATCAGTTCGAAGGCGCGGGCGAACAGGAAATCCCCCACCAGCACGCTGGCCTGGTTGCCGAACAGCGCGTTGGCGCTGGCCTGGCCGCGCCTGAGCGCGCTTTCGTCCACCACGTCGTCATGCAGCAGCGTGGCGGTGTGGATGAACTCCACGCAGGCCGCCAGCGTGACATGGCGTTGGCCCTGGTAGCCGCACAGCCGCGCCGCGGCGAGGGTCAGCAGCGGGCGCAGCCGCTTGCCCCCGGCCGCGACGATATGCGCGGCCAGTTGCGGAATCAGGGCAACCGGGCTCTGCATGCGTTCGACGATCAGGCGGTTGCACGCCTGAAGGTCCTCGCGCACGAGGTCGGTAAGGGCCGTCAGCGCGTCTTCGGCGCCCGGCACGGCAGGCTGTTGGCCCGGTAGCGCGTCCACTTGGCTTGACCCTGGCATGGGGGGCGGGAACATAACGGCGCGACCGCCCGGCCGCAAGCCAAGGCAAAATAAGGATTTTCCATTCATGCAGGTCGTCGCCCTGGACAGCAGCCCGGTACGCATCGGTTTCCTGGCCGCGCTGTTGCGTGATGCCGGGGTGGAATGCGTGGTGCTGGACGAGCATATCAGCGCGCTGGAAGGCGGAATCGGCGCTTTTCCGCGCCGCCTGGCGGTACGCGCGGCCGACGCGCCACGGGCATTGCGCGTGCTGCGAGAGGCCGGCGAGGCATGAACGACATCACCGAGGACACGCTGCTGGGCGGCCGGGTGCGGCTGCGCCAGCCGGTGGCGGGCGGGTTGCGGGCCGGGCTGGACGCGGTGCTGCTGGCCGCCTGCCTGCCGGCCCGGCCGGGCCAGGTGGTGCTGGAAGCCGGCTGCGGCAGCGGCGCGGCCATGCTGTGCCTGGCGGCGCGGGTGCCGGGGCTGCGCCTGCTGGCGGTGGAACGCGATGCCGGGATGGCCGGCCTGGCGGCGGCCAACGCCAGCCTGAACGGCGCCACGGCGGAGGTCGTGACCGGCGATGTGGTGGACCTGGCCCTGGCGCGGCGCCTGGGGCCCTATGACCACGCCATGGCGAATCCGCCCTATTGGCCGGGCGGCACCGCCCCACCGGCGCCGGGCCGCGCCGCCGCCACGCATGAACAAGGCGCGGCGCTGGAGGATTGGTGCGGCTTCCTGGCTGCCGGGCTCAGGCATGGCGGCTGGCTGGCACTGGTGCTGCCCGCCGCCCGATTCGACGCCGGCGCGGCGGCGCTGCGGGGCGCGGGCTGTGGTGGCGTGCGGCTGGTGCCGCTATGGCCACGGGTTGGCGTTGCGGCCAAGCGGGTGCTGCTGCTGGCGCGCAAGGGGGGCCGTGGCCCGGCCATGGTGCTGCCCGGCCTAGTGCTCCATGCGGCGGGCGGCGACTATACGCCGGCGGCGCAGGCCCTGTTGCGGGACGCCGCGGCGCTGGAATAGGCGGCGGCGCCCCCGGGGCCCGGGGCGCCGCACCAGGTGCTACTGGCCTTCGCGCAGTTCCGGGTGGCGCAGGTGCCACAGGCGCTCATGCGCCGCCACCAGGCTTTCCATGTTGCGGCGGCGGTTGGTGTCTGGCGACACCGGCCGGCGCGTCAGCATCATTTCCAGAATGCGCAGCAACTGCTCGGCAACCTCGAAGTCGCCCTGGTCGCAGGCATGGTGGAAGGCGATCAGGATCTTGTCGGAAAGCCGCCGGCTATGCCGTGGGGTACTGGCAGACCGGGCCTCGCGGGGGCCTTCCTGGTCCTGCTCATCCTCAGCCATGCAGCTTCCCCTGTCGGCGCGGCGTGCCGTCGATCAGTGTGGCTGGCCGGTGCATCATGTGGTCCTGTCTTGCCAAGATAGTCAGTGAAATCGTCACATGCAAACCCCTGGTAGTCATGATGCCGGTGCGGCCGCGCGCATAAGTTGAGCGCGGGTGGCAGCGGCGATGTCGTCCGGCCCGGCTTCCGGGCGGAACAAGGCCCGCACCCGGCCATCCGGCCCCACCAGATAGACGAAACTGGAATGGTCCATCAGGTATTCGGCCGCCTCGGCCCGGTTCACCCGGGCATAATACACCCGGTAGCGCCGCGCCGCATCCGCCACCTGTTCCTGGCTGCCTGTCAGGCCCTGCATGCGCGGATGGAAGCGACTGACATACTCGGCCAACTGCGCCGGGGTGTCACGCTGCGGGTCGATGGTGATGAGCACCGGCACCACCTTTTCCGCCAACGGACCCAGTGCGTCCACCGCCGCGGCGATGGTGCCAAGCTCGGTCGGGCAGACATCCGGGCAGTAGGTGTAGCCGAAGTACAGCAACATCCACTGGCCGGCGAAGTTCTGCTCCGTCACCGCCTTGCCGGTCTGGTCCACCAGGCTGAACGGCCCCCCCAGCACCATGCCCTGCGGCAGTTGCATGCCCCCCAAGGCTGAGCCGGCCTGCTGCCCCCCGAACAACAGCGCCAGGCGGCCGGCAAACGCCTCCCCCAGGGATTCGCCCGGTGCGCGGGTGACCCAGGCATAGGCCCAGGTTCCCCCCAGCAACAGGGCAAGCAGCAGGGCGAGCAGTCTGACGAGGCGCAACATGGGCGGCTTGATACCCCCGCGCCCGCAAGCCCGGCTACAGGCAATTGCAGGCGCAACGGAACAGCGGGAGGAAGCGGGGCTACATGCGCCCGGGCCGCGATTCCACCAGTTGCACCTCGGCGGTCGGCGCCCAGGCGTCTTCCCAACTGCCAGCGGTGCTGGCCTTGGAATATTCCGTGGCGCGGTTTTCGAAGAAGTTGGTGTGCTCCACCGCGTTCAGCATCTCATCCAGCCAGGGCAACGGGTTCTTTTCAATGTGGAACAGCGGTTGCAGGCCCAGTTGCTGCAAACGACGGTCGGCAATGAAGCGGATGTACAGCTTGGTATCCGCTGCCTGCAGGCCCTGAACGCCGCCCATCTCGAACGCCAGGTCGATGAAGGCGTCCTCGTGGTCCACGATGGTGGCGCAGATCAGGTACAGGTCGCGCTGGAATTCCTCGGTCCAGATTTCCGGGTTTTCCTGGATGAAGGTGCGGAACAGCTTGACGATGCTGTCGCAGTGCAGGCTCTCATCGCGCACGCTCCAGCTGACGATCTGGCCCATGCCCTTCATTTTGTTGAAGCGCGGGAAGTTCATCAGGATGGCGAAGCTGGCGAAGAGTTGCAGACCCTCGGTAAAGGCGCCGAAGGCAGCCAGGGTCTTGGCGATCTCGGTCTTGTTGCTGACCGAGAAGTTCTGCATGTAGTCGTACTTGTCCTTCATCTCCTTGTACTTGAGGAAGGCGCTGTACTCGATCTCCGGCATGCCCACCGTATCAAGCAGGTGGGAATAGGCGGCGATATGGATGGTTTCGATGTTGCTGAAGGCAGACAGCATCATCAGCACTTCGGTCGGCTTGAACACCTGGGAATACTGCTTCATGTAGCAGTTATTCACTTCGACGTCAGCCTGGGTGAAGAAGCGGAAAATCTGCGTCAGCAGGTTCTTCTCGCCCGGCGTCAGGTTCTTCTGCCAGTCCTTCACGTCATCGGCCAGCGGCACTTCCTCGGGCAGCCAATGCACGCGCTGCTGGGTCAGCCAGGCGTCATAGGCCCAAGGGTAGCGGAACGGCTTGTAGACCGGGTTGGCGGTCAGCAGGTCGGCGCGAACCGGGTATTCGTCGGGGGAATTGATGCCGTCGGGCATGGCTGCGTTCCGCGAAAATAGTGACATGAACCGGGGGCATCGCCCCCGCACCCCCACCGGGGTGACGGTGTCACCCCAGCCCCCGCCGCAAGCTTACTGGCAGGCCAGGCATTCTTCGTAGTTGGTGCTTTCCGGCTGCACCGCAACCATCGGCAAGGGCAGTTGCGCGTCATTCGCCACCGCCGGCGCCGTGGCAATGCCCATGTCGCCGCCCACCACCTTGGCGCTGACCGTGTCGGCGCGCTGGATGCTGAGGCTGCGGCAGTAGTACAGCGACTTCACGCCCTTCTTCCACGCCATCATGTGGATCTGGTGCAGGTCCCGCTTATGCACATTGGCCGGCAGGAACAGGTTCACCGACTGGCTCTGGCAGATGAACGGCGCGCGGTCGGCGGCGTGTTCCACCACCCAGCGCTGGTCCAGTTCGAACGCTGTGCGGAACACCATCTTCTCCTGGTCGCTCAGGAAATCCAGGTGCTGCACGCTGCCCTTGGTGACCGTGATGCTGGTCCAGGTGTCGTCGTCGTCCCGGCCGTGCTTGACCAGCAGCTTCTTCAGGTAGGGGTTGCGGACGATATAACTGCCGGACAGCGTCTTGTGGTTGTACACATTGGCCGCGATCGGCTCGATCCCGGGCGAGGCGCCACCGCAGATGATGCTGATGGAGGCGGTCGGCGCGATCGCCATCTTGTTCGAAAACCGCTCCATGAAGCCGTATTCGGCGGCATCCGGGCAGGCGCCGCGCTCCTCGGCCAACACGCGGCTGGCCACGTCGGCCTGTTCGCGCACATGGCGGAACATCTTCATGTTCCACACCTTGGCGACCACGCTTTCGAACGGCACGTTCAGCATCTGCAGGAAGCTGTGGAAGCCCATCACGCCCAGGCCCACGCTGCGTTCCCGCATGGCGCTGTACTTCGCCTTGGCCATGCTGTCCGGCGCGCGGTCGATGAAGTCCTGCAGCACGTTGTCCAGGAAGCGCATGACATCCGGGATGAACTGCTTGTCGTCCTTCCACTCGAACCAGGTCTCGCAGTTCAGCGAAGACAGGCAGCACACCGCGGTGCGTTCGCGGCCATGCTGGTCCAGCCCGGTGGGCAGGGTGATCTCGCTGCACAGGTTGGAGGTCTTCACCTCCAGCCCGGCCAGCTTGTGGTGTTCCGGCATCTGCCGGTTCACGTGGTCGGAATAGATCAGGTAGGGCTCGCCGGTCTCGATCCGAGCCGTCAAGATGCGGATCCACAGGCTGCGGGCCGAGATCTTGCGCACCACGGCGCCGTCCTTCGGGCTGGTCAGCGCCCATTCCTCGTCATTCTCCACCGCGCGCATGAAGGCGTCCGGCACCAGGATGCCGTGGTGCAGGTTCAGCGCCTTGCGGTTGGGGTCGCCACCGGTCGGGCGGCGGATCTCGATGAATTCCTCGATTTCCGGGTGCGACAGCGGCAGGTAGCAGGCCGCCGAGCCACGCCGCAGCGAGCCCTGGGAAATCGCCAGCGTCAGGCTGTCCATCACGCGGATGAAGGGCACCACGCCGCTGGTCTTGCCGTTCTGGCCGACCTTCTCGCCGATGCTGCGCAGGTTGCCCCAATAGCTGCCGATGCCGCCGCCCTTGGAGGCGAGCCAGACATTCTCATTCCACAGGCCAACGATGCCATCCAGGCTGTCGCTGGCTTCGTTCAGGAAGCAGGAGATCGGCAGGCCACGCGCCGTGCCGCCATTGGACAGCACCGGGGTGGCCGGCATGAACCACAGCTTGCTGATGTAGTCGTAGATGCGCTGGGCATGCGCGGCGTCGTCGCCGAAGGCACTGGCCACGCGGGCGAACAGGTCCTGGTAGCTCTCGCCAGGCATCAGGTAGCGGTCGGTGAGGGTCGCCTTGCCGAAGTCGGTCAGCAGCGCATCCCGCGAGCGGTCGATGCGGACCTGCGAGTGCCCCTCGATCTGAATAGCATCGAACACGACCGCTTCCCCTTCATCTACCACCGGGACCTGCCCGGCGGACCGGAGCATGCCTCGTGGAGGCTCTGCCGACAAGACGTAGCCACAACATATTGGCCACTCAGGCACGACCCAACACCAAATCAAGTAAACGGTTGCCGAATCACCACGCCGCGCGAAGCCGTGGATAACCGCCGATGTTCGCTCAATGTTCCGCTTACCCTTCGCCTTTGGGCGGCCGGCGTCAAGCACATATGGCGGTGGCGGGTGTGGCTTTTCGGCCGCCCCCGCCCCCGGCCCTGGGCGCCGCCGAATCGCGGCCCGGACGATTCGCAGCGGCTTGGGCGCCCGACTTCATGTGCCGCTTGAACTCGCCCCGGCCGGCTACCGCAGTGCGGCAAGCACCGCCGCCGGCGCCGTCAGCGCGGCCCACAGCATGGCCCCGGCGGTCAGGGTGGCCGCCTTCAATTCCTGCGGCGGCACCAGGGCGCGGGTATCCGCCCCGGTCAGCAGGTAGCGCAGCGCGCTGCCTGGTTGGTCGAACCCCGCCACCAGGCGCAGCGCCGGCACCCCGGCGGCGGCGAAGTTGGCGTGGTCGGAGTTGGTCATCAGCGGCAGGTGAACCCCCACCGGCACCCCGATGCGCCGCCCCGCCGCCTGCACGAAGCCGCCCAGGGCCGCAAAGCCGCTGGTCAGCGCGGTCAGCCCCGGGCCGCCGGTGATGCTGTCCAGGTTCAGGTTCAGCGCCATCCGCGCCAACTGCGCCGGCGGCCGCGCCGCCAGCCAGGCCCGGCTGCCCGCCAGCGCCCATTCCTCGGCCCCGAACACGCACAGCGTCAGGCCGCGTTCCAGCCCGGCCACCCGCGGCGCGGCAGCGCGGGCCAGCGCCATGGCGGCGGCCAGGCCGGTGGCGTTGTCGATGGCGCTTTCGCCCAGCGGGTGGCCGTCCAGGTGGGCGCTCAGCACCACCCGGTCCGGACCGCGGCCGGGCAGGTCCAGCACCAGCGTCGGGGTGGTGGCGGCGGGCAGGTCCTCGGCCTGGATGGTCAGGCGCACCTTGCGGCCCTCGCGCAGCAGGGCGCCGGCCTCGGCCGAGATGCCCAGCGCCGGAATGCCCTGGCCACCCGCCCGGCCGGAACTGCCGGAAACCGGCCCCACCCCGGGTTCCGGCTGCACGATGAGGAAGGCCGCCGCACCGGCCGCCGCCGCCGCGTTCAGCTTCACCCGCCGATGCACGGTCCAGGCGGCGAAGGGGTATTCATGCACGGCCAGCACCGCCCTGCCCCGCACCGCCTCGCCCGCCGCGGCCACCTGCTCCGGCGCGCCACGGCCGAGGTCCAGCGTTTCCAGCAGCAGGCCCTCGGGCGGGGTGGCGGCGGTGCCGAGCAAGGGCGCACAGCCCAGCAGGCGGCCGGTGGCCACATCCTCCAGCCGCGCCTCCTGGCAGCGCCAGCCGGCATAGGGCGCCGGCTCGTCCCGCACCGGGCCGAGCAGCGCCAGGCGCTCGGCCACGAAGCCGAAGGCCGCGGCTTCGCTGGCACTGCCGGCCAGCCGGCCGCCGCGGTCGCACAACCCATGGAAATCGGCCACCAGGGCCGGGTCGGCGGCCAGCGCGCCGAGGAAAGCCTCCAGGCTCATGGCATGATCCCCGCCGCCTTCACCACGTCCTTCCAACGGGCCACGTCGCGGATGATCCGCTGCCGCAGCGCCGCCGGGTCCTCCTGCCTCGGCGTCACCCCCAGGGTCGCCAACCGCGGCGCCACCTCCGCCGAGGCCACCACCTTCGCCAGCGC
>CANBXZ010000194.1 GCA_947373495.1 Acetobacteraceae bacterium
ACCGGGGAATACCTGCCCCTGGCGGCGGAAGGCCCGCTGGCCAACCATGTGCTGGCCTTCGCCCGGCGGCATCGCGGCCAGGTGGCCATCACGGTGGTCACCCGGCTGGCGGCGGGGCTGCTGGGGCCGGGCGCGCTGCCGCTGGTGCCGCCGGCGCGCTGGCAAGGCACCCAGCTGGTGCTGCCCCGCGTCGGCAAGGCCCGCAGTTGGAAGAACCCGCTGACCGGCGCCGTGCTGGTGGCGGCGGCGGACCGGCTGCCGCTGGACCAGGTGCTGGCGCAACTGCCGGTGGCGCTGCTGGAAGTGCACTGAGCCGGCCGGGTGACCCGGGCGCGGCGTTCTGGCACGCTCCGTGCCTGCCCCGGGGCAGGCAATGGAGAGCGGTGATGGCCGAATTCGATCTGGCGGTGCGCGGTGGCACGGTGGTGGGCGCTTTCGGCACCACGCGCTGCGACGTGGGGGTGAAGGGCGGCCGCATCGTTGCCCTGGCCGAACGCATCACGGATGCCGAGACGGTGCTGGAGGCCGATGGCCTGCTGGTGCTGCCAGGTGGCGTGGACAGCCATTGCCACCTGGAAGAGCAGATGCCCGATGGCTCTGTCATCGAGGAGAGCTTCATCAGTGGCTCGGCGGCCTGCTTCGCCGGCGGCACCACCTCCGTGGTGTGCTTCGTGCAGCAGTGGAAGGGCCACGGCATTGCCGAGCGCTACTGGGAACACAAGCGCCGCGGCGCCACCGGCATGGTGGACCACGCCTTCCACCAGATCATCACCGATGCCTCCGACCTGGCCCTGAACCAGGAATTGCCGGCCCTGGTGGCCGATGGCCTGCGCAGCCTGAAGGTGTTCCTGACCTACGACCCGCTGCACCTGGACGACGCGCAATACCTGCGCACCCTGGCCGCCGCCCGGCGCCACGGCATGCTGGTGACGGTGCATTGCGAGAACTACCACGCCATCAACTGGCGCACCGAAGCCCTGCTGGCCGCCGGCCTGACCGCGCCGGAATACCATAGCTGGTCCCGCCCGCCGGTGGTGGAGCGGGAAGCGACCCACCGTGCCATCGCCCTGGCCGAACTGGTGGACCAGCCGATCCAGGTGTTCCACGTCTCCTGCGAGGAAGCCGCCGAGGAGATCGCCCGCGCCCAGGCCCGCGGCGTGAAGGTATGGGGCGAGACCTGCCCGCAATACCTGACCCTCACCGCCGACCACATGGCCCGCACCAACCCCGAGGACGGGGCCTTCGAGGGCGCCAAGTACATGTGCAGCCCCAGCCCGCGGGACGCGGCGGAACATGCCCGGGTCTGGGCCATGCTGCGGCGCGGCGTGCTGGACGTGGTCTCCTCCGACCATTCCGGCAGCAGCTTCCAGGGCACCGAGGGCAAGGCGGCGGCCGGGCGAGGCGCGCCGTTCAGCCAAATTCCGAACGGCCTGCCCGGCCTGGCGGCGCGGCTGCCGATATTGTTCAGCGAAGGCGTGGTGAAGGGCCGCATCTCGCTGGAGCAGTTCGTCGCGCTGACCGCGACCAACCCGGCCCGGCTGATGGGGCTGGCGCCGCGCAAGGGCAGCATCAACGTCGGCGCCGATGCCGACCTGGTGCTGTGGGACCCGAGGAAGCAGGTGACGCTGACCAACGGCCTCATGCAGCATGCCATCGACTACACCCCCTATGAGGGCATGGAGGTCACCGGCTGGCCGGTGGCCACGGTGCGCCGGGGCGAGGTGGTGATGCGCGACGGCAAGGTGCAGGCGCAGCCGGGCACCGCCCGTTATCTGCCGCGTAATCCGTATCGGTTTATCGCTCCGCGCGGTATGCTCGCCAACGGATTTGATGCAGCCCCGCCGATCCAGCCATAATTCGGCCGGCTGTGGGGTTCAGGAACACGCCATGGAACCCAACGAACCGGTCTTTACCGCCTACGACGCCGAGGACGAACCCTGGCGCATTGCCCGCTTGATCCGCACCGATGGACGGGTGCGGGAACTCATGCGGGTGGCGACGCCGGAAGCCAGTGACTCGGCCAGCAGCGTGGGCGAGCAGGTCTGGTCCAGCCATGTCAGCCGGCTGCATGACGAACGTGGCGTGTTGCAGGCCAGCATTTCCGCCGCCCTGGGCAGTTCCGCCTGGTTGTCGGTGATCGCCCTGGTGCTGTCCCGCGCCTGGAATGGCGAGGATGAGGGCGAGGTTGAATTCCTGGTGGAGGGCGAGCCGCTGCCCTGGCCGCTTGCCGCGGTATTGCCGCAGCTTTAGGGCGGATACCGGCCGGGCAGGTGCCCGGCCAGGATGCGGCCTTCAGCCGGCCAATACCTCGATCTTGCCGTCGTCCAGGTCGTAGCGCGCCGCCACCACGCGCAGCCTGTGGTTGGCCACTTCGGGCCGGAACGCGGCGTTTTCCCGCAGCGCCTTGGCCACCGCCTTGGCGTTTTCCCGCACCGCATTGTCCAGCAGGTCGCCCTGCAAGTGCCGGGCAGCGCGCACCGCCGGCACGATGGGTTCCACCATGGCCATCATCGGGCTGGGCAGGCGGGTGCCCTTGGTGACGAACTCCACCGCGGCCGCCACGGCGCCGCAGCGTTCATGGCCCATCACCATGATGAGCGGCGCCCCCAGCGCCTTCACCGAATAGGCCAGGCTGGCCACGGCCGGTGCGGTCATGGTGTTGCCGGCCACGCGGGTGGTGAAGATATCGCCCAGGCCGGCACCGCACAGGGCCTCCGGCGGGGTGCGGCTGTCGGCGCAGCCAACCAGCGCGGCGAAGGGCCCCTGGCCACCGGCCAGGTCGTGCCGGCGATGGCTGTCGATGGCCGGGGCCATCGGGCTGTCAGCCACGAAGCGGCTGTTGCCCTCCAGCAGGCGGGCCAATGCCTGGTCCGGGCTCAGTGAGGTGTGGGGCACCGAGGAATCCGCCGCCCGGGCGGGGCCGGCCGGCAGCATCCCGGCGCAGGTCAAGCAAGCGGTGGCGGCAAACAGTGCGCGACGCGAGATCATGCAAGACCCTCCGACATAAAATTATCGCGATATCTGACAGCAAAATACCTCGACATGCCAGCGTTACGCATGGCGCCCGGCCGGCAGATTTGCCAAAATGCCAATGAATATCAGGACCCGGGCCCGGCGGCGGCGCAGCCAGCGTGGCCGGGGCACGGTGCAGGTGGCATGGAACCGGTTGAACCCAAGCTTTCCGCCCATAACGCGGAAGAAGAACCCTGGCGGCTCCGCCGGCTGATCCGCACCGACGGCCGGGCGCGCGAGTTGCTGCGCATGGTCACCCTGCCGGCCGCGGATTCGGAAAGCTCGGTGGGGGAAATGGTCTGGGCCCACAACGTGCTGCAACTGCACGACGACCGGGGCACCTTGCAATTGCATGTCTCGGCCGACCTGCCGGCCAGCCCGTGGCTCGGCCTCATCGCCATGGTCGCCCTGCGCGCCTGGGACAGCGAGGACGAATCCACCATCAGCTTCTTCGTCGATGGCCAGGAAATCGAATGGCCGGCCGCCATTCTGCAACAGGCGCCGGGCGCCAGCACGTGATCGCCTGAGGCGGCATCACCGCAGGGCGTGACGCTGGGTTCAGCCCTGCTCCCCGGCCGGGCGCCCGGTCACGCAGCGCCAGTGATGCCAGAGCAACCGGGCGGCGAGGGACCGCCACGGCCGCCACCCCTCCGCCAGCCTGTCCAGCGCCTTGAAGCTGGGCCGTTCCGGCAACCCCAGCAGATGCGCCGCGCTCGCCGCCAGGGCGACATCTCCGGGCGGAAACACATCCGGCCGCTGTTCGGCGAACAGCAGGTGCACGGCCGCGGTCCAGGGGCCGAGCCCCTTCACCGCGGCGATATGCGCCACCGCCTCGGCGTCGGTCATGCCCGGCAGGGCGGCGAAGTCCAGCCGGCCGTCCACGCAGGCGGTGGCCAGCGAACGGGCATGCGCCGCCTTGGGGCGGGAAAGCCCGGCCACGCCGCACAGCACCGCATCCTCCAGCAGCAGCAGCCCGGCCGGTTCCAGCGCGCCGGGAATGGCGCTCAGCCGGGCCCAGATGGCGCCGGCGGCCTGGTTGCTGATCTGTTGGCCGCAGATGGTGCGCAGCAGGCCGGCAAAGCCAGGGTCCCGGCTGCGCCAGGGCAGGGGCCCGGCAGCGGGGATGATGCCGGCGAGGCGAGGGTCCTGTTCCGCCAGGGCGGCCAGGCCGGCCATGGCCCAGGCGGGCGGATGCGGAAAGGGCGGGGTGGCGTCCATGCCCGCAGGCATAGCCCATCCCGCCCCTTGGCGCTTGCCTTGCGGCGTGGCTCAGCCGATGCGGCGCGGCCGGCCGGTCTTGCGGTCCATGCTGAAGCGGGCCACCACGCCGCCCTCGGCCGTGGTCACGGCGAATTCCACCGTGTTGTTGGCGGCTTCCTTCACCTCGGTCACGCGCCAGTTGCGCTCGCCCTGCCACAGCAGGAAGGCTTCGGCGATCTTCTGCACCTCGGCCGTGGTCAGGGCCTTGTCTTCCCGCGGGAAGATCAACCCGCCGAAGGGCCCCCGGTGGTGCATGCCGTGGTGCATGCCCATGTGGCCGGCCCCAGGGGCACCCATATGCCCCCCCATGTGGCCACCCATATGACCCCCGGGGCCACCCATCGGGCCACCGCCCGGGCCGCCCATGGGACCGCCCATGGGACCGCCGGGCATCTGCTGGCCGGGCGGCATCGGGGCGCCGGGCGGCGGCGCCGGTTGCGCCAGGGCCGGGGCGATCCAGGCGGTGGCGGCCAACGCGGCGATGGCGACGGTGCCGGCCCGGCCGGCCTGGCGATGGAAGCGATTGAACAGAGAATGACGCATCTGGCTTCTCCCGTGTTGGATGACGTGGCGGACAATGCGCCCGTCATGTTGCCGTATGGCGTCGCGCCACGTGCCGAATTGCAACGGAACGCAACCGTCCCGCCCGGCGCGGCCTGAACGCGCTATGTAACAGCTCATGGAACCCGTGCCGCACATCATGGTGGTCGACGACGACCGCGAAATCCGCGACCTCCTGTCCAAGTTCCTGGAGCGCCAGGGCATGCGCGTCACCGCCGCGCGGGACGCGAAGGAGGCCCGCAAGCTCTGGCCGCTCGGCCGTTACCACCTGGTGGTGCTGGACCTGATGCTGCCGGGCGAAAGCGGCCTGGACGTGGCCCGCTGGATCCGCGGCCAGGGCGACACGCCGATTGTCATGCTCACCGCCATGGCGGAGGAGACCGACCGCATCGTGGGGCTGGAGTTGGGCGCCGACGACTACCTGGGCAAGCCGTTCAACCCGCGCGAGCTGCTGGCCCGCATCCGTGCCGTGCTGCGCCGCGCCTCCGGCGAGGGCGGGTCCGGGGTGAAGGAGCCGCCGGCCAAGGTCATCCGCTTCGGCGGCTGGCAGTTGGAGCCGTCCCGGCGCCGGTTGCTGAACCCGGATGGCGTCGAGGTGCCGCTGACCGGTGGCGAATACGAGTTGTTGCAGGTGATGGTGGAACGCGCCAACCGGGTGCTGACGCGGGACATGCTGATGGACCTGCTGCGTGGCCGCCAGGCCGGCCCGTTCGACCGCGCGATCGACGTGGCGGTTTCCCGCCTGCGCCGCAAGCTGGAGGATGACGGCCGCAACCCCTCCCTCATCAAGACGGTGCGGGGCGGTGGCTATGTGCTGGCCGCCACGGTGGAAAAGGGCTGACCGATGGATGGCGCGCTGCCCCGGCCAGAGCCAACTTCGCCTGCCGCGCCTGCCGCGCCTGCCGCGCCTGCCGCGCCCGCTGTTGCCCAGCGCGGGCTGCCGGCGCCGTTGTGCTGGTTGTGGCCGGGCAGCCTGGCCGGCCGCACCGCCCTGGTGCTGCTGCTGGGGCTCACCCTGGTGCAGGCGGCGGGCCTGACCATTCATGCGCTGGACCGGGTGGATCTGCAGCGTTTCGCCCAGGCGCGGGAGATTTCCGCCCGTGCCTTCGGCCTGTGGCGCACCGTGGTGCTGGCACCGCCGGACCGCCGGGCGCAGTTGCTGGCCGATGTGGAACTGCCCCCCGGCCTGACCGCCAGCCTGGACGACGCGGCCCTGGTGCCGTCGGGCTCGCCGACGCCGCCGCCGCCCATCATGCGGCTGTTCCGGCTGGACCAGTTGCAGGCCGCCGGCCCGATGCGCTTCCGCCCGCGCGAGATCCGCATCGGCCCGCTGGCGCCACCGGACCGGCTGGGCGGGCTGCCGCCGCCATTGCCGCCTGAATTCGCGCTGCCCGGAAAGACGCGGGACTTTGGCCCGCCACGCGGGCGGGACTGGGCCGGGCCGCCCCGGCTGGGCGAATGGGCTGCGTCCCTGCGCCTGGCCGATGGGCAATGGCTGAACCTGCAGGTGCGGATGCTGCCGCCGCGGCCGTGGCATTCCGAAACCTTCCTGATGGCCTTCGCGGTGATGACCTTCACCGCCGGGGCGCTGACGCTGTGGGCGGTGCGCCGGCTGATCTGGCCGGTGCGCGCCCTGGCCGATGCCGCCGACCGGCTGGGCCGCGATGTGAACGCCCCGCCGCTGCCGGAAACCGGCCCCACCGAGGTGGCCCGCGCCGCCGCGGCCTTCAACACCATGGCCGAGCGCATCCGCCGCTTCGTGGGCGACCGCACCCAGCTGCTGGCCGCCATCGGACATGACCTGCGCACGCCCATCACCCGGCTGCGCCTGCGCGCCGAGTTCATGGACGACGACGAGCAGCGGCGCAAAATGCTGGCCGACCTGGCCGAGATGGAGGCGATGATCACCGCCACCCTGGCCTTTGCCCGGGACGACAGCGCCGCCGAACCCAGCGTGCTGCTGGACCTGGTGGCGCTGTGCCGCACCGTGCTGGACGACGCGACCGATGCCCACCCCGACCTGGCCGAGCAGATCAGCTATGCCGGGCCGGAGCGCCTGGTGGTGCAGGCCCGGCCGGTGGCGCTGAAGCGGGCCATCGCCAACCTGGTGGGCAATGCGCTGGCCTATGGCCAGGCGGCGCGGCTGCGGCTGGTGGCCGCCCCGGCGCCCGGCCAGCCGGTGCGGCTTGAGGTGGCGGATAACGGCCCCGGCATTCCCCCGGCCGAATTGGAGAACGTGTTCCAGCCATTCCGCCGCCTGGAATCCAGCCGCAACCGGGAAACCGGCGGCAGCGGGCTGGGGCTGCCCATTGCCCGCAACATCCTGCGCGCCCATGGCGGCGATGTGGTGCTGCGCAACGCCCCCGAAGGCGGCGCGCTGGCCGTTGCCACCCTGCCGGTCTGACGCCCGATCTTCGCCTGGGGCGGGAAGAGACTGGCGGGTCGTCAACCAAATGCGACTTATCCAGACTGGCCTTGCCGGGCGCGAGCCGGCATGAAGTGGGGAGTGACCCGCATCCACCCTCTCCGGCCCGGCCTTGTGGCGCTGTGCTGCCTGCTGCTGGCGGCACTGCCCGCCCTGGCGCAGACCCGGCCGATAACCCCGGCCTGCCGGCAGCAATGCAACGCCCTCGGCCGCGACCTGGCGAGCAACCCGCCCGCCGTGCAGGCCTGCCTGATCCGCTGCCAGGCCGGCAGCGACTTCACCCGAGGCATCAACGCCGCGCCGCGCCGGGCGCTGGGCACGGCGGCCCCGGCGCCACCGGCCAGCAGCGGCACCTGGGGCGTGCTCTACGCCGCCACGCCGCCCAACGGCGCCACCGGGCTCAGCCAGGGCCAGCGGGACCGCAACCAGGCGCATATGGAAGCCGAGCGTGCCTGCGCCGCCCGCGCCAGTGCCCATTGCCGGCCACTGGCCGAAGCCGGCCCGGGCGAATGCGTCGCCGCCGCGCAGGCTGGGCGGGTCGCCGGGCTGATCCGCACCTCGGACCCGCGTACCTTCCAGGTGACGCTGGTGGAATACGGCAAGGGCAATACCCCCGCCGAAGCGGCGCGCGCCGCCATTGCCGCCTGTTCCGGGCGCGGCCAGTGTGAGGTCGTGGCCACCGCCTGCGGCAGTTGGTGAGGCGCCCCTGGCA
>CANBXZ010000195.1 GCA_947373495.1 Acetobacteraceae bacterium
CGGCGCTGGCGGCCTGCCCGCCGGCCCCGCGCCGGGCGCGGCCCCAGGGGCCAGCGCCAGCTCGGGCCAGGCCGGGACGCTCGCCCCGCCAATGGCCAGCGGTCCCGGCTTGCCCAGCTTGGCTCAAACCGCCGCCAGCGCCATGCGTCCGGCACCGGGCGCCACGCAAGCCGGCGCCGAAGCCGCACCACCCACCGCGGCCGAGGGCAATGGCGTGGCCCAGCCCGCACCACGCCCGGCCCTGGTGCAGGCCACGACCCCGCCGGCCCGCGCCACCAGGGCCGCGCCCGAGGCCCTGCTCGAAGCCCCGGCCACCCCCGACCCGGCCAGCCTCATCGCCCCCGCCGCCGAGGTCGTGCCGCCGCCACCCCCGCCACCGCCCGCCCCCCTGGCCACGCCGGCACCGGCCATCGCCGCGCCACGCCAGGCGCCCAGCGTGCCACCGGCCCGGCAATTGGCCCCGGTGGTGGTCGCCGTGGCGCTGGGCCATGGCGCCAGCCCCAGCCTGACCGTGGCGCTGGACCCCGGCGCCCTGGGCAAGGTGGAAATCCGCATCGAACGCCCGACGGATGGCAGCGCCGCGCAGGTGAAGGTGGTGGCCGAGCGGCCGGAGACCCTGGCCCTGCTGCAACGGGATGCGCCGGAACTCGGCCGCGCCCTGGCCCAGGCCGGCATTCAGCCGGACCAATGCCGCCTGAGCTTCAGCCTGGGTGGCGGCCAGGACCAGGCCGACGCCCAGGGCCAGCAGGCCCAGCAAGGCAGCCAGCGCTGGGGCGGCCAGCCAGGCCGGGCCGGGCGGCTGCTGCCGGAAGCCACCCCACCGCCACGCCTGGCGCTCAGCCTGCTCGACCTTTCGATCTGACCCACGCTTGCCCCTGCCCCTGCCCCTGACGTTGCGCCCGACCTGGCGCCCGAACTTGCGCCCGACCTTGCGAAGGACACCACGATGACCACCGCCCTCGCCACCGCCTCGGCCACCGCCACCAACCCGGCCGCCGGCAGCGCCACCGCCGCCGCGTCCAAGACCATCGCCGGGGATTTCAACACCTTCCTGAAGATGCTGACGACCCAGTTGCAGAACCAGGACCCGACCAACGCCATGGACCCGACGGAAATGACCAACCAGTTGGTCTCCTTCGCCCAGGTGGAACAGCAGATCAGCATGAACACCAACCTGAACGCGCTGATCAGCCTGCAGCAATCGCAATCGCTGACCGCCTCGGCAGACCTGGTGGGGCGGCGGGTGGAACTCTCCGGCACCACCCTGCCGCTGCAGGGCGGCAGCGCCACGGTGCGCCTGCCGGTGGCCACCACCGCCACCGCCGCGCGGGTGCAGGTGCTGGACAACAACGGCACCATCCTGCGCAGCGAAACCGTGCCGCTGGGCAAGTCCGCCACCGAATGGGCCTGGAATGGCCGCACCGATGCCGGCACCCGGCTGGCCGATGGCGCCTATACCTACAGCGTGGTCGGCGTGGGCCCCAATGGCAGCACCGTGCCGCTGACCGGCACCGCCCTGGCCGATGTCACCGGCGTGCAGCGCCACGGCAACGTGCTGCAGCTGATGTTCGGCCCCACCGGCATCGGCATGGACCAGGTTGTCAGCGTGGATTGATCCGGCGGGGGGCGCTTCACTTAACGCGGCTTAAACGCGGCGCCCGGCACTATTTGCCCATGGCTGGCAGGGCAAAAGGCATGCGGGCGCGTAGGTTGCCATGGAAGGGCTGATCGCCGGGCTGCGCGCCCTGGGGGCGGTGCGGCTGCTGGCCATGGGTGGCGTGGCCCTGGCGGTGCTGGGCCTGCTCGGCTTCATGGGCATGCGCGCCGGCGAGCCGGTGATGGCCCCGCTGTACAGCGAGTTGGAAAGTCGCGACGCCGGTGCCGTGGTGGCGGCGCTGGAACGCGCCCGGGTGCCCTATCGCCTTGCCGCCGGCGGCAGCCAGATCCTCGCCCCCGCGGACCAGATCCCCCGGCTGCGGCTGACCCTGGCGCGTGAGGGCCTGCCGGCCGGCGGTGCCGTGGGGTGGGAGTTGTTCGACCGTGGCGACAGCCTGACCACCACGCCCTTCCAGCAGGACCTGAACCGGCTGCGGGCGATGGAAGGCGAGTTGGCCCGCAGCATCCGCACCATCAATGGCGTGCGCGCCGCCCGCGTGCACCTGGTGCTGCCGCGGCGGGAACCGTTCAGCCGCCAACAGGGCGAGGCGCAGGCCAGCGTGGTGCTGACCATGGCCGGCGCCCAGCGGCTGGACCGGGAGGGTGTGCAGGCGGTGCTGCACCTGGTGGCCACCGGCGTGCCCGGGCTGCGGCCGCAGAATGTCAGCATCGTGGACAGCCGCGGCGAATTGCTGGCCCGCGGCGGCCAGGCGCTGAGCGGCCCGGCCAGCGCCGCCACCCAGGACGAACTGCGCCGCGCCCAGGAAGTACGGCTTTCCCGCGCGGTGGAGGAAATGCTGGAACGCAGCCTCGGGCTCGGCCGGGTGCGGGCCGAAACCACGGTGGAGATGGACTTCGACCGGGTGGAAACCCGCGAGGAACGCTTCGACCCGGAAAACCAGGTGGCGCGCAGCACGCAGAGCACCCAGGAACAGAATCGCGGTGCCGAACCAGCGCCCACCAGCGTGGCCGGCAACCTGCCGGGCACCGAGGCGGCGACGCCCGGTGGCGCCAGCACCGAAAGCAAGCAGGAAGAAACCACCAACTACGAAATCGGCCGCACCACCCGCAACGTGGTGCGCGACCAGCCGGTGCTGAAGCGGGTTTCCGTGGCGGTGCTGGTGGATGGCATCAGCGAACCCGGCGAAGGCGGCACCCCGCGCTGGCGCGAACGCAATGCGGAGGAGTTGGCCCGCATCACCGCGCTGGTGCGCAGCGCCGTCGGCTTCAATGAACAGCGCGGCGACAAGGTGGAGGTTGTCTCCATGCGCTTCGCCGCCCCGCCGGAAGGCGGCAGCGAGGCGCCGGCCGGCTTCATGGGGCTGGATTTCTCGGCCCCCATGCTCACCCGGCTGACGGAAAGCGCGCTGATGGCGCTGGTGGCGCTGGCCGCCATCCTGCTGGTTGGCCGGCCCATGGTCAGCCGGCTGACCGCCACGCTGGTGCCGGCCGGCACCTTGCCTGGCGCCCAGGCCGGCGGCGCCATCGGCGGCGGCACTGCCGGGGCCGGGGCCACCGCACTGCCCGGCGGCGGTGAGGCCCATGCCGCGCTGCCCGGCGCCAGCGGTGGCGCCGCGGCGCTGACCGGCGCGGAGGAGATGATCTCGCTGTCGCACGTGGAAGGGCAGTTGCGCGCTTCCTCGATCGCCGCGCTGGCGGAAATGGTCAGCCGGCACCCTGAGGAATCCGTCGGCGTGATGCGGCGCTGGCTGGCCCCGACGGAGGCGACATGAGTGGTTCCTTCCGCAAGCTGAGCGGGCCGCAGAAGGCCGCCACGCTGCTGCTGGCGCTGGGCGAGGAACACGCCGCCTCGTTGTTCGCGCGCATGCATGAGGATGAGATCCGCGACATCTCCGCCGCCATGGCCCAGCTGGGTTCGGTGCCGGCGCAGATGGTGGAGGAACTGTGCCGCGAGTTCGCCGAGCAGATGGGCCAGGCCGGCAGCCTGGTGGGCAGCTTCGAGAGCACCGAGCGCCTGCTGCTGAAGACCCTGCCGCCCGACCGCGTCACCCAGATCATGGAGGAAATCCGCGGCCCCGCCGGCCGCACCATGTGGGACAAGCTGGGCAACGTGAATGAGGCGGTGCTGGCGAACTACCTGAAGAATGAATACCCGCAGACCGTGGCCGTGGTGCTCACCAAGGTGCGGCCGGAACACGCGGCGCGCGTGCTCACGCTGCTGCCGGAAGGCTTCAGCAGGGACGTGGTCATGCGCATGCTGCGGATGGAGACGGTGCAGAAGGAAGCCCTGGACGGCGTGGAGCGCACGCTGAAGGCCGAGTTCATGTCCAACCTGGCCCGTGCCCAGCGGCGCGACGCGCATGAGATGATGGCGGAGATCTTCAACAACCTGGACCGCCAGGCCGAAGGCCGCATCCTCAGCGCGCTGGAGGAACGCAACCGCGACAGCGCCGAGAAGATCCGCAGCCTGATGTTCACCTTCGAGGACCTGCAACGGCTGGACGCCGCCGGGCTGCAGGTGCTGCTGCGCGCGGTGGAGAAGGACAAGCTGGCGCTGGCGCTGAAGGGTGCCTCGGACGCGCTGCGCGACCTGTTCATGCAGAACCTGACCGAACGCGCCGCCAAGCTGCTGAAGGACGACATCGCCGGCATCGGCCCGGTGCGGCTGAAGGACGTGGACGAGGCGCAGGCCGCGATCGTGGCCATGGCCAAGGACATGGCGGCGCAGGGCCAGATCGTCATGCAGGACGGCCGCGAGGAAGAGATGGTGTACTGAAATGAACAGCTTCCTGCCCTACCAGCCCGGCCGCGCCGGGGTTGTGCCGGCCCAGCGGGTAACCCGCGGGCTGCAGGTGCGCGACTTCGACGCGCCAGCGCCCTCGGCCGATACCGCCCTGGCGGAGATGGAACAGGCGGAGCGCAGCGCCATGCTCGCCGCGGCCCGGGCCGAAGGCCAGGCGCTGGGCCTGGCGGAAGGCCAGCGCGTGGCGGCGGCCACCCAGGCGGCGCAACTGGCCGCGGCGTTGCAGGCGGTGGCCGTGGCGATGGAACAGGCCGGCGCCGCCGCGGCCGAGGCGATGGACCTGGCCAGCGACGCCCTGGCCCGGCTGCTGCTGGCGGCGGTGGACACCTCCCTGCCCGCGGCCAGCGCCAGGTTGGCGGCGGAAACCGCGACGCTGCTGGCGCAAACCCTGCGCCCGGTGCTGGAGGAAACCCACGGCCTGACCCTCAGCGTGGCGCCCGGGCTGGGCGAAGCCTGCGCCGCCGCCATCGGCGACACGCGGATAGAGGTGGTGGAGGACGCAACCCTGGCGCCGGGCGACGCCCGCGCGAAGTGGCGCGGCGGCGGGGCGGCAATGGAACTGGCGCGGCAGCGTTCAATGGTGGCCGAGGTGCTGCACGCCCTCGGCCTGCAAGGACAATAGCATCATGGCAGATGATTTCGAAGCGCTGGGCGTTGCCGACGTGGCCGGGGTGCGGCCGCAGATGGGCGCGGCGGCGCGCGACCTGGAGGCGGTGTACGACATTCCGGTGCAGGTCAGCGCCGTGCTGGGCCGCGCCACCATGCAGGTCTCGCAACTGCTGAAGCTCGGCCGCGGCGCGGTGGTGGAGTTGGACCGCAAGCTGGGCGAGGCGGTGGACATCTACGTCAACAACCGCCTGGTGGCGCGTGGCGAGGTGGTGATGGTGGACGACAACCGCCTGGGCGTGACCATGACCGAAATCGTCAAAGCGGATCGCATGGGATGACACGGGTCCTCGTCATCGGCTCCCTGGGCGGGGAACTGGGCCAGGCCGCGCGCATGGCGCAGGTGCGTGGCGCGCGGCTGATGCATGCGGATGGCGTGGCCTCCGCCATGGTGCGGCTGCGGGTGGATGGCGCCGACCTGGCGCTGTGCGAACTGGCGCATGATGTCGGCTGGCTGGTCTCGCAGTTGGCGGAGGAACGCATCCACTGCCCGGTCATTGCCTGTGGCCGCAACGTGGATGCGGCGGCGGCGGTGCGCGCCATCCGGGCGGGGGCACGGGAATTCCTGCCGCTGCCGCCGGACGCGGACCTGATCGTGGCGCTGTTGCAGGCGGTGGCGGGCGAACCCGATGCGCCGGTGCATGCCGACCCGGCGATGGCGGCGGTGCTGGAACGCGCGGCGCAGATCGCCCGCGCCGAGGCCAGCGTGCTCATCACCGGCGAAAGCGGCACCGGCAAGGAAGTGCTGGCGCGACACATCCACAAGCTGAGCAAGCGCGGCGGCGGGCCGTTCGTGGCGCTGAACTGCGCCGCACTGCCCGAGACGCTGATGGAAAGCGAGTTGTTCGGGCATGAGAAGGGCGCCTTTTCCGGCGCCGTGGCCAGCCGCAAGGGCAAGTTCGAACAGGCCGAAGGCGGCACGCTGCTGCTGGACGAGATCGGCGAGATGGACCCGAGGCTGCAGGCCAAGCTGCTGCGCGCCCTGCAGGAAAAGGAAGTGGACAAGCTGGGCGGCAGCGCGCCGGTGAAGGTGAACTGCCGCATCCTGGCGGCCACCAACCGCGACCTGGTGGGCGAGGTGCGCGCCGGTCGCTTCCGCGAGGACCTGTACTTCCGCCTGAACGTCATCGCGCTGCGGATTCCGCCGCTGCGGGAACGGCCGGGCGACATCCAGCTGCTGGCGGACCATTTCGCCGGCCGCTTCGCCCGCGCCAATGGCGTGCCGAAGCGGCCGCTGAACGCCGAGGCGCGGCAGAAGCTGGCGCAGCACAGCTGGCCCGGCAATGTGCGGGAGATGGAAAACACCATCCACCGCGCCGTGCTGCTGGCGCAGGGCGAGGCGATTGGCGCCGAGGCGATCGAGCTGCCGATCGTGCCCAGCATGCCGCGCGAGGAAGCCCCGGCCGCCGCCACAGCCGCCGCCACGGGCACCAGCCCGGCGCCCGCTACGCCCGCCCAGGCGATGAAGCCGGTGACGCAGCTGGTGGGTCGCAGGATGGAGGAGGTGGAGCGCGACCTGATTTTGGAAACCCTGACGCATTGCCTGGGCAACCGCACCCGGGCGGCGGAGATACTGGGGATTTCCATCCGCACGCTGCGCAACAAGCTGCACGACTACCGCGCCCAGGGCGTGGCGGTGCCGGCGGTGCCCGGCATGCTGCCGCCGGGATTCTACGCCCAAGGGGCCTGAGGCATGAAGGGCTTCGCCCTGCCCGGCTGGCTGCAACGGGCACAGCCCGGCAGTGACGTGGCGCTGGCGCTCGGCGTCACCATGCTGCTGGCGGTTCTGGTGGTGCCGCTGCCGCCGCTGCTGCTGGACATGGGGCTGGCGCTGTCCATCACCATGGCGGTGCTGATCCTGATGGTGTCGCTGTTCCTGGAACGGCCGCTGGATTTCACCAGCTTCCCGCAGATATTGCTGCTGACCACGCTGCTGCGCCTGGCGCTGAATGTCGCCACCACGCGCATCATCCTGACCCATGGGCATGAGGGCCAGCAATCCGCCGGCCATGTGGTGCAGGCCTTCGGCGGCTTCCTGATGGGCGGCGACGTGATCGTTGGCCTCATCGTCTTCGCCATCCTGCTCGTCATCAACTTCATGGTCATCACCAAGGGCAGCGGCCGCATCGCCGAAGTGGCGGCACGCTTCAGCCTGGACGCGATGCCCGGCAAGCAGATGGCGATCGACGCCGACCTTTCCGCCGGCCTGATCGACGAGAACGCCGCCCGCAAGCGCCGCAGCGAATTGGAACAGGAAAGCGCCTTCCACGGCGCCATGGATGGCGCGGCGAAATTCGTCCGCGGCGACGCCATCGCCGGGCTCATCATCACCTTCATCAACCTGCTGGGCGGGCTGGCCATCGGCATCGGCCGGCATGGCCTGGCCTTCGGCGACGCCGCCACCACCTTCACCGCGCTTACCGTGGGCGACGGCCTGGTGAGCCAGATTCCGGCGTTGCTGGTTTCGGTGGCCGCCGGCATCGTGGTGACCAAGGGCAACAGCGAAGGCACGGTGGACAAGGCCATGCTGCGCCAGTTGGGCGGCGGCTGGAAGCCACTGGCCCTGGCCGCCGGCGCCGCGGCGGTGATGGCGCTGCTGCCCGGCATGCCGCTGTTGCCGTTCCTGGCCCTGGCCGGGGGCGCCGCCGCCGCCGCCTGGCACAAGCGCAAGGCCGAACGCCTGGTCACCCACGCACCGCCACCCCCGCCGCCCGAACCCGGGGAGCCACCGATCTCCGACACGCTGCGGATGGACCTGCTGCGGCTGGAACTGGGCTATGGCCTGCTGTCGCTGGCGGCCGGCGACGCGCCGAAGCTGACCGAGCAGATCAAGGCGTTGCGCCGGAGCATGGCGCAGGAGATGGGCTTCGTGCTGCCCAG
>CANBXZ010000196.1 GCA_947373495.1 Acetobacteraceae bacterium
TGCGGCGTTCGTTCAAGGAAGTGTCCCCCAGCGGCGTGGTGGGGGATGCGCGGCCGGCCAGTGCGGAGAAGGGCCACCGGCTGCTGGCCATCGCGGCGGAACGCATCGCCGCGCAACTGGCCAACCCCCGGCTTTGGGGCTGAAGCGCCAGCGGCGATCCGGCCCCAGCGGCTGACCCCAGCGGCTCAGGCGCCGGGTGAGGTCGCGTTCGGGAAGAACAACGGCTCGCCATTGATCCTGTAGCCGGCGATGGCGGCCTGGCCCTCGGCGGAAACCACCCAATCGACGAAGCGCTGGCCGTCGGCCGCCTTCACGCTGGGGTGGCGCGCCGGGTTGACCAGCATGACGCCATACTGGTTGAACAGCCGGGCATCGCCTTCCACCAGCACCCGCAGGTCCTGCCGGTTGCGGAAGCTGAGCCAGGTACCACGGTCCGCCAGCACATAGCCGCCCTGGGCGGCGGCGGTGTTCAGCGCCGGGCCCATGCCCTGGCCGATCTCGCGGTACCAGCGGCCGCGGCCCTGCGCCACCGGGTCCTGCCCGGCCTGCTGCCACAGTCGCAGTTCCGCCGCATGGGTGCCGCTGCGGTCGCCGCGGCTGATGACGGGTGCGCCGGCCTGCGCCACCGCCCGCAACGCCGCCGCCACATCGCGGGAGCCTGCCACCCGGGCCGGGTCCGCCGCCGGGCCGACCAGCACGAAGTCGTTGTACATCACTGCCCGGCGCGGGCCGCCGAAGCCCTCGGCGACGAATTTCTCCTCGGCTTCGCGGTCATGCACGAAGACCACGTCGGCATCGCCACGCCGGCCGATATCCAGCGCCTGGCCGGTGCCCACCGCCACCACGCGCACGGCAATGCCGGTGGCACGGGTGAAGGCCGGCAGCAGGTGGCCGAACAGCCCGGACTGTTCCGTGCTGGTGGTGGAAGCCACGACGATGTGGCGTTCCTGTGCCGCCGCGGGCAGCGCCAGCAAGGTCAGGCACAGCAATATCCGGCGCAGCATGCTTTTCTCTCCGAAGATCCCGCCGCATTCCAGGTTGGGATCGTTGCTGACTGAACCGCTCATGCGCCGGCGCCAAGGCTGGTTGGGCGGCGCCACCGAATGGCGGGCGTGGGCGCAACCTAGCCCCCCATGCTCTCCGGCAGGAACCCGGTGCGCAGCATATGCGCCCAAATGGGCGAGCCCAGTTCCTCCGCCCGGCGCGCCGCCGCGTCCCAGTCGTAGCGAATGGCCAGCAGTTCCGCCTGCGGGGGCTGGCCTTCCTGCACATGCAGCACGGCGTAGCGGGCATGCGGCGCGCGGCTTTCGCTGCGGGTCACGTCCTCGCCCTTGCCGACGCGAAAACCGGGCAGGCCCAGGCTGCCCGGGTTCACCACCAGCGGGCCACCCGGCACCTGCATCACCTCGCTGCGATGGCTGTGGCCGCACAGCACCACCCGCGCCGCCATGCCGGCGGTGCCCAGCCGGGTGCGCACATCGGCCAGCGGGCTGGGGATGAAGATGCCGCCGCGGGCTTCCTCCAGCAGGTTGGCGGTGTCGCTGTCCGGCGTGCCATGGCAGGCCAGCACGCCGCCCGGCAGGTGCAGCAGGCGCGGCAACTCGCCCAGCCAGGCGCGTTGGTCCGGCGTGGTGTGGTGGAAGGCGATGCCATCCTGGCCGCGCACCTGCTCCGCCACCGCCTCGGCCACGTAGCGGTCGTGGTTGCCGCGCACGCAGGGAATGCCGCGCTGTTGCAGCAGGGCGATGGTCTCCGCCGGCCACCCCATGCCGGAGGCGACATCCCCCAGGCAGAGCACCTGCTGGATGCCGCGGGCGGCGATGTCCACCAGCGCGGCTTCCAGCGCGGCGACGTTGCCGTGGATGTCGGTGATGACAGCAAGGCGCATCAGCAAGCCTCCAGCCGGGCGGCACTGTATTTGAAGCCCGGGATATGGCCGAAAGGGTCCAGCGCGGCGTTGGTCAGCAGGTTCGCCGCCGCCTCGTGGTAGGCGAAGGGGATGAACAGCACCTGGTCCGGCAGGCCAGGGTCCTCGCGCACCGTCAGCACCACGCTGCCGCGCCGCGTGGTCACCCGCGCCAATGCGCCGGGGGCCAGGCCCAGCCGGGCCAGCAGGGCGGGCGCCACGGAAACGGTGGGCGCGGGTTGCAGCGCGTCCAGCACCGCGGCGCGGCGGGTCATGGCGCCGGTGTGCCAGTGCTCCAACTCCCGCCCCGTGGTCAGCACCAGCGGGAAGTCGGGCTCCAGCGGTTCGCCGGGTGGGGTCAGGCCGGCCGGCACCAGCAGGGCGCGGCCATCGGCGGTGGGGAAGCGGTCGTGGAACACGATCTCCTCGCCCGGCGCATCGGGGGCGGGGCAGGGGTAGGTCACGCTGCCTTCGCGCTCCAGCCGGTCCCAGCTGATATGGGCCAGCGAGGGCATCGCCTCGGCCATTTCGGCGAAGACCTCGCGCGGGTGGCTGTAGCGCCAGTCCAGCCCCAGGCGCCGCGCCAGCTCCACCAGAATGGCCAGGTCCTGCCGGGCCTCCCCGGGGGGCGCCACGGCGGCGCGGCCGATCTGCACCTGGCGGTTGGTGTTGGTGACGCTGCCGGCCTTTTCCGGCCAGGCGGAAGCCGGCAGCACCACATCGGCCAGGCAGGCGGTTTCGGTCAGGAACAGGTCCTGCACCACCAGGTGGTCCAGCCGGGCCAGCGCGGCGCGGGCATGCGCCAGGTCGGGGTCCGACATCGCCGGGTTTTCCCCCATGATGAACATGCCGCGCACCGTGCCCTGTTCGGCGGCGTGCAGGATCTCCACCACGGTCAGCCCGGGCGTGGCCCGCAACGGCGCGCCCCACAGCTGTTCCAGCTTCAGCCGGTAGCTGTCCTGGCCGGTGCGGTGGTAGTCCGGGAACATCATCGGGATCAGCCCGGCATCGCTGGCGCCCTGCACGTTGTTCTGGCCGCGCAGCGGGTGCAGCCCGGTGCCGGGCCGGCCCACCTGGCCGCAGACCAGCGCCAGCGCCATCAGTGCCCGGGCGTTGTCGGTGCCATGCACGCTCTGGCTGATGCCCATGCCCCACAGGATCAGCGCCGAGCCGGCGCCGGCGTAGAGCCGCGCCACGCGGCGGAGCTGTGCCGCCGGCACGCCGCACAGCGGGGCCATGGCTTCCGGCGTGGCGCTGGCCACATGCGCGGCCAGGCCGGCGAAGCCATCCAGCCGGGCGGCGACGAACTGCCGGTCGTACAGGCCCTCATGGATCACCACGTGCAGCAGCGCGTTCAGCAGCGCCACGTCGCTGCCGGGGGTGAAGCGCACCACTTCCCGGGCGAAGCGGTCCAGCCCGGTGCCGCGCGGGTCCAGCACCACCAGCGCCGCGCCGCGCGTTGCCGCTTCCTTCAGGTAGGTCGCCGCCACCGGATGGTTCTCGGTGGGGCGGGCGCCGATGATGAGGATGACCTCGGCTTCCAGCGCCGCGGTGAAGGGCGCGGTGACGGCGCCGCTGCCCACGCCTTCCAGCAGCGCCGCCACGCTGGCGGCGTGGCAGAGCCGGGTGCAGTGGTCCACGTTGTTGGTGCCGAAGCCGGTGCGCACCAGCTTCTGGAACAGGTAGGCTTCCTCGTTGCTGCCCTTGGCGGAACCGAAGCCGGCCAGCGCATCCGGCCCGATGTCGTCGCGGATGCGCGCCAGCCCGCCGGCGGCCAGCGCCATGGCTTCGTCCCAACTGGCCTCGCGGAACTTGGCCCGCGCCGCCGCCGGGTTCAGGCAATCCGCCGGGTCCTTCGGTGCCACGCGGATCAAGGGTTTGGTCAGCCGGTCGGCATGGGTCAGGTAGCCCAGGCCGAAGCGGCCCTTGACGCATAGCCGGCCCTGGTTGGCCGGGCCGTCCAGCCCGTTGACCTCCACGATGCGCTCGTCGCGCACGCGGTACTCCACCTGGCAGCCCACGCCGCAATAGGGGCAGACACTGGCCACGGAACGGTCGGCCGCCGGGCCGCGCACATCATCGACCAGCACGGATTTCGGCAGCAGCGCGCCGGTCGGGCAGGCCTGCACGCATTCGCCGCAGCCGACGCAGGAGGAAGCGCCCATCGGGTCGCCCAGGTCGAACACCACCTGTGTGTGCAGCCCGCGCGCGGCCATGCCGATGACGTCGTTGTGCTGCACCTCGCGGCAGGCACGTTCGCACAGCCCGCACTGGATGCAGGCGTCCAGTTGCACCGCCATGGCGGGGTGGGACAGGTCCGCGGCCGGTCGCGCCGCTTCGGGCGCGAAGCGGGAGGTGGTGACGCCGAGATGCGCCGCCCATTGCGCGAAGCCGCCGCTGTCGTCGCGCGGGGTGCTGTCGGCCAGCAGCAGCTCGAACACCATGCGCCGGGCGGCCTGGGCGCGCGGGCTGGTTTCGCTGCGTACCACCTGGCCCGTGCGGGGCTGGCGCATGCAACTGGCGGCCAGGGTGCGTTCGCCCTCCACCTCCACCAGGCAGGCGCGGCAATTGCCGTCTGGCCGGTAGCCCGGCGCGGGCTTGTGGCAGAGGTGCGGAATGGCGACGCCATGGCGCTGCGCCACCGCCCAAAGGCTTTCGCCCGGGGCGGCCTCTACCTCGCGCCCATCCAGCAGGAAGCGCGTCATGGCAGCAGCTCCGGCATGAAGCGGAGCAGGCTGCGCACCGGGTTCATCGCTGCCTGGCCCAGGCCGCAGATGCTGCCATCCGCCATCGCCGCGGCCAGTTCCTGCAACAGCGGGCGGTCCCAGCGCGGCGCTTCCAGCAGCGCCGCCGCCTTGGCGGTGCCCACCCGGCAGGGCGTGCACTGGCCGCAGCTTTCGTCGCGGAAGAAGCGCACCAGGTTGCGCGCCGCCTCCGCCAGGTCGTCGGCGTTCGAGAGTACCACCACGGCGCCGGAGCCGACGAAGCAGCCGAAGCGTTCCAGCGTGCCGAAGTCCAGCGGCAGGTCCGCCATGCTGGCGGGCAGGATGCCGCCCGAGGCCCCGCCCGGCAGGTAGGCGCGGAATTCATGGCCGGGCAGCATGCCGCCCCCGAACTCCGCCACCAGCTCCCGCGCGGTGATGCCGGCCGGGGCGCGCTTGACGCCGGGGTGGCGCACCCGGCCGGAGAGGCTGAACAACCGCTCCCCCCTGCCGCCCTGGCGGCCGCGCGCGGCGAAGGCGGCCGGGTCGGGCAGCACTTCCGGCAGCCACCACAACGTCTCCACGTTCTGGATCAGCGTCGGGCGGCCGAACAGGCCGTGCTCGCCGGGGAAGGGTGGCTTGTGGCGGGGCCAGCCGCGCTTGCCTTCCAGGCTTTCCAGCAGCGCGGTTTCCTCGCCGCAAATGTAGGCGCCGGCGCCGCGCCGCAGATGAATGGGCATGCCGCCGGCCGGGGCCGCCGCGATGGCGCGGGCCAGCAGGTCGTGCAGCGCATCGTATTCGTCGCGCAGATAGATCCAGCAGGCTTCCGCCTGGATGGCGCGGGCCGCCAGCAGCATGCCCTCCAGCACCCGGTGCGGCGCGGTTTCCAGGCACCAGCGGTCCTTGAAGGTGCCGGGCTCGCCTTCGTCGGCATTCACCACCATGTGGCGCGGCCCGGGCTGCGCCAGTACCGCCCGCCATTTGCGCGCCATGGGGAAGCCGGCACCGCCCATGCCGCGCAGGCCGCTGGCCTCCAGCGCCGCCAGCAGCGCCGCCGTGTCCGGGGCCTGGTGCAGCAGCGCGTAGTCATGCGGCGGCAGCGGCAGCGGTGGGGCGGCGGGCGCGGCCAGGCTGGCCGGCGAGGCCGGGGCCACCAGCGCATGGCCCCGCGCCACCGCCGGCGCCTGGTGGCAGGCCCCCATGCAGGGCGCCGCCACCACCCGGCGGCCGGGTTGCGCTGCCAGTTCCGCCTGCAGCGCGGCGCTGCCGGCCATGCGGCAGGGCAGCCCCTCGCACACCCGCAGCACCGGCAACGGCGCCGGGGCATCGTCGGGCAGGATGTGGAAATGGGCGTAGAAGCTGGCGACCTCGAACACTTCCACCGGCGCCAGCCGCAACAGGCTGGCCAAGGCCACCAGATGCCCCTCGCGCAGCGCCCCATGGGCGTGCTGCAACGCATGCAGATGTTCCAGCAGCAGGTCCGGCCGTAGCGCCTGCTCTGCCAGCGCCAGGTCTCCCAGCGCGCGGCGCACCTCCGCCAGCGCCGCCGGGGCAACCGGGCGGCCGCGTGGCCGGCCGCGCGGGGCGCGGCGGTCTGGGCCCGCTTTGGTCATTCTGGAGACTTCCTCAAGCGGACAGGTCGATGCGCCTGACCGGATTATGCCGGCAGGCGCTGGCCGAGTGAAGAGATGGGCTGGCGTCGCGTTGCGCCAAGACCCGGCGGGCGGCTGCGGCTATGCTGCGGGGGCGAGGCGGGCGCCGATGCGCCGGCCAGGGGGAAGCGCGCGCATGGGGCAAGGGGCATGAGCCAGCCGGTGTTGCAGGCCTTCGGGCTGACCCGTCAGGTCGGGGCGGTGGTGGCGGTGGAGGATGCCTCCCTGGTGCTGCGCCCGGGCGCGCTGCATGCCCTGCTGGGCCCGGCGGGCGCCGGCAAGACCACCCTGCTGAACCTGCTGAGCGGCGAGATGACCCCCGGCGCCGGCACCCTGCAACTGGATGGCGAGACGGTAACCGGCTGGCCGGCCTGGAAGCTGGCGCGTGCCGGCATTGGCCGCAGCTTCCAGCGCGGCAACATCATGCGGCCGCTGACCGTGCAGGAAAACGTGCGCCTGGCCGCCCAGGCCCGGCTGACCCCGGCCACCCGGCTGTGGCGCAGCGCGTCGAAGCAAGCCGCGCCGCAGGTGGCCGCCCGCGCCGCGCTGGAACGGGTGGGCCTGGGCGCCGAGGCCGGGCGCAAGGCCGGCGGCCTGCTGCCGGTGCAGCTGCGCCTGCTGGAAGTGGCGATGGCGCTGGCGGTTTCGCCCCGGGTGCTGCTGCTGGACGAACCCCTGGCCGGGCTGGAGCCCGACGCCGGCGCGGCAATGGGCGCCGTGCTGCGCGACCTGGCGCGGGACCACGCCGTGCTGCTGGCGGAACAGGAAGCCCAGCCGGCGCTGGACCTGGCGGACCAGGTGACGCTGATGCTGGCCGGGCGGGTCGTGGCTTCCGGTGCCGCGGCCACGGTGCGGGCTTCGGCGGCGCTGCGGCGGGCCTTTCCCCTGGCGGCGGCATGAGCCAGCCGCCGCGGCATCGGCTGGCGCCGCCGGATGCCGGCCGCGGTGCGACGCTGTGCCGCCAAGGTCTTCCCCGGCGCTATTGCCACTTGAAGGTGGGCGGGCTGATCTCGTCCACCGTGCGATGCGCCCAGTCCGTTTGCGGCACGCGGGCGATGACGCGCTTCTGCGCCTCATGCAGCGCGGCGGCGGCACCGCGATAGTCCATGGTCAGGACCTCGCCGTTTTCCACCACCTTGGTGCCATCCACGTACACCGCCTTGATGGCGCGGTCGCCGGCGGCGTAGATCAGGCTGCGCAACGGGTCCCGTGCCGGGCGCACCTGCGGGTGGGTGATGTCCACCAGCACGAAGTCGGCACGGCAGCCGGCAGCCAGCTTGCCGATATCGTCGCGGCCCAGCGCCGTGGCACCGCCGATGGTGGCGGCGTCGAACAACTCGTGCGTTGTCATGCTGCGCGGGTCGGTGGCCTGGGTGCGGGCCAGGTAGGCCACCAGGCGCAGCTCATCCAGCATGTTGTGCGGGTAGGTGTCGGTGCCGACGCCCATGTTGACGCCACCGCGCTTGTAGCGGCCGAAATGCTTCAGGGTGATGCCGCGGCGGGCGAAGACGGTGGGGCAATGCGCCACGGTGGTGCCGGTCTCGGCCAGAATATCCAGGTCTCGCCGGGTATGCCAGGGCGTGCTCGGGTGGTCGTCCAGGAAGATGCCGTGGCCGATGATGCTGCGCGGCCCGAGCAGCCCCTGTTCGTGCAGCCAGCCGATCGGGGTCATGCC
>CANBXZ010000197.1 GCA_947373495.1 Acetobacteraceae bacterium
CCAACCGCGCCACGCTGAAGGCCCTGGTGGTGATGGGCCTGCTGGTGCAGTCCATCTACTTCGCCGGCTGCAACCTGGCGCAGGGCCATGGCGTCACCGCCGCCGGGCTGGCGCTGGTCATCGCGCTGAACCCCATCCTCGTCGCGCTGCTCTCCCCCTGGCTGGCCGGGGAGAAGGTCAGCGCGCGGGGCTGGCTGGGGCTGCTGCTGGGGCTGGCGGGTTGCGGCACCGTCATCCTCTCCGGCGCCGCGGTGCGGGTGGCGGGCTGGGCCGGGCTCGGCTTCGCCTTCGTGGCGCTGGCCGGCATGGTGGCGGGCACGCTGTATGAAAAGCGCCACGGCCAGCCCTGCCATCCCATCATGGCCAACCTGGTGCAGTTCACCGTCGGCCTGCTGTTCACCCTGCCCCTGGCGGCGGCCACCGAGACCATGCACATCCGCTGGGACTGGGGGCTGGTGGCGCCGATGGCCTACCTGGTGCTGTCCAACTCGCTGATCGCCACCTCGCTGCTGCTGGCGATGATCCGCGCCGGGGAAGCCGCGCGGGTCGCCAGCCTGTTCTTCCTGGTGCCGCCGCTGGCCGCCATCATCGCCTGGGTCGGCTTGGGGGAGGCGCTGCCGCCCATCGCCTGGGCCGGCACCGCGCTGGCCGCCGGCGGCGTGGCCTTGGCCAATGCGCGGCGCCGGGTCTAGGCTCGCGCCCCACATACAGGGAAACGCAACCACCATGGCGCATCGCGGCTTGAACTTCGGCATCTTCCTGGCTCCGTTCCACCGGCCCGGCGACAACCCGACCTATGCGCTGCGCCGCGACATGGAATTGATCGAGAAGCTGGACGAACTCGGCTTCGACGAAGCCTGGATCGGCGAGCACCATTCCGCCGGCTGGGAGATCATCGCCAGCCCGGAGATCTTCATCGCCGCCGCCGCCGAGCGCACCAGGAACATCCGCCTGGGCAGCGGCGTCACCAGCCTGCCCTACCACCACCCGCTGCTGGTGGCACAGCGCTTCGTGCAGTTGGACCACATGACCAAGGGCCGGGTGATGCTGGGCTGCGGCCCGGGCGCCCTGGTCTCCGACGCCTACATGATGGGCATTCCGGCCGAAACCCAGCGCCGCCGCATGGAGGAGAGCCTGGACGCCATCATGGCGCTGCTGAAGGGCGACGCGCCGGTGACGATGAAGACCGACTGGTTCGAGCTGAAGGAAGCCCGGCTGCACCTGGCGCCCTATACCTGGCCGCACTTTCCCATCGCGGTGGCCAGCGTCACCACCCCGGCCGGCGTGATGGTGGCGGGCAAGCATGGCCTCGGGCTGCTCAGCATCGGCGCCGGCCTGCCCGGCGGGCCGGAGAAGCTGGCCGACCAATGGAAGACCGGCGAGGCCGAGGCCGCCAAGACCGGCGCCACCTTCAGCCGGGATGGCTGGCGCCTGGTCATCAACGTGCACGTGGCGGAAACCGATGAACGCGCCCGCGCCGACGTGGCCATCGGCGAGCCGTTGGAAACCCTGAGCTACTTCAGCGAAACCCTGGGCCGCCCGCCGATGCGCAGCGAGGACCCGCTGGGCGACGGCCTGCGCGCCGGCACCACCCTGGTCGGCAGCCCGGAGACCGTGGCCAACGGCATCCAGCGCCTGCTGAAGCACACCGGCCAGGAAGGCGAGGTGAACGGCAAGTGGGGCGCCGGCGGCGTGCTGATCCGCGCCAACGACTGGGCCAACCGCGAGGATACGCTGCGCAGCTATGAGCTGTTCGCCCGCTGGGTGATGCCGCGCTTCCAGGGCAGCACCATCAGCACCCATGCCAGCCGCGAATGGGCCAGCGAGAACCGCAACGGCATCTTCGGCCCCAGCATCGGCGCCATCAAGAAGGCGTTCGAGGATGCCGGGCAGCAGGCGCCGGAACATATCCGCATGCGGTTGCACACCGGCAAGGTGGATGTCTGAGCATGGCTGAGAGCACCAGCTTCCCCGGCACGGTGGAATGGTCGGGTGAGAACCCGGGCATTTCGCTGAAGCAGGACCCGAACGGCCCGTTCACCGCCATGGCCAGCTTCTTCCGCGTCATCCTCTCCCCGCATGGTCGCGGCCATGCGCTGGTGCTGGCCCAGGCCCCGGGGCAGGCTTCGGCCGAGAATGTGGTGCTGACCGACAACGAACCGCTGGCGCGCTGGCTGGTGGCGAACTACCTCAGCCACTTCGCCGCCTGGCGCGGCCTGCCCTGCCTGCCGGCGCTGCGCTACGTGAAGGCGGACCGCTTCAGCCCCAGCGGCGACCCCACCAGCAGCTATTCCGAAACCGTGCGCGGCGGCGACCTGACCGTGGCGCTGACCTGGTCCGGCCTGGGCAAGCCGTTCTGCTTCGCCCACCCGCCGGAGAACTCGGCCACCGGGGCGCATTGGATGCCCAGCCTGTTCATCGGCTGCGACCAGGCCAGCATCACGGTGAATGGCAAGGTGCTGCCGGGCCAGCCGGTGCCGCGGCTGGTGGCGGGGCAGCCCATCAGCACCGCCATGCTGGCGTTTGCGGAGACCTGGGTGCGGCCTTAGCCGCAGCCTTGGCGGGGGCGGCGGCGGCGGCGTTTCCGCCCCGTCGCCGGCAGCCGGGCTACAGCGCCCGCGAAAGCCCGAGGAACACCCCACGCCGGGCGCCGTATTGCGGCGCGCCCACGCCGATGCCGGAGCCGTCGCGCAGTTGGTAGCTGGCATCGAACAGGTTCAGCACATCCAGCCGCGCGGTCCACCTGGCGCCCTCGGCCGACACGTAGAAGTCCTGCTGCACCCCCAGGTTCACCGTGCCATGCGGCGGCAGCTTCTGGCTGTTGGCGAAGCCGCGCCTGAGGCCGCTGCCGTACAGCGTGCTGGCCGAAAGCCGCCCGCCCTCCCAGGCGCGAACCACCGCCCCGGCGCTGCCGGTGAACAGCTGGTCGTGGTCGGTGCGGACGTATTTGCGGGCGATCTGCGGCAGCTCGTCCTGGTCGATGTTGAACTGGGCGGAGCGGATGTCGCGGCCCATGCTGCGGCTCATCGCCAGGTTGGCGTAGAGCAACCAGTGCTCGCTGCGCCAGTTGCCGCTGAACTCCACGCCATAGATGCGGCCCTGGCGGTAGTTGAACGGGGTGAAGATCAGCGCATTGCCGAACTGGCCATAGTCCAGCAGGTCCCGCACCGCCTTGTAGTAGGCATCCGCCCCCAGGGTCAGGTGCTCGCCCAGGCGCTGGGAAACCCCCAGGTCGAACCGATGCGCGCGTTCCGGCCGCACCAGGTCGTTCACCAGGCTGTTCGGCGCGTTGCTGGTGCCAACGAAGCGCGCCAGCGTGCCGGTGGCCACCAGCTCCTGCGCCGGCGGGCTGAAGGTGCGGGCATAGCCGGCATGCAGCGTGGTCGCCTCGGTGGCGCGCCACACCAGGTTGGCGCGGGGTGAAAGCTGCCCGGCGGCCACATAGCCCACCATCTGGTCGGCGCGCAGGCCCAGGTTCAGCGTCAGCCGTTCCGCCAGCCGCCATTCATCCTGCACATAGGCGCCGTACAGCCAGCCCACGCGGTCATTGCGGTCTGCCAGGCGCAGTGCCGCGCCGGCCACGGCGCCATCCGCGTCCAGCGGGAAGACGGTGCTGTCGGCGCGGAAGCGGCTCTGTTCCCGGCTGGCCTGCAGCCCGGCGCGCAGCGTATGCGCCGGGTCCAGCCGCCAGGCGGCATCGGCCTGGGTGCCGAGCGTGAAGCTGGAACGCCGCACGTCGGAGGCAACGCCGTTGATCGCCAGCTCCCCGGCGGTATCGGGCAGGTAGTGGGTGGCGGCGGCACGGGTGAAGCCGGCCAGTTGCACATCCAGGTCGGGGCGAAGCTGCTGCTGCACCGCGGCCACGCCGAACCAGCCGGTTTCCCGCTGGCGGGCGTGCAGGGCGGCGCTGTCGGCCCAGCCGAAGGCGGGGGCCACGCCGGGGCGCGTCGGGATCTCGAACCGGTTCAGCGCGGTGCCGCCCAGCAGCACCAGCCGGGTGGTGTCATCCAAGGCGCGGGAGGCACTGACGAAGCCGCGCGCCTGCCCGGTGGCATCGTGCCGGGCGCTGCGGCCGGCGCCGGGGTTCTCGATGCCCTGGTCGCTGCGCAGCAGGCTGCCGCTGGCCATGATGTCCCAGCCCTGCACCAGCCCGGCCCAACTGGCATGCGGCTGCACCAGGCCACGGCTGCCGCCATACACGCCCAGGCTGCCGCCCGGCTCGGTGGCGCCGCTGCGCGGTTCCAGGTTCACCACCGCATTGGTGCGGAAGCCGAATTGCGCCGGCAGCGCCCCGGTCAGCAGCCCGACGCCGGAGAAGGCCCGGCTTTCGAACACCTGGCCGAAGCCGGCCAGCCCTTCCGGCAGGGCGATGCCAGCCACGCGGTATTGCAGGCCGCGATGCTCGCCGCGCACATGCACCTCGCCGAAGCTGTCCTGCACCACGCCGGGGGTTTGCAGCAGCACCTGGTTCAGTGGCGCGTCGCCGCCCTGGGGCAGGGCTTCGATCGTCGCCCGGTCCACCACCACCTGGCGGCTGCCGTAGCGGTCCGGCGTGCCCTGGCGGGCCGGCGGGGCGGCCTGGCCCTGCACCACCAGGGCGGGCAGTTCCACGGTCAGCTCGGCCTGCTGCGCGGTGGCGGGCAGGGCGAGGACGGGCAGGAGAAGGATGGGCAGGCTGCGGCGCGACATGGCGTAGTGTTATGATATAACATTCGCCATCGCAAGCCGGGGCGCAAGCCGGGGGGGCAAGCCGGGGCGCGCCAGTGCCGCGCCTCAGGCGAACAGGATCGCCGGCGCCGTCACCGCATGCAGCGCCGAGGCCACCGCCTCGTCCGCCACCAGCGCCGCCATCAGGCTGGCCAGGCTGGCGCCGCCGGCACGCAGCGCCTCCCAGCCCGCCAGTTCCGCGGCCGCCGGGGCATGGCCCAGGCCGTGCGCCACGGCCTCGGCCAGTTCCGCGGTGGCGGTCGCGCCGGCATGGGTTTGCAGGAATTCCTGGCTGTGCAGGAAGTCGTCCGCCATTTGCGCCAGGGTTTCGCCGCCCTGCATGGCGGTGAGCCATTTGGCCCAGCCCGGGGCATCCGGCGCGCGGCCGAGCACCACATGATACAGCCGGGCGATGGCGGCGCCGGCGCCGCTCGGCACCCACAGGCCCTGGGCCAGCAGCCCGTCGGTCAGGGCCTGCGCCGGGTCGCTCTCGGCCGCGGCCAGCAGCACCGCGGCGCGGTCCTGCCCGGCCGCCAACTGCGCCAGCGCCACCGCCTGAAGGCCGCCCTGGGCGCCCAGCAGCGCGGCGAAGCCGGCATCCTCCAGCCCGGCATGGCCGGCCAGGTATTCCTGGCTTTGCAGGAACAGCCCGGCGGCGTCGTGCAGCGACAGCCCGGCCTGCACCCGGCCGGCCCATTCGGTCAGCCCCGGCAGGTCCGGCGCGCGGCCCAGCGCCACCTGGTACAGCCGGGCCAGCACCGCGGCCGGGTCGCTGGCGCCCAGCACCAGCTCGCCATCGCTGAAGGCCAGCGCCTCGATGCCCTGGAACCGCGTGGTGCCGGCGGCGGTGGTGACGCTGCCGGCGCCGAGGTTCACCATGGCCTCGGCCCGGCTGGCCTGGAACAGCGCGATGTCGTGCCCGGCGCCGCCCAGCAGGGTGTCGTTGCCGCCACCGCCGGCCAGCACCGCGCCATGGTCGGGCGCCGCCAGCCGGTCGTCGCCGCTGCCGCCCTGGCCGAATACCGCGTGCCAGTCGCTGTCGAACCGCCACGCCACGCTGCTGGCGCCAGGCAGGCCGTAGAGCTGCTGCACCGCCAGCGCGTCCAGCGCGCGGGGGGCATTGGCCAGGCCGGCATGGCCGAATTCATACGCCATCACCGTGGTGTCGGTGGTGTCCAGCGCCGGGTCCAGGGTGATGTCACCCTCCCACGGGTGCTTCAGCCCCAACGCATGGCCGATTTCGTGCAGCAGCACGGTGTAGCCGATGCGGTACGGGCTGGCTTCCAGCGGGTCGCCGCCGAACAGCGGCAGGCTGAGCGCGACATTGCCGAAGGGCGGGGCGTAGCTTTGCCCGGCCATGGCCAGGTTGCCGAAATCCTCCAGCCGGAAGCGGATATCCACCCCCTGGCCGGCGCTGCTGTCCGGCACCTCGACGAAGCTGAGGCCGCTGACCGCCGCCCATTGCGCCAGCGCCAGCCGGGCGGCGGCCTGCTGCGCCGGGGAAAACGCCGCCCATTGGCTGGCCGCCAGCCCGCGGCCGAAGCCGCCGACGCCATCCTGCGCGAAGCTGAAGGTGACCACCTGGGCCAGGCCCAGCCCGGCGCCCCAGGCGGCGCCGGTCAGCAGGGCTTCGGGGGTGGGGGTGGCGGGCATGGCCGGAGTGGTAACGCCCGGTTAACTCCTAACGCAACAGAAAAGAGGTTAACAATACTTTTTGGTACACCACTAGTTAAACAGTAAACAGCCGGCCCCATTTGGCCAGGGACTCGGTTTCCGCCCCCGCCGCACGTAAACCACCCCACAGCGACACGGCGATGCTGTCCAGGATGACGGTGCCAAGCTCCGCTTCCAGCCGCGCCGCCTGCCGGGTGCCGCGGAAGTTGGTGCAATGGATGATGATGGCTTCCGGCCGCGCTGCCGCCGCCTGCCGCACCAGTTGTTCCACCGTGGCCTCGCTGTGCTCGGCGAAGCTGTAGTTGCCCGGGTCCTCCAGGTGGCGCTCGGCCACGCAGTCCAGCCCGGCGGCGGCCAGGTTGGCGATGATGGCCTGCTGCACGCTGCCGAGATAGGGCGTCACCAGTGCCACCCGCCGTGCCTTCAGCAGCGCCAGCGCCTCCATCAGCGCCAGGGTGCAGGTGGTGGCGGGAATGCCGGTGGCGGCGGTGCAGGCGGCGGCCAGGGTGCGGTCCGCTGCCAGCCCCAGCCAGGACCCGCTGGTGCCGTTCCAGCACAGCGACTCCACCTTGGCATCGGCCAGCAGCTCCGCCGCGGCCACCACCGGGGCGCCGGTGAACTGCGCGTTCTCGGCCCCGCCCAGGCCGATGCTGAGCACCCGGAACCGGCCGAAATGCGCGGTATGCGGCGTGCCGTGCAGCATTTCCGCCGTCATCGGCTCCAGCACGGTGTTGGAGGAAGGGGTGAGCATGCCAAGCCGCATCGGAGAACCTTTCGTGCCGGGCATTGCTGGGGGCGCCCGTCGTCGCCATTCTCCGCCCCCTGAGCAGGAGTGCCAGCCCCATGAGTGACGTTCCCAACATCGGCCCGGTGGAAACCTGGCAGGCGCTGCAGGCCGACCCGGCCGCGGTGCTGGTGGATGTACGCACCGATGCCGAATGGAATTTCGTCGGCCTGGCCGACCTTTCCGCCGTCGGCAAGCAGCCCTTGCTGATCCCCTGGCAGGTCTACCCCAGCATGCAGGTGAACGGCGCCTTCGCCGACCACCTGAAGCAGGCCGGGGTAACGCCGGCCAACAAGGTGTACTTCCTGTGCCGCAGCGGGGTGCGCAGCCTGGCCGCCGGCATGGCGGCGCAGGCCGCCGGCTTCCCGCACGCCTTCAACGTGGCCGACGGCTTCGAGGGCCCGCCCGACGCCGAAGGCCACCGCGGCCAGGTGGCCGGCTGGAAGGCCGAGGGCCTGCCCTGGCGGCAACGCTGACCCCAGCGGTCAACGGATTGGACCGCTGGGGTCAGCTTTTTCTTGGCCCTCACAAGCCGGGCGGGCCGCCTCCGCGGCCCTTGGCTTCGCGTCATAAGCCGCGGGCCGCAGTCGCGGCCTCGGCACCAGGCAGAGCCGCATGCCGTTGCCCTGAAACCAGAATGCTGAATCCCAGGAGAGAACGCCGATGACCCCGCTGCCGCTGAAGACCGAATTCCTGTTCCGCATGGTGCTGCACGCCGGCGCGCCGCAGATGACCACGCCCGACCTGCGCGTGGTG
>CANBXZ010000198.1 GCA_947373495.1 Acetobacteraceae bacterium
GCCGGGGCCCGCTGAGGAGCCCCGGCCGCCCCTATATGGGGGTCGGTTCAGAAATCGCCACGGCGCGGGCGGTCGCCACGGTCGCGGCGCGGGCCGCGGTCGTCGCCACCTTCACGGCGCGGCCGCTCCTCGCCACCTTCCTCGCGCGGGCGGCGGGCGCCGACCTGCTCGGTGATGTCGGCGCCGGTGGCCTGGTCAACCACGCGCATGGAGAGCTTCACCTTGCCGCGCTCGTCGAAGCCGATGACCTTGACCTTCACCGCGTCGCCCTGGGCGACCACGTCGCTGGTCTTGTTCACCCGCTCGTTGGCCAGTTCGCTGATGTGGACCAGGCCGTCCTTGGCGCCGAGGAAGTTCACGAAGGCGCCGAATTCGGCGGTCTTCACGACCTTGCCATTGTAGATCTTGCCGATCTCGGCTTCCGCCGTGATGCCCTGGATCCAGTCGATCGCCTTCTGCGCCGCCTCGATCGAGGTCGCCGCCACCTTGATGGTGCCGTCGTCCTCGATGTCGACCTTGCAGCCCGTCACTTCGCAGATCTCGCGGATGACCTTGCCGCCGCTGCCGATGACGTCGCGGATCTTGTCCTTCGGCACCTGGATCACGGTGATGCGGGGCGCGGTGGCCGCCACGTCGCCGCGGGCGCCGGTCAGCCCCTTGGCCATTTCGCCCAGGATGTGCAGCCGGCCGTCCTTGGCCTGCTCCAGCGCGATCTTCATGATCTCCGGCGTGATGCTGGTGATCTTGATGTCCATCTGCAGGGCGGTGATGCCCTGCTCGGTGCCGGCCACCTTGAAGTCCATGTCGCCCAGGTGGTCTTCGTCACCCAGGATGTCGGACAGCACGGCGAAGGCGTGGTCTTCCTTGATCAGGCCCATGGCGATGCCGGCGCAGGGGCGCTTCAGCGGCGTGCCGGCGTCCATCAGGCTCAGGCTGGTGCCGCAGACGGTCGCCATCGAGGAAGAGCCGTTGCTCTCGGTGATCTCGCTGACCACGCGCAGCGTGTAGGGGAAGTTCGCCTTCTCCGGCAGCAGCGGGTGGATCGCGCGCCAGGCCAGCTTGCCATGGCCCACTTCGCGCCGGCCCGGGCTGCCCATGCGGCCGGTCTCGTTCACGCTGTAGGGGGGGAAGTTGTAGTGCAGCATGAAGTTCTCGCGGTACTCGCCCGCCAGCGCGTCGATGATCTGCTCATCCTGGCCGGTGCCCAGCGTGGCCACGCACAGCGCCTGCGTCTCGCCACGGGTGAACAGCGCCGAACCATGGGCGCGCGGCAGCACGCCAACCTCGGCCACGATCGGGCGCACGGTCTTGGTGTCGCGGCCGTCGATGCGCAGGCCGGTGTTCAGGATGTTGTTGCGGACGACGTCCGCTTCCAGCTCCTTCAGCAGGCCCTTGGCGGCGCCGGCGTCCAGGCCCTCGGCTTCCAGCGCCGCGGCCACGGCCTTCTTCACCGCGCCCACCTTGCCCTGGCGAACCAGCTTCTGGGTTTCCTTGTAGGCTTCCGCCATGTCGGCATGGCCCAGCGCGGTGATGCGCGCCTTCAGCGACAACTCGGCGGCAGACGGCTCGGGCAGCGCCCAGGCGTCCTTCGCGGCGCGCTCGGCCAGCTCGATGATGCCCTGGATGACCGGCTGGAACGCGGCATGGCCGAAGGTGACGGCGCCGAGCATGACTTCCTCGGTCAGCTCATGCGCTTCCGACTCAACCATCAGCACGCCTTCGGCGGTGCCGGCCAGCACCAGGTCAAGCTGGCTCTGCTTCTTCTGCGCCATGGTGGGGTTCAGCACGTACTGGCCGTCGATGAAGCCAACCCGCGCGGCGCCAACCGGGCCGAAGAAGGGAATGCCCGAAAGCGTCAGCGCGGCGGAGCAGCCGACCAGCGCGACGATGTCGGGCTCGTTTTCCATGTCGTGCGACAGCACGGTGGCGATGACCTGCACCTCATTGCGGAACCCAGCCGGGAACAGCGGGCGCAGCGGCCGGTCGATCAGGCGGGAGATCAGCGTCTCGGCTTCGGAAGGGCGGCCTTCACGCTTGAAGAAGCCGCCCGGGATCTTGCCGGCGGCGAAGGCCTTTTCCTGGTAGTTCACGGTCAGCGGGAAGAAGTCCTGGCCTGGCTTCACGCCACGGGCGCCAACCACGGTGCAGAGCACGATGGTGTCGCCCAGGCGGGCCAGCACGGCGCCATCGGCCTGGCGGGCCACCTTGCCGGTTTCCAGCGTCAGCAGCTGGCCGCCCCAGGAGATGTCCTTGCGGAAGTAGTTCTCGAACATGCGTCGTCCTTCGGTGGACCCCGGGGCCATCCCCGGCGGTCCTGGCCCGTTCCGCGGGTGCGGTCCGGGCGGTGGATGTGCCACAGCGCGCCCCAGGGCCTGGTATGGCCGGGCGCGTTGCGGGTGCGGTGCGGCAGGATGCCAGCCGGTGTCCTGCGGCCCCTTGCGGGATGCTCGGCGTTTCGGGCGGCACGGGCTGGCTTTTCCGCGCCAGGCAGACCCCTGGGGCACAAAGGCCGTCCCCGGAGAGCCGGGGCACCGTGTGGCCGGAAACGCCGGTACAGGCCTGCCTGGGGGAACAATACCCCGCGGCCGGCGCTGGGCGCGGCTCCGAAATCTGTCAGCCCACCGCATGCGCGGCGATGGGCGCGGCGGCACTGCCGCACGGGCCCGGCGGAGATATGGCGCCTTGGGCGCCGGAATGCCACGGAAATCTGCGCCGGCGCCGGCAGCGGCACCAGGGTCGCGCCAAGCGTTGCCGTATTTATAAGAGGGAAGCCGTATTTTGATACATGTCTCCGCTAAATGGCGTTGCCGTCTGCCGGGTGCCAGCCTAACCTGGAAGCATGCTTTCACGCCCCCCTCGCCTGGCGTCCTGGTTCAGTCTCGCCTGCTGCCTGGTGGTGGTGGCGGCCTTCGCCTTGGCGCGCCCCGCCCATGCCGGCGCCTGGCCCCAGGCCGAGGATGGCGGCTTCATCACCTTCCCCATCGCGCCCTACCAGGCCCGCACCCAGGGCTATGACCGGCGCGGCCTGCCCAATGGCTTCGGCACCCAGCGGTCGCTGGAATTCGGCCCCTACTGGGAACACGGCCTGACCCCGCGCTGGACCGTGGGCATGCAACCCCGGCTTTCCGCCACCTGGCTGGACGAACCGCACAACCGCAACCACAATTTCGGCCTGTCGGAAGTGCAGGCCTTCGCCCGCTACAACATCTACCTGGGCGACCGGGACACGGTTTCGGTGCAGGGCCTGGTCGGCATTCCCGGCGTGGCCCAGCGCAGCAGCAACCCCAGCATGGCGGAACCCAACGCCACCTATGAACTGCGCCTGCTCTATGGCCGCGGCATTCCGATCGCCCCCGGGATCAACGCCTTCTTCGACACCCAGGTGGCCTACCGCTATCGCGCCGGCCCGGCCGCGGACGTGCTGTTCCTGAAGAACACCCTCGGCATCCGCCCGTTCCAGGAATGGGTGTTCTGGGTGCAGAGCATCACCGACCTGGGGCTGCGCAACGGCCGCGCCGGCGGCGCCGACTATTCGGTGCAGCGCCTCACCGCCTCCGCGGTATGGGACTTCACCGCGCATAGCAGCCTGGAGCTGACCTATCTGCAGGAAGTGGCCAGCCGCCACGTACCCCGCGGCCGGGGCGCGGTGCTGGCCTATTGGTATCGCTACTGAGGCCATCGGCCGCCCGCCATTTCCTGAGACCTGGCGCGGATTTTCCGACGTCACCGCATAATTTCAACCCGCCCGCGGCTGCCGGGTGAAGCGCGCCCACGGCCCGAATCCGTCCCCGGCCGGCCGACAAATCCAGACCCGACACGACACCCCTTGGTAACGACACACCCCTAGAACAACGCCTCGGAACGAGTGCAAGGAGTGTGGCCGGCATGTCCGGGGCGGAGGGCAGAAACGGATGGCGCGCGGGCTGGGCTGCCCTGGCGCCCAGCTTGGGCTTGGGGCTGAGCCTGGGGCTAAGCCTGGGCTTGGGGCTGGGTCTGGTGCCGCTGGCGCCAGCCCGGGCGGCACCCTGGGTGCAGCCGGAAGGCGAGGGCATCGTCATCCTGCAGACCACGCCCTACACCGCCAGCACCCGCGGCTTCGACACCAATGGCCGGCCCAATGGCCAGGGCCGCTTCGGCCGGCTGGAACTCGCCGCGCCGTATTGGGAACACGGCGTCACCAGCAACTGGACCGTGGGGCTGCAACCCCGCCTGCAGGCTGCCTGGCTGAACGAACCCGGCAACCGCAACCGCAATATCGGCCTGGCCGATGCCAGCGCCTTCGCCCGCTATCAGCTCTACAAGGGCCGGCTGGACGTGCTGTCGGTGCAGGCCCTGGTGGCCACCCCCGGGCTGGACGCCGCCGGCACCACCCCGCGCATCGGCGAGCCGAACATGGCGGCCGAAATCCGCGGGCTCTACGGCATCGGCAGCGCGCTGCCCTGGGGCATGACGGGCTTCGCCTCGGCCGAGGTGGCCTTCCGCGGCCGCATCGGCAATGCCGCCGACGAAATCCGCATCGACATCGGCTTCGGCCTGCGCCCGACCCGGCAATGGCTGCTGATGCTGCAAAGCTTCAGCAACCTCGGCCTGCGCAACAACAGCAATGGCGGCGCCGACTACAGCGTTTCCAAGTTGCAGGCCACGGTGGCCTATGAGTTCGACCGCGAATGGGCGGTGGCGCTGGGCTACATGCGCGATGTCGCCGGCCGCCGCGTGCCGTTGGGCCAGGGCGCGGTGATGGCGCTGTGGTATCGCTACTGAACTGACGCCGCGCTGAACCGCGCCGGCACGGCTTGCGCCATGGCGCCGGCCTCGCCATCCTCGGCGGGATGCGACTGCTGCACACCGCCGACTGGCACCTCGGCCGCACCCTGGGCGGCCATTCCCTGCAGCAGGACCAGGAATACCTGTTCTGCGGCCAATTCCTCGACCTGGTGCGCGACCAGCGGCCGGACGCCGTGCTGATCGCCGGCGATGTGTTCGACCGCGCGGTGCCGCCGGCCGATGCGGTGGAACTGCTGGACGAGGTGCTGCACCGCCTGGTGCGCGGCCTGGGCGTGCCGGTGGTGATGATCCCCGGCAACCACGACGACGCCCGGCGGCTGGCCTTCGGCGCCCGGCTGCTGGCCGGTGGCGGGCTGCACATCGCCGACACGCCGCTCGGCCGCGCCTGGGCATTCGCCGACGCGCATGGCCCGCTCAGCATCGTCGGCGCCGGCTATGCCTCCCCGCTGATGCTGGCGCAGCGGCTGGGCGAGGGCGCCACGGTGGCGGACCACGATGCCGGCTTCGGCCTGCTGGCGCCGCTGCTGCACGGGCTGTGCCCGCCCGGCCAGCGCCGCGTGCTGGTGGCGCATGCCTTCGTCGCCGGTGGTGCGGAAAGCGAGAGCGAGCGCGGGCTTTCGGTCGGCGGCACCGGGCAGATCTCGGCGGCGCGCTTCGCCGGCTTCAACTACGTGGCGCTCGGCCACCTGCACCGGCCGCAATCCCTCGGCGATGGCCGGCTGCGCTACAGCGGCTCACCCCTGGCCTATTCCACCAGCGAGGCCGGGCAGGACAAATCCGTGACGCTGGTGGAGGTGGATGCCGCCGGCGCGGTGACCACCCAGGCGCTGCCGCTGCACCCGCTGCATCCGCTGCGGGTAGTGCGCGGCACCTTCCGGGAGTTGCTGGCCGGCGCCAGCGCCGACTATGTCAGCCTGGACCTGACCGACCCGCTGCCGGTGCCCGAGGCCCAGCGTCGCCTGGCGGAGCTGTATCCGCGCATCATCGGCCTGCGCTGGGTGGCGGAGGCGATGCCGGCCGGCCCCGTGGTGGCGCCGGATGCCGCCGCCCGCGCCGCCAGCCCGCTGGACCAGTTCCAGGCCTTCCACGCCGCCATGCGCCAGGGCGCGCCGCTGCCGGCCGCGGCCCGGCCGGTGGTGATCTCCGCCATCAGCGCCGCCACCCAGGCGGAGGCCTGAGGCATGCGCCCGCTCCGCCTGGCCATGGAGGGCTTCGGCCCCTACGCCACCCGGCAGGAGGTGGATTTCGCCGCCCTGGGCCCGCATCGGCTGTTCCTGATCTGCGGCCCGACCGGGGCCGGCAAGACCAGCCTGCTCGACGCCATCTGCTTCGCGCTGTTCGGCGAAAGCAGCGGTGACGAGCGCAAGCCCGGGCATCTGCGCAGCCTGCACGCCGCGCCCGACAAGGCCACCGAGGTGATGCTGGAATTCGCCGCCGGCGGCCAGACCTGGTGCATTCGCCGCAACCCGGCCTGGGACCGGCCGAAGCAGCGCGGCGAAGGCACCACGCAGGAACGCATGAAGGTGGCGCTATGGCAGCCCGGCCGCCCGCCGCTGGAACGCGAGGCCGAGGTCCAGGCCCGCATCCACGAATTGCTCGGCCTGAACGCCGCCGAGTTCCGCCAGGTGGTGCTGCTGCCGCAGGGCCGCTTCCGCGAGTTGCTGGTGGCCAAGCCGGAGGCGCGGCAGGAGATTCTGCGCACCCTGTTCCGCACCACCTTCCATGCCCGGGTGCAGGCCGCGCTGAAGGAAGCCGCCAAGGCGGCGCGGGAGGTGCTGCGCGATGCCGCGGCCCGGCTGAGGCTGCTGCTGGAACAGGCCGGCGCGACCTCGGCGGCGGAAGCGTCGGCGGCGCGGGCCGGGCTGGAAGCGGCGCTGGCCCAGGCGCTGGCCCTGGCGGAACAGGCCATCGCCGCCGAAGCCACCGCCCGCGCGGCCGAAGCCGCCGGGCAGGAAGTGGCGCGGCGGCTGGCCACGGCCGAGGCCGCCACCAGTGCTCTGGCCGCCCTGCGCCAGCAGGCCGCCGCCCGCGCCCAGGAAGGCGCCAGGCTGGCGGCGGCACGCCGGGCGGACCGGCTGGGCGGCGCGCTGGCGGCGCTGGATGGCGCGGCGAAGGTGGCGCGGGTGGCGCGGCAGGACGCGACCGTGGCAGCCGACCGCGCCACGGCAGCCAGCGCCACGCTGCGCCAGGCCGAGGACAAGCTGCGCGCCACCCCGGCCCAGGCCGAGCAGGCCGCCCGCCAGCGGCATGAGGCGCAACGGCTGGAAGCCCTGGTGGCCCAGGTGGCGGCGGCGGAACAGGCAGCGGCCGAGGCCAGTGCGGCCCAGGCCGCGGCCGCCGCCGCCAAGCTGGCGCAGCGCCAGGCCGAGGCAGCCCAGGCCACCGCCCAGGCCGCGACGACCCAGGCCGAGGCTCGGCTGGGTGAAACCCGGCTGCTGGCGCAGCAGCGCGAACGCCACGCCCTGGCGCGCGACCAGGCCGCCCAACGGCAGCGCGACGCCGAGGCGCTGGACCACGCCGTGACCGCGCTGGAGACCGCCACGCGGCGGCGCACCTCCACCACCGCCGCGTTGCAGGCGGCGCAGCAGGGCTTCGGCCAGGCCCGCGCGGTGCGGGAAGCCGCCGCCCAGGCGCTGGCGGCCGACCACGCGGCGCAACTGGCCCTGGCGTTGGCGGCCGGCCAGCCCTGCCCGGTTTGCGGCAGCGCCCACCACCCGGCGCCGGCCGAGGCACCCGGCGCGGCGGTGCCGGCGCTGGCCCCGCTGGAAGCCGCCGAGCACGCCGCCGAGGCGGCGCTGGAAGCGGCGCGGGGCGCCCAGAACCAGGCCGAAACCGGCTTCCGCCTGGCCGAGCAGGCGCGCGATGCGGCGCGGGAACGCGCTGGCGGCCTCGACCGCGCCAGCCTGCTGGCCACCGCCCGCGCCGCCACCGCCGCACTGGTCCAGGCCGAGCAGGCCCTCGCCGCACTGCCCGGGCTGGAAGCCGCGCTGGGCAAGGCTCAGGCCACCTTGGCCGCGGCCGCGAGCCGGCTGGCGGCGGCAGGCCTGGCGCAGGCGGCCTCGGCGCAGGCG
>CANBXZ010000199.1 GCA_947373495.1 Acetobacteraceae bacterium
CCCGGCGCGCCCACCGCGCTGGTGATGGTCTCGTTGGGCATCGGCCTGACCACGCTGACCGCGATCGCCCAGATCGAGGGCAACCTGCGCCGCCAGGTGGAGGCCGACCTGCCGAAGCGGGCGCCGAACTTCTTCTTCATCGACATCCAGCAGGACCAGCTGGCCCGGTTCGACGCCCTGGTCGCCGCCCTGCCCGGGGTGGAGGAAGTGCGCCGGGTGCCCAACCTGCGGGCCCGGATCGTCGCCATCAAGGGCGTGCCGGTGGCGCAGGTGCGGGCGGCGCCCGGCAGCGAATGGGCGCTGGCCGGCGACCGTGGCCTGACCTACAGCGCCACCCCGCCGGAGGGCAGCAAGATCGCCAGCGGCACCTGGTGGGCGGCGGAGTATCGCGGTGCGCCGCTGGTTTCGCTGGACGCCAGCCTGGCGGAAGGCTGGGGCGTCGGCCTGGGCGATGCCATTACCCTGAACATCCTGGGCCGCGACCTGGACTTCACCATTGCCAATACCCGCGCGGTGAACTGGCGCGGCATGGGGATGAACTTCGCCCTGGTCGCCTCCCCCGGGCTGCTGGAGGCGGCGCCGCATTCCAACATCGCCACCCTGCGAGGTGACCCGGCGCAGGATGCCGAGGTGCTGCGCCGGGTGACCGATGCCTTCCCCAACGTGACCGGCGTGCGGGTGCGGGATGCGCTGGAGACCCTGGCGGAGTTGCTCGGCCGGGTGGCCACGGCGCTGACCGCCACCGCCAGCCTGACCTTGGCTTCCGGCGTGCTGGTGCTGGCCGGAGCGGTGGCGGCTGGCCAGCGCCGGCGGGTGCGGGACGCGGTGGTGCTGAAGGTGCTGGGCGCCACGCGGCGGCAGATCACCGCCGCCTGGGCGGTGGAATTCGGCCTGGTGGGCGCGGTTTCCGGCCTGCTGGCGGCCGCCGCGGGCTGCGCCGCCAGTTGGGCGGTGATGCGCTTCATGCTGGCTTCGGCCTGGCAACCGCTGTGGGGCGCCATGGCGGCCACGCTGCTGGGCTGCCTGGCGCTGGCGCTGGGCTTCGGGCGCATCGGCACCGCGCTGGCGCTGCGGGCGCGGCCGGCGGGGGAATTGCGCGGTGAATAGGCGCGGGCGGGGCGCAACAATTAGTCACGTGCGGAACCGCCGGCGAAGCCTTACATTATCTGTATTGCCGGGGTCCCGCGCCCCTGGCTCAGGAGAGGCCGAAGCCCCACCGCCGATAAGGCTTGATCGGGATTAAAACCTCTCCATATTACGCGGGCGCGGGGTTGACCCCGTGCCAACCCCTTACGGGAGATACCAAGCCTATGGCCCTTCAACCCGACTATCGCTTTACGACGGGAGCGCCAGGCTGGGGTCGTACCGCGACCGCCGACGCGGCCGCCGTCGATGCCGGGCTCCGGGCGTACATGCTCCGGGTGTACAACTGGATGGCGTCCGGCCTGTTGCTGACCGGCGTGGTCGCGCTGCTGGTGGCGACCAACCAGGGCGTGGCGGAGATGTTCTTCCAGTTCGCGCAGACCCGGTCCGGCCGCATGGTGCCGGTGGGCTACACCGTGCTGGGCTGGGTGGCGCTGCTTTCCCCGCTGGCCTTCATGCTGGTGCTGAGCTTCGGCATCAACCGGCTGAGCAAGTCCACCGCGCAGGCGCTGTTTTGGGCGTTCTGCGCCTGCATGGGCGCCAGCATGGCCGGCATCTTCTTCCGCTACACCGGCGGCAGCATTGCCAGCACCTTCTTCGTCACCGCCGGCATGTTCGCCGCCACCAGCGCCTATGGCTACACCACGGGCCGTGACCTGACCCGCATGGGCAGCTTCATGATGATGGGCCTGATCGGCATCATCCTGGCTGGCCTGGTGAACATGTTCCTGCAGAGCCCGGTGCTGGCCTTCGTGTGCAGCGTCATCGGCGTGGTGGTGTTCGTCGGCCTCACCGCCTTCGACACCCAGCGGATCAAGGCGGACTACCTGCAGTTCGCCTATGCCGAGGGCACCGAGGAAGCCGGCAAGCGCAGCGTGATGGACGCGCTGACGCTGTACCTGAACTTCATCAACCTGTTCCAGTTGATGCTGAGCTTCATGGGTGTGCGCAACAACGACTGAACTGGCCCGCAAGCCAGCACCGAAATGGGCCCCGGGGGACAACCCCCGGGGCCTTTTTCATGCCCGGGCGGCAGGGCCGCGGGCGTGGCTGCTACTTGATGTATCGCGCGATTCACCACTTCGGCGAACGCAGCCCTGGCGGTCACCCTCTGAGGGCCGTAACCCCCTGCGGGCCGTGGCGATGGTTACAGCGTGGCCGGGGCCGCGGCGGCCGGCAGGCGGGCACTGCTGGCGCCTTCGCCCAGCAGGGCGGCACTGACCAGGCGCCAGGCGCTGCGGTCCGCGAACAGGCTGCGCAGCAGGCGGTTGTTCAGGGCGTGGCCGGAATGGTGCCCGGTGAAGCGGGCGCGCAGCGGCGCACCGGCCAGGGCCAGGTCGCCCACCGCGTCCAGCAACTTGTGGCGCACGAACTCATCCGGCCGGCGCAGGCCACCCGGGTTCAATACCCGGTCGCCTTCCACCACCACCGCATTGGTCAGGTTGCCACCCAGCGCCAGGCCGGCGGCGCGCAGGGCTTCAACATCCTCCACCAGGGCGAAGGTGCGGGCGCTGGCCAGGCCGGTGCGGAAGGCGTGCGGGGTCAGCCGTTCGGCGCAGTGCTGGCGGCCGATGGCGCCGGCGTTGAATTCGATCTCGAAGCTGCCCTCGAAGCGGTTGCCGCCATTGGGCGCCAACTCGGCCCAGGCATTGCCTTCCTGCACGCGGATCGGGCGCACCACTTCCAGCACTTCCTGCATGCCGGGGCGGGCGGTGGTGCCGGCGCAGTCGATCAGGAAGACGAAGGGCGCGGCGGAGCCATCCAGGATGGGCACTTCCGGCCCGTCCAGCTCCACCACGGCGTCGTCGATGCCGCAGCCGGCCAGTGCGGCCATCACGTGTTCCACGGTGCCGATGCGGATTTCCGGCCGGGTCGGGTCGCCCAGCACGGTGCAGAGGCGGGTGTCGATGACGTTGTCCCAGCGGGCGGCCAGTTCCAGCCCGCCCAGGTCGGTGCGGCGGAACACGATGCCACTGCCCGGCAGCCCGGGGCGGAGGGAGAGCGAAACCCGCTTGCCGCTGTGCACGCCAACGCCCACGCAGCCAATAGCGGCCTTCAGCGTGCGCCTGCGTCCCAGATCCTGCGGCATAAACCCGTCCATAGTCGCCCCTGTCCATTCTGGGGCGCGTGGGCCCCGTAGGGCCCGATTTGCCCCTGGCTTTGGGGCAACGACATGTCGAGCCCGGGGCGAAACTGCCACCGTGCCGGCGCCACCGCGAGTCAACGCTTGTTTCCGTGTGTTTCGCTGAACCGCCTTGATTTTACGGCATGTTTTGCAGTGCACACCGCCGCGGGGCCTGGCTGTATGACAACCCGGGGGCCAGCCGGGCGGCGGGCAAGAAAAAACCCTCCCCCGCCAGGGCGAGGGAGGGTTTTCCGCCAGGACCCGAAGGTCAGGGCCTCAGGGCAGGTTCTTCTGCTGGCGCAGGAAGGTCGGAATGTCGATCCCGCCCATCTCCGCCTGCTGCGGCGCCGGGCGGCGCGCGTCGCTGGGGTGGATCACCAGCGTCGCCGGCTGCTCCACCCGCGGCGGCGGCGCCTCGGCTTCCACATGGCGGCGCATCAGGCCGGCGGAACCACCGGTCACCTGCTGGAACAGGCCGCGCAGGCCACCGGCGCGGGCCGGCGGCGTGGCGGGCAGGCTGGGCTGGCCCATCGGCCGGGCCGGCTGCATTGCCATGCGGCGGCTCGGGTCGGCCGGCTGCATCGTGGCCGGGCTCAGCACCACCGGGCCGCGTTCCGGCTGGATGACGGCTTCCTGCTCCTCATACTGCTGCACCGCGGGCTGCGCCTGGGCATAGGCATGCGCCTGGTGGGCGGAAGCCTGTGGCTGCTGCGGCGAGCCGAGGTCGGTGCGCACCGGCTGGCGCAGCATCGGCGCGCCCATCGGGCCGCCCATGCTGGCATGCGCGGGCGGGCTGGGGCGACGCGCCGGCTGGGCCGGGGGCGTCATCACCGGCGGCATGCCCGGCGGGCGCTGGCCCTGCGGCGGCTGCTGCAGGCCGCGGCCACCGACCACGACCTTCAGCTGTTCCTGCTGCGTCGGCTTGTTGGCCTGCACGTCCACCACGTCGATGCCCGTGGCGACGACGGACACACGGATGCGGCCGTTCATCGTCTCGTCGATCGAGGAGCCGAAGATGATGTTGGCTTCCTCGTCCACTTCCTTGCGGATGCGGTTGGTGGCGGCATCGACCTCGTACAGGGTCATGTCATAGCCACCGGTGATGTTGATCAGCACGCCCTTGGCGCCGCGCATGGAGGTATCCTCCAGCAGCGGGTTGCTGATCGCCTTTTCGGCGGCGGTCACGGCGCGGTCGTCGCCCTCGCTCTCGCCGGTGCCCATCATCGCCTTGCCCATCTCGGCCATGACGGTGCGGATATCGGCGAAGTCCAGGTTCACCAGGCCGGGGTTGACCATCAGGTCGGTCACGCCACGGACGCCCATGTAGAGGACCTGGTCGGCCATCTTGAAGGCTTCGGCGAAGGTGGTGCGCTCATTCGCCAGGGCGAACAGGTTCTGGTTCGGGATCACGATCAGCGTGTCCACGAACTGCTGCAATTCCTCGATGCCCTGGTCGGCGGCGCGCTTGCGCTTGGGGCCCTCGAAGTCGAACGGCTTGGTGACCACGCCCACCGTCAGCACGCCGCGTTCACGCGCCATGCGGGCGATGACCGGGGCCGCGCCGGTACCGGTGCCGCCGCCCATGCCCGCGGTGATGAACACCATGTGCGAGCCGTCGATATGACGGGCGACTTCCTCGGTGGCTTCCTCGGCCGCGGCGCGGCCGATTTCCGGCTTGGCGCCGGCACCCAGGCCCTGCGTCAGGTGCGGGCCAAGCTGCACGCGCCGTTCGGCCTTGCTGTTCAGCAGGCTTTGCGCGTCGGTGTTCGCAACCACGAACTCCACGCCATCAAGTCCTGCCGCGATCATGTTGTTGACCGCGTTGGTGCCACCGCCGCCGACACCGATAACGGTGATGCGCGGGCTAAAGTCGGTGTGCTGCGCAACCGGCAGCGAAAGATTCAGAGTCATGCGGGGAGGCCTCCTCTGGCGATTCTAAGCGTGCGCGTCGATTCGTGTCTTGTGCTTGTTGTCGAGTCGCGGCGGATTGCCTCTCCGCCGGGCATTTGGCGCGGTGTTGTCATGCCATGCGCTCGCGGAACCACTGCACCGCGCGGCTGAGCATGCCCGGCGAGCGGTCGATGCCGGCGCCGGGGTCGAACAGCGGGCGGCCTTCGCCATTGGCCCAGGCCAGCAGGCCGCACGGCACCGCGAAGGCCGGGCCGGAGGCGATCTCCGGCAGGCCGCGCACCTGGTGCGGCCGTGCCAGCCGCACCTGGCGGTCCAGCACCTGGGCGGCCAGTTCGCGCACGCCCACCAGCTGGCTGGCGCCGCCGCACAACACCACGCGACGGCCCATCTCATGCGTCACGCCGGCGGCTTCCAGCTTGGCGCGCACCAGCTCGAAGGTTTCCTCCAGCCGCGGGCGGATGATCCGCACCACCATGGCGCGCGGCACGCGGGCGATCTGGTCCGCCTCCTCGCCCATCTGCGGCACGTGCAGGAACTCCTTCTCGTCCTGCGGCGCCTCATGCACGCTGCCGTACTTCACCTTGATGTGCTCGGCATCCGCCATCGGCGCCGACAGGCACTGCGCCAGGTCGGAGGTGACGCGGATGCCGCCGATGGGGATCTGCGCCGCATGCACCAGCTGGCCTTCCTGGAACACCGCCAGCGAGGTGGTGCCGCCGCCCATGTCGATGACGGTGCAGCCCAGCTGCTTCTCATCCTCCACCAGCGTCGCCAGCCCGGCGGCATAGGGCGCGCTGACCAGTTCCTGCACTTCCATGTCGCAGCGGCCGAGGCCGGCGGCCAGGTTGCGCAACGCGGCCGAGCCGGCATCCACCAGGTTCACCCGGGCGCCGATGGTCTCGCAGATCATGCCGCGCGGGTCTTCCACGCCCGCGGTGGTGTCCACCGTGAAGCCCAGCGGGAAGGCGTGCACCATCTCCCGCTCGCCGCCCTCGCCGGTGGCATTGCGGCGCCGGGCTTCCACCAGCACGGCGCGCAGGTCCGCCTCGGTCACGGCACGGCCGCCGATCATCCATTGCAGGTTCTGAATGCGGCTTTCCGGCTGGCCGCAGCTCAGGTTCACCAGCGCGCCGGTCAACTGCGTGTCGGCCATGTCCTCGGCCTGGCCGATGGCGGCGCGGATGGCACGCTCCGCCTCCTCCAGGTCGGTGATGCTGCCGGCCTTCACCCCGCGGGAGCGTTGCCAGCCGAAGCCGAGCACCCGCGGCTCGCCATCCCCCTCGATGCGGGCGATGATGCAGACGATCTTGGACGAGCCGATATCGAGCACGCCGAAGCTGCCGTTGCGCGGGTTGCGCCGGCGGCGCGCCAGGGCGGGCGGCGCCGGGTCCTGGGCATGGGGCTGCCGGCCGAGCTGGTTCATCCGCGCACGCTCCGGGCCCGTTGGGTTGCGGCAGGGTCGCCGGCGGGGGCGGGGGCGCCCACCTGCACGGTCATCTTGTCCGGCAGGCGCAGGTCGATGCTGGCCACCGGGCGGTCCAGCAGCCCCATCGCGGCATGCTGTTCGCGCAGCCGGCGCAGCGCCGCTTCCTCCAGCCCCTCGGGCAGGCGAATCTCGGTGCCGTTGCGCAGCTTGATGTTCCAGCGCCGGTTGCCCACGCGCACCAGCACCTCGGTGCGGTCGCGCAGTTCCGGCACGCCGCGCAGCAGTTCCACCATGCGTTCGGCATGCTGGTTGGCGCCGGCCCCCACCACCCAGGGCAGCAGGCCGAATTCCTCGATCCGGTCGCTGATCGGCCGGCCGGCGCGGTCGATCACCTCCACCACGCCGCCATGCTGCCAGATGGCATAGGGCTGGCGTTCCTCGATCCGCACCAGGATGTCGCCGGGCAGGTGGCGTTCCACATGGGCCCGGGCCACCCAGGCATTGGCTTCCAGCCGTTCCCGCGCGGCATGTGGCGAGAACGCCAGGATGGCATCGCCGCGCTGCACCCCCAGCGCCCGGCGCAATTCCTCCAGCGGGGCGTGCTGGCGGCCTTCCAGCGTCACGCTGCGCACCACCAGGCCAGCGTTGTTGCCCAGGCCGGAAGCGCCCGCCAGCAGGGACTGGAACCGCCCCGCCGGGTCCAGCGCCAGCACCCCCATCACCGCGCCACCCAGCACGGCGAACAGCAGCATCAGGTGCAGGCCCGGTCGCACCAGGGCACGGCGGCGGCGCAGCCACAGGCGCAGGCCCGAGGGCCGGTCCGGCGTGGTTTCCCGCCCGCGCGGGCGGCGTTGCGGGCTGTTACGGGCCATGGCAGGCGTGCTCCACCATCCAGGCGCAAAGCGCGGGGAAGCTGATGCCGCAATGCGCGGCCTGTTCCGGCACCAGGCTGGTCGCGGTCATGCCCGGCTGGGTGTTCACCTCCAGCAGCACCACGCGCCCCGGCTCGCCGGCGGTGTCGTCATAGCGGAAGTCGGCGCGGGAGACGCCGCGGCAGCCCAGCGCCTGGTGCGCCGCCACCGCCACGCGCATCGCCTCGGCGGCGGCGGCGGGGTGGATGGCGGCGGGCAGCACGTGGCGGCTGCCGCCATCGGCGTATTTCGCCTCATAGTCGTAGAAGGCCAGTTGGGT
>CANBXZ010000200.1 GCA_947373495.1 Acetobacteraceae bacterium
GGCGGCAGCATCTGCATCAGCATGGCCGGCGGCATGGCGCGCAATTCGGCCGGCAGCACTTCCTCGGCGGTGGCGATCACGTCCGAAAGGCGCAGCGGCTCGCCGTCGATCCGGGCCAGGATGGTGTCTTCCTCCGCCGCTCCGGCGGGGGCGGCGGTTGGGGCCGCGGGGGCTGCCGGGCGGGGCGCCTGGGCGGGCACCTGGGCCAGGGCCCCGAAGGGGGCGAGCATCAGGGCGGCCAGGACGGCAGGGCGGCAGCGCATTCGGTGGCTCCGGAAATCGGGCCGGGACAATGGCCGAAGCGCCAGCGCCGGGCAAGGCGGGGCGGCCGTTTGTGCCCAGGGGGCGGCGTCTCCGTTGACCTGGGGCCGCCCCCCCCCTATCTCTCGGCCGCGCCTGGGTCTCCCGGCCGGGCGCTCGCCTCGGGCCCGCCCTCGGACCCACCCCGGAGTCTGAAGTCCCGCATGTTCGCCCGCCTCGCCCGCGCCTTTTTCGGTACCTCCAACGACCGGGCGCTGAAGCGCTTCTCGGCCCGTGTGCCGCAGATCAACGACCTGGAGCCGGCTGTGGCCGCGCTGTCGGATGAAGCGTTGCAGGCCAGGACCGCGGATTTCCGCGCCCGCCTGGCCGCCGGCGCCACGCTGGACGATATATTGCCCGAAGCCTTCGCCACGGTGCGGGAGGCGGCGAAGCGCGTGCTGGGGCTGCGCCACTTCGACGTGCAGATGATCGGCGGCATGGTGCTGAACGCCGGCATGATCGCCGAGATGAAGACCGGCGAGGGCAAGACCCTGGTGGCCACCCTGCCGGTCTACCTGAACGCGCTGGAAGGCAAGGGCGTTCACGTGGTGACCGTGAACGACTACCTGGCCAAGCGCGACAGCGAATGGATGGGCCGGCTGTACCGGTTCCTCGGCCTGACCACCGGCGTGATCGTGCATGGCCTGACCGACCAGGAACGCCACGACGCCTACGCCGCCGACGTGACCTACGGCACGAACAACGAATTCGGCTTCGACTACCTGCGCGACAACATGAAGTACCGCCTGGAGGAGATGGTCCAGCGCGACTTCAACTATGCCATCGTCGACGAGGTGGACAGCATCCTGGTGGATGAGGCGCGCACGCCGCTCATCATCAGTGGCCCGTCCGAGGACAGTTCCGACCTTTACCGCGCCGTCAACGAAGTGATGAAGGTGATGGTCGAGGACAAGGAAAGCTTCGACAAGGACGAGAAGCAGCGCACCGTCAACCTGACCGAGGCCGGCAGCGAGACGGTGGAGCAACTGCTGCGCGAGGCCGGGCTGCTGACCGAAGGCAACCTGTACGACTTCCACAACGTGACCCTGGTGCACCACGTGAACCAGAGCCTGCGCGCCCATGCGCTGTTCACCCGCGACGTGGACTACATCACCCGCGACGACAAGGTGGTGATCATCGACGAGTTCACCGGCCGCATGATGGAAGGCCGGCGCTATTCGGATGGCCTGCACCAGGCGCTGGAAGCCAAGGAATACGTGACCGTCCAGCCGGAAAACCAGACGCTGGCGAGCATCACCTTCCAGAACTACTTCCGCCTGTATCCCAAGCTGTCCGGCATGACCGGCACCGCGGCCACCGAGGCCGACGAGTTCGCCGAGATCTACAAGCTGGAAGTGCTGGAAATCCCGACCAACGTGCCGGTTTCCCGCCAGGACAGCGACGACGAGGTGTATCGCTCCGCGGCCGAGAAATACGCTGCCGTGGTGACGCTGATCGGCGAGGCCAGCGCCCGCGGCCAGCCCTGCCTGGTGGGCACCACCAGCATCGAGAAGTCGGAACTGCTGGCCGGGCTGATGAAGCAGGCGAAAATTCCGCACAACGTGCTGAACGCCCGTTACCACGAACAGGAAGCCAGCATCATCGCCCAGGCCGGCCGGCCCGGCGCGGTGACCATTGCCACCAACATGGCCGGCCGTGGCACCGATATTCAGCTGGGTGGCAATGCCGAGATGCTGGCGCGCCAGGAAGCCGGGCATGGCGAGGGCGAGGCCTTCGAGGCCGCCCTGGCCAAGCACAAGGCCGAGGTCGAGGCGGTGCGCCCGGCGGTGAAGGCGGCCGGCGGCCTGTTCGTCATCGGCACCGAGCGGCATGAGAGCCGGCGCATCGACAACCAGTTGCGTGGCCGTTCCGGCCGCCAGGGCGACCCGGGCGCCAGCCGCTTCTTCCTGAGCCTGGAAGACGACCTGATGCGGATTTTCGGCAGCGACCGCATGGGCGGCATGCTGCAGCGCCTGGGTCTGAAGGAGGGTGAAGCCATTGTTCACCCCTGGATCAACAAGGCGCTGGAGAAGGCGCAGAAGAAGGTCGAAGCCCGCAACTTCGACACCCGCAAGAACCTGCTGCGCTATGACGACGTGATGAACGACCAGCGCAAGGAGGTCTATGCCCAGCGCAAGACCTTCATGCAGTCGGACGACGTCTCCGAGAGCATTGCCGAGATGCGGCGCGAAAGCGTCGGCGACATGGTGGCCACCGCCATCCCGGAAAACGCCTATCCCGAGCAGTGGGACCTGGTGGGGCTGCAGGCCAAGGTGCTGGAAAGCCTGGGGCTGGACCTGCCGATCGTCGCCTGGGGCAAGGAAGAGGGCATCGACGAGACCCAGGTGCGCGAACGCATCGAGGCCGCGGCCGACCAGGCCTTCGCCGCCAAGGCCGCCAATATCGGCCCCGACTTCATGCGCATGGTGGAAAAATCCCTGCTGCTGCAGGTGTTCGACCAGGTGTGGAAGGAACACCTGCTGCAGCTGGACCACCTGCGCCAGGGTATCGGCCTGCGCGCCTATGGCCAGCGCGACCCGCTGAACGAGTACAAGTCCGAAGCCTTCCTGCTGTTCAACAACATGCTGGGCGACCTGCGCGAACGGGTGACCAGCCTGCTGATGCGGATTGAGCTGACCCCCAACACCCCGCCGCCCGGCCCGGAGCCGGTGCGGGTGATGGACATGCGCCACCCGGACCCGAACCAGCAGGAATCCGGCACCGCCGGCGCCCCGTTCGAGCCGGTGCCGATGGGCACCGCGGCGACGAATCGGCCGGCGGCCCAGGGTGTGGACCCGAACGACCAGTCCACCTGGTTCCGCACCCCGCGCAATGCCGCCTGCCCCTGCGGTTCCGGCCGCAAGTACAAGCACTGCCACGGCGTGGCGCGCTGAAGCCGGCGCCATTGGCCTGAGCGTTGCGGTTGACGCCGCGCCCGCCGCTGCCACCATGGCGCGGCAACGGCGCGGCGCATGGCCCGCGCCATCGGGGGGCGCGATGAAGCGGGTGCTGTTGGCGCTGCTGCTGGCCGGCGCGGGATATCTGGTCGCCAGCCAGACCGGTTGGGACATGACCATGCTGGTGATGGCCGGTGCCGTGCTGGGCTGGTTCATCGGCCATGCCGGGGGTGGTGGCGGCGAGGCCGGTGGCGCTGCCGGCCCGGGCTTCACCACCCATGCCGGCGGCGGCAGCGAGGGCAGCGGCGACAGCAACGCCTGAACCTGCTGGCCGCGGCGCGAAGGTAAGCCGCCGGGCCTCGGGGGCTGGCGCTTGGCGCTGCCTCAGCCCTCGCTTTCCAGCAACAGGGTTTCCAGAACCTCCAGCCGCGCCGCCAGATTGTCGGTTGCGGCATGGGCCAGGGTTTGCAGCACCAGCCGCGCCGGGCGCTTCGGTGCCTTGCCGCCGGGCGGGGTGGGCAGCGTCAGCGCCAGTTCCACCACGCCTTCGGCATCCGCCGTGGCGTGCAGCCGCAGGTTCAGCGCCCGCGCCGGCCCGGCCAGCCCGGCGCGCGGCCGGCCCACCAGCACATCCCGCGGCTGGCCCAGCGCCGGGCTGAGCCGCAGCACCGTGCCGGGGGCCGCATCCTCCAGCCGCAGCCGCAGGAACACCAGCAGCGCGCTGCCCGGGGCGGCGTCGGTGGCGAAGCGCAGCAGCGCCGGGGCGGCGGCCGGGTCCGCCGCCACCCCGGCCAGGGAGGGCGCCAGCCAGCCGCTGGCCAGCAGCAGCCGCATCGGGCGGCTGGCATCGGCTGGCGGGTGGTCGCGCTCCACCAGGGCCGCGGGGTGGAACACTTCCCCCTGCAACAGCCGGGGCAGCGGCGCCGGCCGCGGGGCGGTGGCCTGCAGGCGGCGGGCGGTGGCGAAGAAGGTCGCGCCCACCTCGTCCCAGCCGCGCGGCTGGAAGTGTTGGCGAATCTCGGCCTCGCGCGCTGCCAGCGCCGCCCGGTCGGTGACGTAGTGGCGCACCACCGCCAGGCCGCTGTGCAGGTTCAGCGGGTCGATATAGTCCACCAGGTCGCCGCCTACCTCGGGCAGGCTGCTGGCGTTGCTGGCCACGCAGACCTTGCCGCTGGTCAGGCTTTCGCCCACCGGCAGGCCCCAGCCCTCGACGAAGCTGGGGAAGATGGTGAACAGGCAGTGGCGGTACAGCGTGGCCAGTTCGGCATCCGCCAGGTCGTGCAGCACGCGGATGCGGCCGCCGAGGAAGCCGGTGGCCTGCATCTGGGCGTATAGGTCGCCGACGCGCCAGCCGAAGCGGCCCACCAGCACCAGGTCGGGCATGGCCACGCCTTCCGCCAGCAACTGACGCCAGAGCTGGAACAGGTAGGCGTGGTTCTTCCGCGCCTCGATGGTGCAGACGCACAGCACATAGTCCCGGCCCTGCAACGCGGCGATGCCGGCCGGCCAGCGCCGTGGCGTCGGCAGCATGGCCTGGCCCGGCAGGCGGAAATCATGCGCCAGCGGCACCGCTTCCACCGGCAGCGCGGGCAGCCCCTGGCGGGCCAGCCAGCGGCGGGTTTCCACCGCGCTGTGTTCGGAAATGGTCAGGATGAAGTCGAAGAAGGCCATGCCTTCGGCCAGCGCACGGCTGAAATCCACCACCAGGCCGGCGTCGCAGAACTCCGGGTGGGTCACCGGGATCAGGTCGTAGATGTAGCAGCCGATGGCGACCCCGGCGGCCTTGGCCTGGGCGAAGGCCGGGGCGGCGCTGCCGCCCACCCAGAAGGCGCCCAGCACCAGCAGGGCCTGCCCGGCTTCCGGCCGCGCCTTGCCGGCGCCGCCCCGGGCCGCGGCCAGCAGGCGGTCCAGCGTCGGCCGTTCCACCAGGGCGCCGCACAGGTATTGCACCAGCGCCGCCACCCGGGCGGACTCCAGCAGCAGGAAGTCGGCCTGCTCGCCATCCCGGATCACGAAGGCGTGGCGCTGGGCTTGCTCCGGCGGCAGGGCCAGCACATGCGCCATCAGCCCCAGCTGCACCCGCTGGATGCCGGAGACGGTGCGATGATGCTGCAGGTAGACGAAGAGGTCGGTGATCTCGAGGTACTGGCAATCCGCCGGGCGGCGGGCGCGCCAGGCTTCCAGCAGCAGCGCGGCCATGGCGGCGTCGTCCAGCGCCACCATTTCATCATGCGCGGCTTGCAGCGGCGCCAGGCGCAGCGCGGCGGCATAGGCTTCCAGCGCGTCACGGCGGCGGCCGGCCAGCTTGTACAGGTGGCCCAGCTGCAACTGGGTGTCGGCCTCGGCCGGGGCCAGCAGCGCGGCGCGGCGATAGGCGGCTTCCGCCGCCGTCAGCTTGCCCTGTTCCTTCAGCGCGTGGCCCAACTGCACCCATAGCGCGGCGTCGGTGGCCTCGGTGGCGAGGTAGGCGTGGTATTCCCGTTCCGCCGCGGCCCAGTCCCGGCGGTCCCGCGCCGCGTCGCCGGCGTCGCGATGCGTGGCCGGGTCCGTGGCCAAGGCGGCCGGGGCGGCGGGGCTTTCCGGGGGCAGGGCGGTGGTGTCGGGCATCGGGCGGAACGTCCTGTAGGCGGCCGCCACCGTATAGCGTGATCGCTTGAGGCGGAATCGCCGGGAAGCGCGAATTGCGTGGCCGGCCTACCCAGGTGCCCGCAAGGGCGCCGGCCTCAGAACAGCTTGAAGTACTGTTCCGGGTGGGCCAGCAGGTCGGAAGCGCTGATGCCCTGCACGGTGATGACGCTTTGGCCCAGTGTGATGGTGGCGCCATTCCAGGACTGCGCGATGTGGCTGGCCAGGTCGGCCACGGTATTGATCGGCAGGCCATTGATGCCGGTCTGGATCCACAGCGTGTCCTGGCCCAGCACGAAGCCGGTGACCGTGTCGTAGCCGCTGCCATCGCCGAAGCGGAAGGCGTCGTTGCCGTCGCCGCCGATCAGCGATTCATTGCCGGTACCGGCCACCAGCGTGTCGTTGCCGGCGCCGCCGAGCAGTTGGTTGTAGCCGGTGCCGCCGAAGATCAGGTCGTTGCCGTCGCCGCCGAACAGGCTGTCCATGCCCATGTCGCCGTACAGCGTGTCGTCGCCGGTGCCGCCGTCCAGCACGGCCATGCCCTGGCCGGCATGCAACTGGTCGTTGCCGTCGCCGCCCAGCAGGGTGCTGTTGCCGGCGCCGGCGAACAGGCTGTCATCGCCCGCACCGCCGTCGAGGCTGGCCTGGCCGCTGCCGGTGTGGACTTCGTCGTTGCCGGCGCCGGCCATGACGGTGGCGCTGCCATTGCCCAGCAGGATGCGGTCGTCGCCGCCGCCGCTGTCCACGCTGTGCTGGCCGCTGCCGGCCTGGATCAGGTCGTTGCCGGTACCGCTGAAGATGGTGGCGCTGCCGTCACCCAGGGTGGCCTGGTTGGTGCCGTTGCCCAGGTGCAGCACCGCCTGGCCGGACCCCAGCTGCACCAGGTCGTTGCCGTCCCCGGTGTCGATGCTGGTGTTGCCACTGCCGCCGTAGATGCTGTTGTTGCCGGCGCCGAGGTTGATGGCGCTCTGGCCGGAGCCGATGTGCAGGATGTCGTCGCCGCCGCCGCCATGGACGCTGGCGTTGCCGTCGCCGATCCAGGCCTGGTTGTTGCCGCCGCCCAGTTCCACCATGGCCTGGCCGGAACCCAGGTGCAGCACGTCGTTGCCGTTGCCGGCCTGCACCGTGGCATTGCCGCTGCCGCCGGTGATGCTGTTGTTGCCGTTGCCCACGTTGATGAACAACTGGCCGGAGCCGACATCCACCGTGTCGTTGCCGTCCCCGGCACTGAGGTACATGTTGCCGCTGCCGGCATGGATGCCGTTGTCGCCGCTGCCGCCATCCACCGAGATCTGGCCGGAGCCGACGGTCAACTGGTCACTGCCGCCACCACCGAGCAAGGTGATGTTGCCGCTGCCGGCATAGACGGTGTCGTCCAGTTCACCCGCATTGACGAAGATCAGGCCGTCCCCAACCACAATGTAGTGGTGATGCCCTGGGTCGATGGCGTCGCCATTGACGCTGACATTGCCGGAGCCACCAGTGATCGTCGCCATGCTCTGCTCAATCCGTTTTGGTTGTGCCCTGCAACATCAGCACGCCGATGCATAACCCATGGTTACCAAGCCATGCTGCACTGCGCAATCAATGGTTGTGACTATAAAACAGATACACCGTCTCACTTGACGAGCAACGTCGGTGCAGAGGGCAAGATCGCGTTGGTTTCGATAGCTTCCGGCTGGTGGCGGCTACCGTTACGGACTGGCTAAGATAACATTATTGTGTTGGTGCAAAAAGTGACCTGCCCTTCTGTTATTTTGGCAACTGACGAAAATAATACGTTTTGTCCAAAAATAAGAAAAAAGTCGTATTGTTGTTGCGTCACTCCCCGCCGGGGCCCGGCATGGCCATGGGCAACAGGGCGCAGCGGCCCCGAATCCCGGACAAAATCCCCGCCCCTGGCGGGGCGCC
>CANBXZ010000201.1 GCA_947373495.1 Acetobacteraceae bacterium
TGAACCTGACCGGCGCGGTGGCCGGCACCACCAGCGTGGCGCTGACCAGCACCGGCGCCGGCAGCATCGGGCAGACCGCGGGCGGCAGCATCACCACACCGGCGCTGACCCTGGCGGCGCACGACCAGGTGGCGCTGGAGCAGGGCAACCACGCCGACAGCCTGGCGCTGACCGCGGGCGGCAATGCCGCGTTCAGCAATGCCGGCGCGATGACGCTGGCCAGCGCCGCGGGCAGCGGCGACGTCACCATTGCCACCACCGGCGCGCTGACCACCACCGGGCTGGCGCAGGCCAGTGGCGCCTTGGCGCTGACCGCGCATGGCGCCCAGCTGACCATTGGCGCGGGCGGGGCCATTGGCGGCACCGGCGTGGCGCTGGCCGCCACCACCAATGCCGGCACCAGCCGCGTGGTGGTGAATGGCACTGTCAGCGCCACCGCCGGCGATCTCACCCTGGCCGGCCCCGATGGCATCACGTTGAATGCCAACCTGGTGGGCAGCGCCGGCACGGTGGGGCTTGCCGCCAGCGCCGGCGGCATTGCCATGGCGTCCGGCACCTCGGTGCAGGGCGGCGTCGTCACCCTGACGGCGCAGGGCAACCTCGACGCCCAGGTGGTGCAGGCCGGCACCAGCGCAACACTGACCTCCAGCGCCGGCAGCATCACGCTGAACCAGGCGGTCAGCGCCGGCGCGGCCGGCAGCGTGACGCTGCGCGCCGACAGCATGGCGTTTGCCGGCAGCGGCAGCATCGCCGTCTCCGGCGCCGGCACGGTGAACCTGCTGCCCTACAGCGGCAATGGCGACGTGACCCTGGCCGGGGTTGGCGGGCTGGCCATCAGCGGCGCCATGCTGGACGCCATTGCCACCGGCGGCGGCCGGCTGCGCGTGGGCAGCGATGGCACCCACACCACCACCGGCGTCATCTCCATCGGCGGCCCGGCAGACCTGCGCGGCGCCGGCCATGGCGACATCGCGGTGCTGGAACTGCGTGGCGGCAGTGTCGCGCAATCCGGTGCCGGCTATGTGAACGTGGCGACGCTGGTGGGTGAAACCACCGGCGACTTCGCGTTGAACCAGGGCGGCAGCAAGATCGACACGCTGGGCAGCATCACCGGCGGTGGCGTGGTGTCGGTCGCCAGCGACCTGACCCTTGGTATCACCGGCCCCATCACCACGAACTCGGTGGGTGGCTTCTCCTTCGTGGCGGGGGCAGGCGGGCTGAACCTGGCCGGCGACCTCACGGCGTTGACCTCCTCGCTGGTGCTGTTCGCCGGTGGTACCGGCATCAACCAGACCGTCGGGCGCATCGCGGCCCAGGCGCTGTATGTGAACAACTACCCCGGCGGCACGCTGGGTGCGGTGAAGCTGCTGCAGGCCGGCAACGACTTCGCCAGCTTCGGTACGTATTCCTCGGCCAATGCCAGCAGCGTGCAGGTCCATTCCGCCCCCAGCGGCGGCACGCTGGCACTGAGCTTCCTGTCCGCCGCCAGCATCAGCGCCAGCAGCACCGGCAATCTCACCACCACCGGCGCGCTGTCGGCCAGTACCGGCGATATCGCGCTGGCCGGTGCCGGCACCGTGACGCTGGGTGCCGGGGTGACCGCCACCGCCGGCAATATCGGCATCACCGCCGCCGTTGCGTCCGGCGTCAGCGCCATCAATCAAACCGCGGGGCAATTGCGCGCGGTCGGCAACAGCGCCGCCATCACCCTCACCGCCGACAGCATCAGCCTGTCCGGCACGGCCAGTTCGGTGAAGACCGGCGCCGCCGGGCTCACCGGCAACGTGGTGCTGGCGCCCACCACCGCCGGGCTGGGCGTGACCATCGGCGGCAGCGCGGTCAGCGGCACCCAGTTCATCGCCGGCGCCGGGCTGGCCGGCATCAGCACCGGGCACCTGGGCATCGGCGGCAGCGGCGCGGGCGATATCGGCATCACCGGCAGCTTCAACACGCCGGCCCTGGTGGTGGAACTGCGCAGCGGCGGCAGCATCAGCCAGGCCGCCGGCAGCAGCGTCACCGCCCCCACCCTGCTGGCCATCGCGGCAGGGGATATCGGCCTGGCCGGCAGCCTCACCGCCACCACGGCGCTGGATTTGCGGGCGGATGGCGCCATCAGCCAAAGCGCCGGCAGCCTCGGCACGCCGTCGCTGCTGGTCCGCGGCAGCGGTGGCGCCGGCACCAGCGCCACCAGCATCAGCCTGACGCGCGCCACCAACGTCATCGACACCCTGGCGGCGGCGGTGGCCACCGGCACGGTGGCGGTGACCAGCAATGCCGCCAGCTTCACCATCGCCCAGGCCAGCGGCGCCGGCATTACCCTGAAGGCCGGGCACGACCTGGCGCTGAGCGGCAGCATCGACGCCAGCGGCAGCGCGCTGGTGGTGCAGGCGCTGGGCAACATCTCCTCCGGCGGCACCTTGCTGGCGGCCACCGTGGCGGCGAAGGCGGATGGCGACGTGGCCCTGGCCAGCGGTGCGGCCGGCGCGCTGCCGGTGCTGCTGGAATCCTCGGCCGGAGCGGCGGGCAGCTTCAGCTTCGCCAATGCCGGCGCCAGCGAAATCCGCGGCAGCCTGACGGCCGGCACGGTGCGGGTGGTAACGGATGGCACCCTGACGCTGGCCGCCACTGGTTCGGTTGCCGCCGACCAGGTGGTGCTGCATGGCGGCAAGCTGGGCGGCGCGTTGATTGTGGATGGCCCGGTTGCGGGCAGCCTCGGCGTGGCGCTGCTCTCCGGCACGCTGCCGGGCGGGGTGGTGAGCGGGGAGGGGATTTCCCAGGGCAGCGGCGGCGTCGTCACCACGCCCTACCTGGTGCTGCTCGCCAGCGAGGACGCGACGCTCAATGCCGCCAACCACGCGGACCGGCTGGCCGGGCGAGTGGCTGGGGCGCTGACCTATACCAGCGCCGTGGCGGTGACGGTCGACGCCAGCGCGGTGAACCCGGCGCTGGACGCGCTGTTCAGCACCAATGCCGACAAGCTGCGCAGCCTGGCCGGGCTGACCCTGAACGCCCCGGGCCTGACCCTGGGCGCCGGCGCCGTGCTGGGCAGCGTCAATGCCGACCTGCTGGTGAATGCCGACAGCATGGCGCTGGCCGGCACCGCCGCGGCTGCCGGCACGGTAACGCTGCGGCCGCTGGCGGCCGATACCGGCATTCAGGTCGGTGGCAGCGGCAGCGGCGTGCTGCTGCTGAACCCGGACGACCTGGCCCGGGTGCAGGCACCCCTGCTGGCGCTGCATGCCACCGGCACCGGCGGGGTGGCGCTGGCGGCGGACCTCAACCTGCGCCTGCTGAGCGTGGCCACGCTGGACCTGCAAGGCAGCGGCGTGAGCCAAACCGCCGGCACCCGGCTGGACGTGGCCAAGGTAACCGGCAGCGCCGCCACCGGCGGCTTCGCCCTGGCCTCCACCGCCAATACCTTCGACGCAGCCGGCGACATTTCCGCCGCCACCGACCTGGCCCTGACCACCGCCAGCACGGCGCTGGGCGTCTCCGGCACGCTGGCCGCCGGCAGCGGGCGCGTGCTGACGCTGCGCGCGGACGATATCGCGCTGACCGGCGCCTTGCAGGTGGCGGGTGCCGGCACGGTGAACCTGCTGCCGCTCACCGCCGGCACCGCGGTGACCCTCGGCACCAATGCCACCCATGCCGGGCTGTACCTGAACAGCACGGAATTGGGCCTGATCTCGACCGGCGGCGGGCTGCTGCGGGTGGGCGGCGATGGTACGCTGGTGACGGCGGATGCCATCACCCTGGCCGGCGCCGTGGCGCTGCGCGGCGTGGCGGCCCGGCTGGACCTGCGCGGCGGCAGCGTGGCGCAAACCGCCGGGGCGCTGGACCTGGCCTTGCTGACCGGCGCCACCAGCGGCGATTTCATGCTGCGCGGCGCCAGCAACACGCTGGACACGCTGGGTGACCTCAGCGGCGCCAATATCGGCCTGCGCAACAACCAGGCGCTGGCGGTGGCCGGCACGGTGCAGGCTGGGGCGACGGGCACGCTCGGGCTCAGCGCCGCCGGGGCGCTCAACGTCGGCGCCACCGGGGCGGTGCTGGCCGGCACCCGGGCCGGGGCAGATGGCGGCACGGTGAACCTGTGGGCCGGCAGCATCGCGTTGGCCGGGCCGGTACAGGCCGGCGCGCTGGTGACGCTGGTGGCGAATGACAGCCTGGCCGCCGGCCCCAGCGCGGCGGTCAGTGGCGCGAACATCACCCAGTCCGGCCTTGGGCTCGTCACCTCCCGCCGGGTGCTGGCGGCGGCGGCCGGGGATGTGACCCTGGCGGCGGAGAATGTGGCGGATCGCGCCGCGCTGCTGGCCTTCGGCACGCTGGAACTGCACAGCACCGTGGCGCTGAGCCTGCAAGGCGGGCTGGCGGCACCGATCCCGGCCGGGGGCAGCTTCACGGTCACGGATGCGGCCCAGGCCGGCGCCCTGAGCCTGAGCAGCGCCGCCGGGCTGGCCGTGAACGGCAGCGTTACCGCCACCACCGGGGATGTCACGCTGCGCGGCGTCGGCACGGTGGCCCTGGCCGCGGATGTGGTCGCTACCCTCGGCAGCGTCGGCATCACCGCCGTGGGGCCGGCCAGCCAGTTCCTGCGCAGCGCCGGCAGCATCAGCGCGCCGGCCGCCAATGCCGGCATCACCCTCACCGCCGACAGCATGGATTTCGGCAACCCTGGCGCCCCGGTGCTGCTGGCGCATGCCACCAGCGGCACGGTGCGGCTGCGGGCGCAGACCGCGGGGCTGGACATCAGCCTGGGCGCCGCGGTTTCGGGCCAGTTCTCGGTATTCGGCACGGCGGGCGGGCTGGCCCAGGCCGGGCGGCTGGTCATCGGCAGCGCCAGCGGCGGCGCCATCAACGTCGGGGGCGATTTCAACGCCGGCATCACCACGCTGGAATTGCTGACCGGCGCGGGCATTTCCCAGGCCAGCGGCACGGTGCTGGCCAGCAGCGGCCTCAGCGCCACGGCGGCGAATGCCATTCAGCTCGACGGCGCCAATGTCATCGGCGCGGTGCGCGGCAGCGAGGCCGATGGCGCCAAGGGCATCACCGCCGGCGGCGCGTTGGCGCTGGCCACCACCACCAGCCTGGCGGTGGATGCCGCGATCGGCGCCGGTGGCGACGTGACGCTCAGCAGCAGCGGCAGCGCTGCCACCCTGGCGGTGAATGCCAGCATCACCACCGCCAGTGCCGCCACCCTGACCTTGCAGGCGGATGACCTGGCCCTGGCCGCCCGGCTGGTGGCACCGGCTGGGCTGGTGCGGCTGCTGCCCCATACCACCGGGCGCGGCATGACCCTGGGCGGCACCGGCGCCGGCACCCTGGCGCTGAGCACCGCCGAACTCGCCCTGGTGGGTGGCGGCGGCAGCGACGGCACCACCGGCCCGGCCGCCCGGCTGCGCCTGGGCAGCGACGCCGCCGGCGCCATCGCCGTGGCTGGCGACGTGGACCTGCGCGATGCCACCCTGTTCACCGGCGCCCGGGTGCAGGTGCTGGAATTGCGCAGCGGCGCCGGCATCAGCCAAACCGCCGGCACCCGGCTGAACGTCGCCGGGCTGGCGGCGCAGGGCACCAGCGTGGCGCTCGGCAGCCTGGCCAATGCGGTGGACCTGGTGGTGGCCGGCACCTCGGATGCCGGGGTGGCGCTGACCACCGGCCTGCGCGCCACCACCGGCGCCGCCAGCCTGACCACGATGCGAGACCTGACCGTGCAGGCGGATATCGCCGCCGCCGGCCATGCCAGCCTGAGCGCCGCGGCGCTGACCAACCAGGCCAGCATCACCGCGGGCACGGTGCTGGCCACCGGCGACGCCAGCCTGGTGTCCTCCGGTGCCTTCAGCAACACCGGCAGCATCGGCGCGGCGCGGGACGTGACGGTGCAGGCCACCGCCAGCGGCGGCACGCTGGACAATGCCGGCAGCATCACCGGGCGTGACATCACCCTGGCCGCCGCCACCAGCCTGACCAACCAGGCCGGCGGCAGCATCTCCGCCGGGCGCAACCTGGGCTTCGGCCAGGGCGGCGGCGCCACGCTGAGCAATGCCGGCACCCTGGCGGCCGGCACCGCGGCGGGCGGCGGCAATGCCACGCTGGATGGCGGCGCCATCGGCAACAGTGGCAGCATCACCGCCGGCAGCGCCAGCCTGCCGGGCGAGATCAGCCTGACCAGCGGCGCCACCGGCATCCACAACCAGGTGGGCGGCAGCATCGTCGCCGCCAATGCGCTGAACCTCACCGCCGCCACCCTGGCGATCACCAATGACGGCCTGCTGCAATCCGGCCTGGGCACGGCCGGCGGGTCGCTGACCGTCGTCGCCAACAGCCTGGTCAACAACGCCACGCTCCAGGCCGGCAGCGCCAGCCGGGCCGGCGCCATCAGCATCACGGTCGGGGATGCCCTGCCGGGCAGCCTGACCAATGCCAGCGGCGCCAGCCTGCTGGCCGGCGATGGCATCTCGCTGCTCGCCAGCACCGGGCAGGCCGCGGCGGCGACGCTGGGTGGCAACGTGCAGGCCGGGCTGCGGGCCGCGGCCGATATCGCGCTGGACATGCATGGCGGCAGCTTCAGCGTCTCCGGCAGCCTGGCGGCGCGCGACATCACCCTGGCCGCCGGCACCGGCAGCGTCACCGCCGCCGCCACCCTGGCCGCCACGCGCGACCTGGGGCTGAACATCGCCAGCATCGGCTCTGGGCTGGCCGGCAGCCACACCGCCGGGCGAGACCTGGGCGTGCAGGTGACCGGCGCCGGCCAAGGCCTGGTGCTGGGCGGCAGTTGGGTGGCGCAGCGCAACCTGGCGCTGGGCGCGCCGGGCGGCATCACCATCAACGGGCTGGTCGGCACCGATGGCACCGCGCCGGGCGGCGTGGTGGATGTGCAGTCCAGCGGCGGCGCCCTGAGCATCGGCAGCGGCGGCATGCTGTATGGCCGGCGGTTGCAGGGCGCGCTGGGCGCCGGCACCAGCCTGGCCAACACCACCCTGGCGCCGGGTGCCAGTGGCGTGGCCTTCACCGAACTCGGCGCGCTGACAGTGGCCGGCAACCTGAGCTTCACTGCCGACAACGCCGCCACCCAGCCGTTCCGGGTGGATGGCATCGTGGCGGTGGGCAGCGGCAACACGCTGCTGCTGGCGGCCGACGACCTGACCATCACCAGCAATGGCGCCTTGCTGGCGCCGGCTGGCAGCATCCTGGTCGGCCCCCATACCGCCGGCCGCGCGCTGACCCTGGGCGGCACCCTGGCCGGCACCCTCTCGCTCGACAGCGTCGAGCTGGGCCGCATCGGCAGCAGCGCCACGCCTGCCAGCCAGGTGACGCTGGGCTCCACCAGCCAGGCCACGGCCGGCGACATCACCCTGGTGGGCGACGTGGGGTTCGGCGGCGCCGGCAGCGGCACCCCGGCGCGCACCGGCAGCCTGCTGCTGCTCGGCACCGGCAACATCACCCAGGCCGGCGGCACCGCCCTGGTGGTGCAGGACCTCACCGCGGTAGCGGGCGGCGAGGTGATGCTGGACCCGGGCGGCGCGACCAACCGCATCGCCAGCATCGGCACCCTGCAGGCCGGCGGTGACGCCGTGCTGCGCAGCGACGCCCCGTTGCTGAGCCTCACCGGCAGCGCCGTGGTCGGCAGTGGCCGCACGCTGCGCCTGCAGGTGGACGACCTGGCGCTGGCCGGCACCCTGGCGGCGCCGGGCGGCACCATCGA
>CANBXZ010000202.1 GCA_947373495.1 Acetobacteraceae bacterium
CGTGGCCGTGCCGGTGCTGGCGATTGCGCGCGATCCGGACCTGGCCTGGGAATACACCACGCGCGGTAACCTGGTGGCGGTGATTTCCAACGGCACCGCGGTGCTCGGCCTCGGCAACCTCGGCGCGCTGGCCTCCAAGCCGGTGATGGAGGGCAAGGTCGCGCTGTTCAAGCGCTTCGCCGATGTCGATGGCATCGACCTCTGCCTCGACACCGAGGATGTCGACCAGATCGTCAACTGCGTCCGCTACCTCGGCCCGTCCTTCGGCGGCATCAACCTGGAAGACATCAAGGCGCCCGAGTGCTTCGTCATCGAGCAACGGCTGCGCGAGCTGATGGACATCCCGGTGTTCCATGACGACCAGCACGGCACCGCCATCGTCGCCGCCGCCGGCCTGATCAACGCGGCCCACCTGACCGGCCGCGACCTGGCCAAGACCCGGCTGGTCATCAACGGCGCCGGCTCGGCCGCCATCGCCTGCGCCGAGTTGCTGCGCGCCATGGGCATGCGGCCCGAGAACATCATCATGTGCGACACCAAGGGCGTGCTGTACCGCGGCCGCACCGAGGGCATGAACCAGTGGAAGTCCGCCCATGCGGCGGAAACCACGGTGCGCACGCTGTCCCAGGCGCTGGAAGGCGCCGACGTGTTCTTCGGCCTGTCGGTCAAGGGCGCGCTGACCCAGGACATGGTGCGCGCCATGGCCCCGGCGCCGATCATCTTCGCCATGGCCAACCCCGACCCCGAGATCACGCCCGAGGAAGCCAAGGCGGCGCGGCCGGACGCGATCGTCGCCACCGGCCGCAGCGACTACCCGAACCAGGTCAACAACGTCCTCGGCTTCCCGTTCATCTTCCGCGGTGCGCTGGACGTGCGGGCCAGCACCATCAACGACGCGATGAAGATCGCCGCCGCCCGCGCCCTGGCGCTGCTGGCGCGGGAGGATGTGCCGGAGGAGGTCGGTTCCGCCGGCGCCGGCACCTCGCTGCGCTTCGGGCCGGAATACATCATCCCCAACGCCTTCGACCCGCGGCTGATCAGCCGGGTGTCGCCCGCCGTGGCCAAGGCGGCGATGGACAGCGGCGTGGCGCGCAAGCCCATCAAGGACCTGGACGCCTATGTGCGGGAGCTGACCAAGCGGCTGGACACCACCGCCTCGGCGCTGGAGTTCATCACCGAGCGGGTGCAGGCCAACCCGAAGAAGGTGGTGTTCGCGGAAGGCGAGGAGGAGAAGATCATCCGCGCCGCCATCGCCTTCGTGAACAGCGGCTACGGCACCCCGGTGCTGGTGGGGCGGGAGGAGCGCATCAACGCCACCGCCGCCGCGCTCGGCCTGCAATTGCCGGCGGGCATCGAGATCCACAACGCCCGGGTTTCCGCCCATAACCGCCGCTACGCCGAATGGCTGTACGGCCGCCACCAGCGCGGCGGCATGCTGTTCCGTGACTGCGTGCGGCTGGTGAACCAGGACCGCAACGTCTTCGCCGCCTGCATGGTGGCGCTGGGCGAGGCCGATGCCCTGGTGACCGGCGTGACCCGCAGCTATTCCGTGGCGCTGGACGGGGTGCGGATGGCGATCGACCCGGCGCCCGGCCAGTCCCTGTTCGGGCTGACGCTGATGCTGGCGCGGGTTTCCGGTACCGTCTTCGTCGCCGACACCGCCATTCATGAACGGCCGGACGCGCAGACCCTGGCGGATATCGCGGTGCAATCCGCCGCCGCCGCCCGCCGCCTGGGGCATGAGCCGCGCGTGGCCTTCCTCAGCTTCTCCAACTTCGGCGACCCCAAGGGGGTGATCCCCGGCAGCGTGCGGGAAGCGGTGAAGCTGCTGGACGACCGCGGCGTGGACTTCGAATACGACGGCGAGATGAGCGCGGATGTGGCGCTGGACCCGCAGTTGCGCGCGCTCTACCCGTTCTGCCGGCTGACCGGGCCGGCCAATGTGCTGGTGATGCCCGGCCTGCATGCCGCGCATATCCTCACCAAGGCGGTGCCGCGCCTGACCAGCGGCACCACCATCGGCCCGCTGCTGATGGGGCTTTCCCGCCCGGTGCAGATCGTTTCCATGGACGCCAGCGTGAACCAGCTGCTGGACATGGCCTGCCTGGCGGCCCACGGCGCGATCCAGCGCTGACGCCATGGCAGCGGCCGCCACGGTCTTCACCATCGGCTACGAGGCCACCACGCCGGACAGGCTGGTGGCCGCGTTGCGGCAGGCCGGGGTGGTGACGGTGGCGGATGTGCGGGCGCTGGCCAACAGCCGGCGCCCCGGCTTCGCCAAGCGGGCGCTGAGCGCGGCGCTGGCGGAAGCCGGCATCGGCTATTGGCACCTGCCGGCGCTGGGCACCCCGGCCGCCGGCCGCCAGGCGGTGCGCGAAGGCCGCCCGGCGGCGATGCGGCCGATTTTCCTGCGCCACCTGGCCGGCACCGAAGCCCAGGCCGCCCTGGCCGCGCTGCAGGACCGCGCCCGGCGGGAGCCGGTATGCCTGCTGTGCCTGGAAGCCAACCCGGAACATTGCCATCGCTCCCTGGTGGCGGAGGCGCTGGACAGTTCAACCGTGAAGCATTTGCATCCGGCCTGGGCTGAGGCAACATGAGCTTTCGGTGGAGCTGAGGAGTTGCCATGCCGCTCGCCCTGGTGATCCATGACCTGCCCGCGGGCTCGGCCGCCGCGAAGGCGATGTTCGACTCGATCTATGAAATCGCGCCCGAACACTGGCCGGTGACCGAAACCGCGCTGCTGGCCGACACCGGCGTTTCCCCCAGCTACCTGCGGGACCACGTGCTGCGGGCGCTGAAGACCCAGGGCCTGAGCGCCGGGCTGCTGCTGGTAACCCGCATGGGCGCCACCGCCGCATGGTCCGGCCTGCCGGCGGAAGGCGAGGCCTGGCTGCGCGACACGCTGGAATAGCGGCGCCGGTTCAGCCGCCCCGGCGCCGCATGTAGCGTTGTTCCGGGCGATAGCGCAGCCAGTGGCGCAGCCGGGCGGCCAACGTCCGCATCAGGAAGGGCATCGGCGGGTTTTCCATCTGTCCTGTCACCCGGCCGCGCGTTTCGCCACCGGGCATGCCGGCACTATCGACCGGACAGGTTGCCAAAGGCTTGGCGCGGATGCGGCGAAATGGTGGCGCCGCCTCAACTCCGCTTGCGGATGATGATCCCGGCCGAGGTCACGGTGCGGCCGCGGAACGCCAGCCGCAGATGCGGCGGGTGCAGCGGCCCGAGCGTGAACGGATGATAGGGGTAGGGCGGCAGGTCGATGAAGTTGTCGGCCAGGCCATCGCCGCCGGCGTCGTCCAGCGCCAGCATCTCGTGCCCCTCGGCGGCCAGCCGGGCGGCCAGCGCCTCCAGGTGGCGGCGCTGGTACAGCACGGTGGTGCCGCGCCCCAGGGTGCGCTCCGCCCCGGCCAGGTTGTATTCGGTGGTGTGCACCGCGATGCCGCCGGGCTTCAGGCAGCGCATGGCGCGGCGCACGAACTCCAGCCCGCGCTCCAGCGTGCCCAGGTGCTCGAAGGCGCAGACCGACCACAGGAAGTCGTAGTCCGCCAGCCCGTCCGGGATCCGCCGCATGTCCACCGGCTGGAAGTTCACCCGGGCGTCGAAGCTGGCGCGGTCCAGGTGATGCGGGAAGTGCAGGTGCTCCAGCGCGGCGGCGCTGTGCTGGCCGGTGGCCAGCCAGCCGCGGGCGCGCTGGTCGGCCGGGTCCAGGTCGGTGGCGGTGATGTCGAGGCCCATGGCGGCGAAGCAGGCCGGCAGCTGTTCCCGCCCCACGGCAAAGCCCAGGCCGCGGCGGCCCGGTTCCAGCAGGCCGGCTTCCCACAGTGCCTGCAGCACGAAGCAGTCTTCCCACAGCTTGCGATGGTACAGCGGGTAGCAGTGCAGCACGCCGCACCAGTAGCGCAGCCAGTCATGCTCGATATCCGCCTGGCGGCAGACCCGGCTGCCCAGCCCCTGCCACAGCGGCGCGGTGGGCAAGGGTATGTCGGGGCCGGCGAAGCCGGCGGCGAAGCGCAGGCGGGCCAGTTCGGTGGCCAGCACCTTGGTGTTCCAACGAACCTGCTCGGCCTGGCGCCAGCCGGGGATGAGGTAGGCCAGGCGCTGCCAGAAGCGGTCCGAGAACAAGCCGCTAGCTGTCCAGCCGAATGCCCAGTTCGCGGATCAGCGGGCGCCATTCGGCATTTTCCCGCCCGACGAAGGCGGCGAATTCGGCCGGCGCCATGCTGGGGCTTTCAATGCCCAGGTCGCGGAAGCGGGCCTGCACGTCGTCGGCCGCCACCGCGGCCTTCAGCGCCTCGTTCAGCCGGGCCTGCACCGGCGCCGGGGTGGCGGCCGGCACGCTCATGCCCTGCCAGCCATAGGCCACGGCGTTGCGGTAGCCCAGTTCGCGCAGCGTCGGCACCTCCGGCGCGCGGGGGCTGCGGGTTTCGGAAAAGCAGGCCAGCGCCCGCACCCGGCCGGAGGAGATGAACGGAATGCCGGTGGCGCAGTCGATCGCGACGCAATCCACCTGGCCGGCCAGCAGGTCCTGCATCGCCGCCGGGCCGCCGCGATAGGGCACATGCGTGGCTTCCAGCCCGGTGCGGCGCTTGACCATCTCCATCGCCAGGTGGTGCGGGCTGGCCACCGCCGGCGAACCATAGGTCGGCGCCCGCGCCTTGGAGAGTTGCACGAAGGCGGCGTAGTCCTGCGCCGGATGGTCCGGCTTCACCACCAGGAACAGCGGGAAGCGGCCGATGAAGCCGATGCCGGCCAGGTCCTTGTCGGGGTCGTAGGGCAGCCGGCCGTACAGCGCCGGGTTGTAGACCAGAATGCCGTTGTCCACGTGCAGCAGGGTGTAGCCGTCGGCCGGGGCGCGGGCGACGGTTTCGCTGGCCAGCACGGCGCCGCCACCGGGGCGGTTCTCCACCACCACGTTGTGGCCGAAGCGGCTGGACAGGTGGGCCGCGATCAACCGCGCGAACAGGTCCGAGGCGCCGCCCGGCGGGTAGCCGACAACCCAGCGGAGGGTGTGGTCCGGAAAGGCACCCTGGGCCTTGCCCGGGCCCGCGGCCAGGGCCAGCCCCATTGCGGCGGCGCCCTGCGCCAGCATCCTGCGTCCCAGCATCGGTTAGGTCCCCCTGCGGCTGACGCCTCGGCTATACCGCTACGGCAGCGCCAAGGCCATCCACAGCGGCAACGTCAGCGCGCAGGCCAGGTGCTCGGCGCTGGTCAGCGCCGCCATCAGCGGCGCATCGCCGCCCATGGCGCGGGCCATCACATAGCTGGTCGGCGCCGTCGGCAGCGCCATGAAGGCCACGGCGATGGCCAGTGGCAGCGGCTCCAGCCCCAGGGCGCGGCCCAGCAGCAGCGTCAGCCCCGGCATCACCGCCAGCTTCAGCACCGCGGTCAGGAATTGCAGCAGCAGGCGGTCGCGCATGGCTTCCAGCGTCAGGGCCGCGCCCACGCTGAGCAGCCCCAGCGCCACCGAGGCCTGGCCCAGCGTGCGCAGCAGCGGCGCGATGCCCGGCGGCAGCCCGCCCAGCCCGGCCACCGCGAAGCCGATGGCGCAGCCCAGCACCAGCGGGTTGGTGGCCACCTGGCGCAGCAGCCGCGCCGGGCTGAACCGCCCGCCCGCCGGGTTGGGCCCCAACGCGAACGCCGTGGTGGTGATGACCTGGACGAACGGCACGATGAGCCCGGTGGCGACCGCGCCCAGCGCCAGCCCGGGCGGCCCGAACAGCGCGCCAACCACGGCGAAGCCCATCAACTGGTTGAAGCGGATGCCGCCCATCAGCACCGAGGTCATCGCCGGGTGCCCGGTGCGCGCCGCCCGCGCCAGCCCCAGCGCGAGCACCACGCCGATACCGAGCGCCAGCCAGATCACCGTCGCCAGGGCGCCCAGCGGCAATTCGGCCAGCCGCAGCGGGGCGATGGCGGAAACCAGCAGGCAGGGCGTCAGCACCCAGAACACCAGCTTTTCGATGCCGGCCCATACCGCCACCTCCGGCAGCAGCCGGCGGCGCAGCAGCCAGCCCAGCGCCAGCAGCCCAAAGGCCGGCAACAACGCATCAAGATAGCTGGTCATGGCCTAGGCGCCGGGTTCGCGACGGGCAACGGGGGTGGTCTCGCTGGCCGCGGGCACCGGGCGGCCGGCGGCGGCGGCGCTGATCTGGCGCAGGCAGGCGCCTTCGGTCTGCGCCGCGGCGCCATTGGCCCGGGCCGCCGCATGCGCCACCCGCAACTGGCCGCCCTCGCGGTACAGCACCAGGTCCAGCGCGCAATCCTGCCCGGCATACAGCCAGATCTCGGCCGGCCCCTCCGGCCGGCGCAGCACCGGCTCGCCCAGCCAGCGACGCAGCGCCTCAGGCGCCGCGCCCAACAGTTGCGCAGCGGCGAGCGGACGGGTGCCGGGCGCATCCTCAAAGGTGCGGGGGCGGGCCGGCGTGGCGGCCATGGTGGGGCGCGGCGCGGCGCGGGCCGGGGCCGGCATCGGGCTGGCCGGCAGCAGGCCGCCGGGCGAAACCGCGGCCAGGGCGCCACGGCTGGCGTCCAGCGCGGCCGCCAGGCTGGCAGCCTCCTCGGACGGCGCCGGGGCGCAGCCGACAGGCAGCAGCAAAATCAGCAGTCCGAGGCGCGGCCCCATCGCCCAGGCACTCCATTCCGGGCGACGGATGCCTCCCTCGCCCGGCAGTCAGCGGCAGGTGCCGACAACCCCCCGTTGCCGGCCCTTGTCGCGGGGGATCAGCCCTGCGCGGGGCGGGGCGCCGGCGGCGGCGGGTTGGCGGCCATTGCCGCGGCGGCGCTGTCGGTCAGCATCTCCATGCGGCCGGAAAGCTGGCCGCCTTCCTCCACCGAGAACTTGCGGCAGCGCACCGTGCCGGAAACCCGGCCGGTGGCGCGGATGGTCAGGCTGCCACGGGCGGTGATGGTGCCATCGAAGATGCCGGCGATGTCGGCGTCCTCAACCTGCACTTCGCCCTTGAACACGCCGGACTGCGCGATGTGCAGCTCGGCGGCCTGGATCATCTGGCTTTCGACATTGCCTTCCACCACCAGGCGCTCGGCGTCGGCCACCGTGCCCTGCAGGCTGATGCCGCGGCCGACCACAAGGGTACGGCGCTCGCTGGTTTCAGCCTTGCCCATCGGGCGGGCCGGCACGCCAACCGGCGGGGCGCCCGCCGGGCGGGGCGGGGCGGCCATGCCAGGGCTGGTGTTCGGCATGGTCGGCTTCGGGGCCGTGGTGCTCATGGCAGAATTTCCCTGGGGCGTGATCGGGCGGAAGGCCGGGGCGGCTTGCTCCGGCGCGGCGGCCGGGGTGGTACCCGCTTCCGGGATGTTCGAAGCAGGCGCGTCATCTTTCTTGCGGCCGAAAATGGCCATGCTGGTCCCCCTCCACAGCGGTGCGGCGGCGGCGACGAGACAGTGCCGCCCGAAGGCAGCGACCGCTTTCGCGCGTCTGCTTCCGGCTAACACGCGGCCTTGTGGGGGCACAACACTCCGCAGGCATCGCCGGGCCGAATCGCCGTGAAATTACGCTGCCCGCCCCCGGTGCAGCAGATGCGTCATCGCCGCGGTGCCCAGCACCGGAACCAACAGGTTGAGCAGCGGCACCATCGCCA
>CANBXZ010000203.1 GCA_947373495.1 Acetobacteraceae bacterium
GTGCTGGCCCCGCCGCCGCCGCGGCTGGTGGCGGTGGGCGGCCTGCAGGGCACCGGCAAATCCACCCTGGCGCGGGCCCTGGCGCCGGCGCTTGGTGCCGCGCCGGGCGCGCTGGTGCTGCGCAGCGACGAGATCCGCAAGCGCCTGGCCGGGGTGGCGCCGGAACAGCGGCTGCCGGCCAGCGCCTATACCGCCGCGGCCAGCCAGGCGGTATTCGCCGAACTGAACGCCCAGGCCGCCGCCGCGCTGGCCGCCGGCCACGCGGTGGTGGCGGATGCCGCCTTCCTGCGGCCGGAGGAGCGTACCGCCATCGCCGCCTGCGCCGGCGCGGCGCGCTTTACCGGCTCCGCCGGCGCGGCGCCCTTTACCGGCTTCTGGCTGACCGCCCCGCTGGAGGTACTGCGCGCCCGCATCGCCGCCCGGCAGGGGGATGCCTCGGACGCCACCATCCCGGTGCTGGAAGCCGCCGCCGCGCGGGACCCGGGGCCGCTCGACTGGGTGGTGCTGGATGCCACCGCCAACCCCGAACAGGCCGCCCGCGGAGTCTTGCGGATTTCCGCTCGCGACCTGTGCTAGGATGAAGCCACAATTGCGCCATAAGGGAGACGCGCCATGGCCTATCGTCGACTGCTGCTGCCGCTGACCGGCACCGCGGCCGGAGAAGCCGCGCTTGCCACCGCCCTGATCGTCGCCCGCATCTGGAACGCGCATGTGCATTGCCTGCACGTGCGGGTGGATGCCCGCGACGTTGCGCCGCTGGCCGGCGAGGGGCTGTCGGGCGCCATGATCGAGGAGATGATGGCGGCCACCGAACGCGAGAGCGGCGAACGCGCCGGCCGCGTGCGCGGCATGTTCGAGCGTTTCACCGCCGGCTCCGGCGGCGTCACCTTGGCCAACAGCGCCGAGACCGCGCTGAAGACCGACGGCCCGACGCTGTCGTTCGAGAGCATCGCCGGGCGGGAGGAGGACGTGGTGGCGCAGCAGTCGCGCCTCTACGACATGGCCGTGGTGCCGCACCCGGAAGCGGACGAGGACGTTTCCTCCTCCGACGCGCTGCATGCCGTGCTGTTCGATTCGGGCCGCCCGGTGCTGATCGCGCCGCGCGCCGCGCCGCCGGTCATCGGCACCCGCATCTGCCACGCCTGGAACGGCACCGCGGAAAGCGCCGCGGCGCTGGCGGCGGCGCTGCCCTGGTTCCACCGCGCCGAATCGGTGCAGATCCTGTACGCCGACGAATACCAGCGCCGCGGCCCGGCGGTGGAAGGCGTGCTGGCCTATCTGCGCTGGCATGAGGTGAAGGCCGAGGCCAAGCTGTTCAAGCCCGTCACCAAGGAAGTCGGCGCCGGCCTGCTGGGCGCGGCGCGGGACTTCGGGGCCGACCTCATCACCATGGGCGCCTACAGCCATTCCCGCCTGCGCCAGTTGATCCTGGGCGGCGTAACCCGCCACGTGCTGGAAAACAGCGACGTGCCGGTGCTGATGTGCCGGTGATATCACCGCGCTGAATGGTGGTGATGGCGCCGGCGGTACTGCAACGCCGGCGCCCGCACCCCATCTGCCTGCCGAACCGAGCAGGAGACCACCCCGATGATTGATGTTCGCCCCTTCGAAACCCTGGGTGCCGCCAACCATGGCTGGCTGAACGCCCGCCACCATTTCAGCTTCGCCAGCTACCGCGACCCGAAGCGGATGGAATGGGGCAAGCTGCGGGTCTGGAACGACGACGAGATCGCCGCCGGCACCGGCTTCGACCCGCATCCGCACCGGGACATGGAAATTGTCACCTATGTGCGCAAGGGTGCCATTACCCACAAGGACAGCCTGGGCAACGAAGGCCGGACCGCGGCCGGGGACGTGCAGATCATGTCCGCCGGCAGCGGCATCGTCCACGCCGAGTACAACCTTGAGGCCGAGAGCACGACGCTGTTCCAGATCTGGATCCAGACCGACCAGCCCGGCGCCAAGCCGCGCTGGGGCGCCAAGGCCTTCCCGAAGGACAAGCGCGAGGCCGGGTTCGAGGTGCTGGCCGGTGGCCGCCCCGGTGACGAGGACCTGGGCGCGCTGCCGATCTATGCCAATGCGGCGGTGATGGCGACCACGCTGAAGGCGGGCCAGACCCTGCGCCAGCCGCTGGCCGCCGGCCGCGCCGCCTACCTGGTGCCGGCCACCGGCGCGGTGACGGTGAACGGCGTGGCCCTGGCCACCCGGGACGGCGCCGGCATTCGCGACGAAACCATGCTGGAGATCATCGCCCAGCAGGATGCGGAACTGGTGCTGGTGGAAGTGGCGGCGGAATAAGCCGCCACAGCAGGCCGCGCAGCACCCCCACCGGGTCGCGGCCACCGCCTTCGGCCACCAGGCTGCGATGCCCGCCGGCCAGCACCACCTGCTGCGCGCCGGGCAGCAGGGCGGCGGCCACGGGCACCAGGCCGTCATTCGGCCCGGCGCCGCGCCGATGCATCCAGCGCGCCAGCGGCTGGTAGGCACGGTCCTGCAAGCTGCCGGCACGGCCGGGGCCGGTGGCCAATTCGCTGGCCACCGCCACCACCGGCACCCGTTGCGTCAGCGCCGCCAGGGCCGCGGCGTGCTGCTGCATCCAGGCCGCGCGGTGGGCCGTGGTCAGGTCGCGCAGGCCCTCGCCATCACCGAGCCCGAGCGCCCGCAGCGTATGACCCGCCGCCCGGTGCAGCCGGGGCCGGCCGCACAGCGCATCCGCCACCGGGCTGCCGAAGAACGGTGATTGCAGCGCGACGAAGCCACGGCAGCGCGCCGCCATGCCGGGCTGCACCAGCGCCGCCAGCGCCTCCAGCCCGCCCTTGCTGTGCGCCACCAGCAGTGCCGGGCGGGCCTCCGCCGCCAGCAGCGCGGCGATTCGCGCCGCATTGGCCGCCACCGGCGCGCCCGTGGGCAGCGCCACCACCTGCACCGGCAGGCCCAGGGCGCGCAGCCAGTCCGCCTGCGCGCCCATGTAGTCCAGCCCCACCGGGCGCAGCCGGGCCATCACCTCGCCCAGCAGGCCGTAGCACAGCAGCAGGCGGCAGCCTTGCAGCGCCGCCGCCAGGGCCGGGTCGTGCCTCAATCGACGGCGATGACCAGCTTGCCGAAGTTCTTGCCCTGCAACAGGCCGATGAACGCCTCCGGCGCGTTGCGCAGGCCGGGGACGATGTCCTCGCGGAACTTCATCCGGCCCTCGCCCATCCAGGCCAGCATCTGCTGGCGGAAGCCGGGGTAGCGCGCCCAGCCATCCTTGTCGGAGACGATGAAGCCCTGGATGCGCAACCGCTTCACCAGCACCAGCCGCAGGTTGGGGCCAGGGCGGGCCACGGTGTCGTTGTATTCGGCGATGAGGCCGCACACCACCACGCGGCCGAAGTCGTTCATCCGCGGCAGCACCGCCGCCTGCAGGTCGCCGCCGACATTTTCCCAGTACACGTCGATGCCATTGGGGCAGGCTGCGGCCAGTTGCGCCTTCAGGTCGCCGCGATGGTCCAGGCAGGCGTCGAAGCCCAGTTCCTTCACCACCCAGTCGCACTTGTCCTGCCCGCCGGCCACGCCCACCACGCGGCAGCCGCGCAGCTTGGCGATCTGCCCGACCACCTGGCCCACGGCGCCGGAGGCCGCGCCCACCACCACGGTTTCGCCGGCCTTGGGCTCGCCGATATCCTCAAGCCCCTTCCAGGCGGTCAGCCCCGGCATGCCCAGCACGCCAAGCGAGGCGGAAAGCGGGGCACTGTCCTGGCCCAGCTTGATCAGCGCCGCCGCCGGCCGCACCGAATAGCGCTGCCAGCCGAAGCCGCCCAACACCTGGTCGCCGGGGGCGAATCCGGGGTGGTTGCTGGCCACCACCTCGCCGGCGGTCTGGCCTTCCATCACCGCGCCAAGCTCCACCGGCTTGGAATAGCTCTTCGCGTCGCTCATGCGGCCGCGCATGTAGGGGTCGAGCGAGAGGAACTTCGCCCGCACCAGCACTTCGCCGGCGCCGGGCTGCGGCACCGGGGTTTCCACGATCTCGAAATCCGCCGGCACCGGGGCGCCCTGCGGGCGGCGGTGGAGCAGGATCTGCAGGTTGGTCTCGGCCATGAGTGGTCCTCCCGTTCGTCCCGCCAGATGTAGGCGGCAACGGGTGGAATGTCAGGCCTTGGCGGCAGCCTTGCGCCGCGGCGCGCGCGGTCGTGGGGCGGGGGCGGGGGCCGGCGGTGGTTCCGGAGTCGCTGCCGGCATGGGGGTGGGCGCGGGTTCCGGCGTGGCCGCCTGCTGGCCCAGCAGCCGGCGATACAGCGCCAGGTGCGCCTCGGTCATCGCCGCCACCGACATCGGCGGGCGGATGCCGCCGCGCAGATGGTCCCACAGCCCTTCGGTCTGCACCGCGTGGCGCAGCACATCCACCAGGCCGGCCACGTCGTTGGCCGGGGCGTGCAGGCCATCCACCCCGTGCTGCACGGTTTCCGCCATGCCGCCGATGCCGGAACAGATCGCCGGGCGGCCGTGGCGGAAGGCTTCCAGCAGCACCAGCGGGGCGTTCTCGTACCAGATGCTGGGCATCACCACCCAATCCACCTGGGCCATCAGGCGGGGCAGGTCCTCGGCGTTGTACATGCCGGTATGGCGCGCGGCCGGGGCGGCGGCCAGGTCGGCGCGGAAGCCGGCGATCAGCGGTTCCGGCTGATAGTCGGTGCCGCCATGCAGCAGCATGCGGTGCGCCACCCCCTCGGCGGACAGCGCCGCCGAAGCCTGCAACAGCACCCGCGCGCCCTTGATGCGGTTGATGTGGCCGAAGAAGCCGAAGCGGTCGCGCCGGCCATCCAGGCTGGCCCGCGGCGGTACCGGCGGCACCTCCAGGATGCCGTTGCGCATCACCTCCAGCCGCTCCGCCGGCCAGCCGGCGGCGATGTAGCGGGAGCGGGCGAACTCGCCGGGCACCAGGATGGCGTCGGCGGTGCCCAGCGTGTCGCGCAGCGCCAGGTCGCGCAGCACGAAGTCGGCGCCCGGCCGGCCGGGGAAGCAGCGGCGGCAGCGGTCCAGGCTCGGGCCCGGGCACAGCCGCTCATCCTCGGTCAGCAACTCGCCCTCATGGGCGCAGAGCGCGAAGTAGTCATGCGCGGTGAACACCAGCTTGGCCCGCGGGGCGCAGCGGCGCAGCAGGTCCACCGTCTCCACCCCGAACAGCAGCGGGTGGTGGATATGGATCACATCCGGCCGCGCCTGCTCGATCAAGGGCGCCAGCGCGGCCAGGCCATGGGTGTCCAACTGGTTGAGGAAGAAACGATCGAAGTGGCCCAGCCAGACCAGCATCTCGTCGGTGTATTCATTGACCGATTGCAGCATCGCCCCCGGGTGGCGCTGGCGCAGCGGCGGCGAGACCGCGGCCAGGAACAGCCCCTCGACTCCGTGATTGTCCCGCAGGTCGCGGAACAGGGTGCGGGCCACCACCTCGGTACCGCCGGGCTGCAACGCCGGGTGGTTGTGGCAGATCATCAGCAGGCGCATCAGGCCAGGCCCCCGGCCAGGGTGGGGATGAACTCGGGGCGGGCCATCAGCAGCTCGATCGCCTGGCTCCAGCGTGCCTGGTGGACTCGGCGGTTATAGGCGGTGGCGATGTTGCGGTCGTGCACCGCATGGTCGCGGATGGATTGCCGCTCGAAGTGGTACAATTCCGCCCGCGGTTCGTAGCCGATCTCGCCGCCCTGGGCGCGCAGCTTCAGGCAGAGGTCGGAGTCCTCATAGTCGCCGATGGCATAGGCGGTGCTGAAGCCGTCCACCGAATCGAAGCGCACGCGGTCCAGCAGCATGGCGGCGCCGGTGATGGCCGGCACCCGGCGGGGCTGGTCCAGCGCCGGGAAGTGGCGCGGCGCGCCCTTCCAGTAGTGGTTGTTGTACCATTCATCCAAGGCGCCATGGCGTTCGAAGTACAGCCCGCCATGCTGCACCGAGCCATCCTCGGTCAGCAGCTTCGGCCCCACCGCCAGCAGCGCCACATCGGCGTCCAGCGCCGCGCTCAGCGTGGGCAGCCAGCCGCGTTCGGCCGGAATGACGTCGGAGTTCAGCATCATCAGCCGCGGCGCCCGGGCCAGGGCGGCGCCGGCGTTGCAGGCGCTGGCGAAACCGTAATTGCCGGCCTGCACCACCAGCGTCACCGGCAGCCGGTACACCGCATGCAGCGCGCGCAGCAGATGCTCCAGTTCCGGCCGTTGTTCGGGCGAATCGAGCACATAGATCAGCTCGGTCTCGCGCATCGCCGGGTCGCGGGCGAAATGCGCCAGCTGGAATCGGATGAAGCGCAGGTTGCGGTACAGCGGCACCACCACCGTCACCGCCGGCGCGGCCACCGGCTGGCCGATCCGCACCACCTCGGGCTCGGCGCGGTCGGCCAGGAAGGCGGCCTGCAGGCGGCCGACCGCGGGCAGAATCGCCTGGTCGAGCATCGCCTCGGTCAGGGCCGAGAGCGGCAGCCCGCCCAGAATCGCATCCCGCGCCTGCTGCGGCGGCAGGATGCCGGGCGGCGAGGTCAGGTCCAGCCGGTCGCCGGTGCCCAGCAGCAGCCGCAGCATCCATTGCGCCTGCGGCTGGCGCGCCACCTGGGGCAGCCAGGCGACGAATCCGGGCAGCGACCCGGCCCCGCCATGCGGCGACTGGGCAAAGGTCTTGGTGACATCCGGCCGGGCATAGCGATGCCGCAGCGCCGCGCCGAAGGGTTCCTCGACGAAGGCGGACCGCAGTTGCAGCGATTCGACCAGGCGCAGCGGGTCCCGCAGCCAGCCACGCAGGAACAGGCCGCCGGCATGGTCGTCCAGCGCCACTTCCAGCGCGCCGCCCACCGGGCGTTGCGGGTCGGCGCTGACGCGTGGCGGTTCGGTGGGGGCCAGGCAGGCCACCGCGCGCAGATATTGCCGCGCCTTGGCGTTGGTGGCGCCTTCCTGCGCCAGTTCGGCCATGCCGGCATGATGCAGCGCCACGCCGGCTTCACCCTGGCGCGGCAATTCGGCCAGGGCAGGGGTGCCGGGCGGCGGCGGCTGCAGGGCCCACAGGTTGGCGGCCTGGCCTTCGATGAGGAAGCTGTTGCCCGGGGCGCGGTCCAACACCAGCACCTGGCGCGACCGCGACAGCCGCAGCGTGAGGCGATCCTCACTCAATATATAGGCCGGCATGCCGCCGATGCCCTGGGGCGGTTGCCACAACGCCAGCGCCGGCCCGCACAGCGCCACGCCGGCCAGCGGCGGCGCCAGGTGGCGGGCCTGCTGCGCCAGCCGGTGGCAGGTGGCGGCCAATTCCGGGTCTTCGCGGTTGCGCAGCGTGCCCATGGAGGTGCGGGCGATGAACAGCAGCAGCGCCAGCACCGCGGCCGGGCCGGGTTCGCCCAGCAGGTCGGCCAGGGATTCGGCTGGCTCCAGGGTGAAATCCAGCGACGTTTCCGGGCCATTGGCCAGGCTCAGGCGGCCGCCGGGCACCAGGGCGGGGTGGCTGCGGGTTACCAGCAGCGCCTGGTGGCCCTGTTCCTCGGGCAATTGCTGCATGGCCAAGGGCGCTGGCAACGGGGCCAACTGCGGGCCATCGGCGACCATTGGTTCAAGCCCGGCCAATTTCAT
>CANBXZ010000204.1 GCA_947373495.1 Acetobacteraceae bacterium
CGCGGCCGGGGTGCCGGCGGGGCCGATGAGGCCGACGAAGGCATGGCTTTCCGCCCCCGCCAGGCCGCATTCCGCCAGCGTCGGCACGCCGGGCGCCTGCGGCATCCGCGCCGCCGCGGTTACCGCCAGCCCGCGCACCTGGCCGGCGCCCAACTGCGGCAGGATGGCGGCGGCGGAAACCACCATGGCGTCGATCCGCCCGGCCACCAGGTCCAGCACCGCCGGCGGGAAGCCGCGATAGGGCACGTGCAGCAACTGGGTGCCGGTGCGCGCCATCAGGTCTTCCATGGCCAGGTGCCCGGCTGAGCCGGCGCCGACCGAGCCGAAGTTGAGTTTGCCCGGGTTGGCCCGGCAATGCGCCACGAAGCCGGCGAAGTCGGCCGCCGGCAGGGCCGGGTTCACCACCAGGAATTGCGGCATCCGCACCAATTGGCTGATCGGCGCCAGGTCCCTCGCCGGGTCGTAGGCCAGGGCCGGATACAGCGCCTGCGCCGTGGTCAGCGGGCCATTGATCGAAACCCCCAGGGTGTGGCCATCGGTTGCCTTGGCCACCGCGTCGGTGCCCAGGTTGCCACCGGCGCCGGAGCGGCTTTCGGCGATGAAGGGCTGGCCGAACACCTGGGTGAAGTGCTGCGCCACCGCGCGGGCGGCGATGTCGGGGGTGGAGCCGGGCGGGAAGGGCACCACCAGCTTCACCGGGCGGTCTGGCCAGGCGGTCGGGGCTTGGCCCTGGGCCTGGCCTTGGGCCGAGGCAAGGGTCGGGGCGAAGGTGGCGGGCAAGGCCAGCAGGGCGCGGCGCGGCAGGCTCATCGGGCGATCCTTTCCGAAGGGCTGTGCGGGCCCCTTCGGCTGCGGCTTGCACCATGCGCCGCGCGGCGCGTCCAGACCCGGCCGGTTTCGGGCCTGGCGCACCGCGCGGGCGTGGGCCCTACCGCTGGTGCTCGGCCCGCCACATCAACGCGACGCCGGAGAGCAGCACCAGCACCGTGCTCAGGTGGATCAGGCCGCGGAAGTTGATGCCCGGTATCTTGCCATGCGCCATGGCCAGCCCGAGGCAGCCCAGCGCCAGCAGAATGGCGAAGGCAGGAAATGCATGGCGGGTGATGGAATCGGACTCGGCCATCGCCGTAACCTCCCAGTGTTGTTGCTTCGGGGTCGTTGCCCCGGCGGGAGGCTAGCGGTGGAGGGGCGGTTGGTTCAATAAAATATTACGCGCAAGTTATCTTGCTGCCTGCTGGGTTCCCGGTGGCCGCGGCAGCACGAAGCCGGCGGTGGGAAAGGCGGTGCTGCCCAGGTGGTTGCCTGGCGGATACCATACCCGCACGGCAGACCAGTCGTTATTGGCGGAAACGTCCAGCACCGGCTGGTTCTGATGCACCGGCCCGGCGCCGCGGCCACTGTCCCAATTGGCATGGTCTACGCGGATTTCCCGGGCGGATATCACACGGGAGACCACGGCCAGATGACCGTCCCGTAACCGCCTGGTCTGGTTGAACACCAGCACCGCGCCGGGTTCCGGCTGCTGGCTGCGGGCATAGCGGCCCAGCGCCGCATCCCACCACTGCCAGCCGTCGCCGCGCAGGCTGATGTTGGCGCGTTCCCGCGCATAGGGCACGCAGTGGAACAACCGCCCCTCCTGCGCCGTGGCCAGGCCGGCGCCCGGCCGCGGGCCGTGCGGGCCGGCACAGGCGGCCAACAGCACCAGCAGGGCGAGCAAGGCGAGGGCACGCATGGGTCTGCTCCGGCTCGGGCGCTGCGGCCTGGTGTGCCGCCCGCCGCCTGCGTCCGACCACGGCCGAACGCAGCGACAGGCAGGGCACCCGGAACGAAGGCCGCAGAGCCTCGGAAGCCCTACCCTACAGCCGGATCGTCCGCGACGGAATCGTCGAAAGGCGACCCGGCCCCGCAGCCGCGCGTCGCGTCAGGCCGCCTGGCGCACGCCCGGCACGCCGCGCAGCCGGCCGCCCGGCATGGCACCCGGCACCGCCGCGGCCAGGTCGGCCGCCACCAGCAACTCGTCCCAGTTCACCCCGGTGGCCACGCCCATGCGGTGGAACATCCACACCACATCCTCCATGGCCACGTTGCCGGTGGCGCCGGGGGCGAAGGGGCAGCCGCCGATGCCGCCCGAAGCGGCGTCGAACACCCGCACCCCGGCCTGGTAGGCGGCGTACACATTGGCCACGCCCATGCCGTAGGTGTCATGCCCATGGAAGGCGAAGCGCGAGCCCCACTTGTTGATGGCGGCGCTGAACACGCGGCCCACCTGGTCCGGCGCCGCATTGCCGGTGGTGTCGCAGATCGCGATCTCCATTTCGGGGTTCAGCGCCACCACGCGTTCCACGAAGTCCAGGCAGTCCTGTTCCGGCACCACGCCCTCGAAGGGGCAGTGGAAGGAGCAGGACAGGTTGAAGCGAATCGCCACGCCCTTGGGTGTGTCGCGCACGATGGCGGCCAGGTCGGCCAGGCTTTCGCTGCGGCTGCGGTTGATGTTGGCCTTGTTGTGGCCCTCGGTCACGCTCATGAACAGGCCCAGCCGGTCGGCGCCGGCATTGATGGCGCCCTCGAAGCCGCGGCGGTTCGGCACCAGCGTGGTGCATTCCAGCCCGGCCAGTTGCTTGGCCGCCTGCAACACCAGTGGCGTGTCGCTCATCTGCGGAATTGCCTTGGGCGAGACGAAGCTGCCGATCTCCATGCGGCGGATGCCGGCGGCATGGCTGGCGCGGACCATGGCGATCTTGGTTTCGGTCGGCACCATGGCGGCGATGGATTGCAGCCCGTCGCGCGGCGCAACCTCGGAAAGGAAGATGTCGGTCATGCCTTGGGTTCCTCGCGGAGCAGTTCGTTGAACACGTGGTCGTTGTGCTGGCCGGTGGCCGGGCCGGGCCAGCGCACCATGGCTTCCGGCGCCACGCCGTTGAAGCGGAACGGCGCGGCCGGGTGCAGGATGGCGCCGATCAAGGGGTCCTGCACCTCCATCACCAGCTTGCGGGCCTGGAAGTGGGGGTCCGCCACCGCATCCGCCATGTCGTACAGGCGGGAACACGGCACTTCCGCCTGTTCCAGAATGGCCTCGGCCGCCGCCGCCGGCAGGGTGCGGGTCCAGGCGGCGATCGCCTCATCCAACCCGGCCACGTTCTCGCAGCGGGCGATGTTGTTGGCGTAGCGCGGGTCGGCGGCCAGTTCCGGCCGGCCGATCGCCGCCATCAGGCGCTTGAAGATCAGGTCGCTGTTGCCGGCCACGCACAGCCATTTGCCGTCGGCGCACAGGTAGGTGTTGGTCGGCGCCGCGGTCGGGATGGCGGCGCCGGCCGGCTGGCGGATTTTTCCGAACAGGCCGTATTCCGGCAGCATGCCTTCCATCAGGCTGAACACGCTGGAAACCAGGTCCACGTCGATGACGCTGCCCTTGGCCTCCGGGTTGCCCTTCACCCCCCAGCAGGCGGCGGCCACGGCCAGGGCGGCGTACATGCCGGCCAGGTCGTCGCTGATGGAAACCCCGCAGCGCGGTGGCGGGTGGTCGGTGACGCCCGGGTTGGCGGTCAGGTGGCGCAGCCCGCCCAGCGCCTCGCCGATGGCGCCGAAGGCCGGCTTGTCGCGATACGGGCCGTCCTGGCCGTAGCCGCTGACCCGGGCGATGATGAGGCGCGGGTTCACCGCATGCAGGTCGGCCGGGCCCAGCTTGTAGCGTTCCAGCTGGCCGGGGCGGAAGTTTTCCACCAGCGCGTCGGCGCGGCCGGCCAGCTTCAGCAGCCTGGCGCGGCCCTCGGGGCTTTTCAGGTCCAGCGTGACGGACAGCTTGTTGCGGCCATGCACGCTGAACCACACCGCGTTGCCGTTGACCTGGCTGCCCCAGCCGCGCACCGGGTCGCCTTCCGGCGGTTCCACCTTGATGACCTCGGCGCCCAGGTCCGCCAGCAGCCGGGTGGCGAAGGGCGCGGCGATGTAGTGCCCCAGCTCGACAATCCTCAGGCCCTTCAGCGGCAGCATGACATCCCCCGGCGGCATTTGCGGCTGCTGGGATAGCGGGGTGGGGCGCGGAGGAAAAGCGGCGCCTTGGCAACGAAGTCTCAATCATTGCGGGGCCAATATGGCGATGAGGCCAGTTTTCCTCCGGTCTCGCGTCTCTCCCGAATGTGCCGCGCGGCACTGGCATCCCTCGCCAGCCTCCTCCCGCCGGCACCGACTCGCGGGGCGGAGCCTGATGGTTCCGCCCCGTCTTTTTTCGCGCCACCATGCGCGGGAAGCAGGAGGGACCATGATGCACAACGCCGAGATTCTCGCCCGGGCCGCCGGGCTGGACCGCGCCTGGCGCGACCACCAGGCCGATGTGGAGGAGGCCATCGCCGCCGTCGCCAAGCTGCGCGCCGGCTTCCCGCGCCCGCGGGACGCCGCGGCCGAGCCCATGCCGGCCTACCAGGTGCCCTCCAAGTGAGCGCGAACACCCTCTCCCTGGCCGAGGCCAGCGCGCTGATCGCCGCCCGCAAGCTCTCCCCGGTGGAGTTGCTGTCGGACTGCCTGGCCCGCATCGCCGCGGTGGAGCCGAAGCTGAACGCCTTCATCCGCCAACTGCCGGCCGAGGCCATGGCGCAGGCGAAGCAGGCCGAGGCCGAGATCGCGACCCATGGCCCGCGCAGCCCGCTGCACGGCATTCCGGTGGGCCTGAAGGACATCATCGACCTGGCCGGCCACCCCACCACCTGCCACAGCAAGCACCGGCTGGACCATGTGGCGGCCGCGGATGCGGTGGTAACGGCGCGGCTGCGCGCCCAGGGCGCGGTCTTCCCCGGCAAGCTCAGCACGCATGAATTCGCCATCGGCGGGCCGTGCTTCGACCTGCCCTTCCCGCCGGCGCGCAACCCGTGGAACCCGGCGCATCATCCGGGCGGCTCCTCCTCCGGCTCCGGCGCCAGCGTGGGCGGGCGCATGCTGCCGGCGGCGCTGGGCACCGACACCGGCGGCTCCATCCGCCACCCGGCCAGCCATTGCGGCATTGTCGGCATGAAGCCGACCTACGGCCTGGTCAGCCGGCGCGGCGTGTTCCCGCTGGCCTTCACGCTGGACCATGTCGGCCCGATGACCCGCACGGTGCGCGACAACGCCATGATGCTGAACGCCATCGCCGGGCATGACCCGGGCGACCCGGGCAGCGTGGCGCATGCGACGGAGGATTATACCCGCGCGCTGAATGGCGGCCTGCAGGGGCTGCGCATCGGCTTCGTGCGGCACTTCCATGAAGCCGACAGCATGGCCAGCCCGCAGGTGGTGGCGGCGCTGGAGGCGGCGGCGCGGCTGCTGGCGGCGGAAGGCGCCACGGTCAGCGACATCACCCTGCCCAGCCTGGAGCAATTCGCCGCGGTCAACCGCATCATCCTGTGCAGCGAGGCCGGGGCGATCCATGAGCATTGGCTGCGCGAGGCGCCGGGCGACTACGCCCACCTGACGCGCCGCCGGCTGCTGCCGGGCATGTTCATCAGCGGGCCGGACTATGTGCAGGCGCAGCGCCGGCGCCGCGCCCTGGTGGCGGCGGTGGAGGCCGCCTTCGCCGAGGTGGACCTGCTGCTCTGCGCCTCCTCGATGGAGGAAGCCTGCGAGATCGACGACCCGGCGGCGGTGGACCGCACCTATTCCCGCCAGGCCCGCACGCCGTTCAACGTCACCGGCCACCCGGCCGTGGCGCTGATGTGCGGCCAGCACAACGGCCTGCCGCTGGCGCTGCAACTGGTCGGGCGCAACTTCGCCGAGGCGACGGTGTATCGCGCCGCCGCCGCCTATGAACGCGCCGCCCCCTGGGCCGCCATGGCGCCGGCCCTGTGAGGGCGCTCACCCGTCGCGGCCTGGTTGCCGGCGCGCTGCTGGCCCCCGCCGTGGCGCGGGGGCAGGAGGCGTTTCCGCGTGGCCCGCTGAAGCTGGTGGTGGGCTTCCCGCCCGGCACCGCGGCCGACATCGTCGCCCGCCTGGTGGCGCCCGGGCTGGGCGCCGCGCTGGGCCAGCCGGTGGTGGTGGAGAACCGGCCCGGCGCCGGCAGCAGCATCGCCGCCGAGGCGGTGGCGCGGGCGGCGCCCGATGGCCACACGCTGTTCCTGGTGACCAACGCCAATGCCATCGCCCAGGCGACGCAGCCGGCGCTGGGCTTCGACCTGCGCCGCGGCTTCGCCCCGGTTGGGCTGCTGGCGGATGTGCCGAACCTGCTGGTGGTGCATCCCTCGCTGGGGGTGCGCAGCGTGGCGGAGTTCATCGCCTATGCCAAAGCCCGGCCGGAGCAGGTGTTCTACGGCTCCTCCGGCATCGCCACGGTGCCGCACCTGTCCGGGGAGCTGTTCAACCAGCAGGCCGGGGTCAAGCTGGTGCACGTGCCCTATGCCGGCAGCGGCCAGGCGATGACGGACCTGATCGCCGGCCGGGTGCAGGTGGTGTTCGCCCCGGTTTCCACCGCCTTGCCGCAGGTGGAAGCCGGCAAGGTGGTGGCGCTGGCCGCCACCAGCGCCCGGCGCAGCGCCCTGGTGCCCAGCCTGCCCACCGTGGCCGAGGCCGGGCTGGCCGGCTACGAGACCTCGATCTGGCTGGGCCTGCTGGCCCCGGCCGGCACCCCGGCGGCGGTGCTGGGCAAGCTGGCCGAGGCGGCGGCGGCCACCAGCGCGGCGGTTGACCTGGCGTCGCGCTTCCGCGAGCAAGGCATCGACCTGCGGCCGCTGGCGCCGGCGCCCTTCGCGGCGCTGATCGCGGCCGAGGTGGAGAAATGGGCCGGCGTGGTCCGCGCTGCCGGCATCACGACGAATTAGGGGGTCGAGGACATGGCCAAGTTGCGTTTGGCGGAATGCCGCCGGTTTTTCCGCGCCGTCATTGAAAAGGCGGAGGAGATGAAGGTGCCGGTCTCGGTCGCCATCGTCGGGCCGGAAGGCCATATGATCGCGCTGGAACGGATGGACGACGCCGGCTGGATCACGCCGGAAACCGCCGGCGCCAAGGCCTTCACCATGGCGGCGTTCCGCAGCATGAGCCCGCGCTTCCAGGACGGCCTGGTGACGCAGCACTGGCTGCGCGAACGCAACCCGCAACTGGCGGTGAACGCGGCGGTGTTCACCGGCGGCAAGATCTTCATCAGCGGCGGCGCCGCGCCGATCTTCAAGGGGCAGGAGATGGTTGGCGCCTATGGCATCTCCGGCGGCACCTCCGACCAGGATGAGGTGATGGGCCAATACGCGCGGGAAAAGCTGGGCTGGCTGCACCAGCCGGCGCGGGACGACACGCCGGCCGAGGTGAAGGCCCATGTCAACGCGATCTACGACAAGATCGGCATGGACAAGAAGAAGCAGCTTTAGGCCGCGGGATCGGCCGGGGGCGCGGCCTGGTGCTCCAGCGCCGCGTCCAGTTCCGCCCCCAGCAGCACCACGGCCGAGGACAGCCAGATCCAGGTCATGAAGCCGATGACCGCGCCCAGCGAGCCATAGGTGGCGTTGTAGCTGCCGAATCGCGCGACGTAGAGGCTGAAGCCGGCGGAGACCACCACCCATAGCAGCGCCGCCGCGGCGCCGCCCCAGGTGACCCAGCGCCAGGGTGGCTGCCGGCGGCTGGGGCCG
>CANBXZ010000205.1 GCA_947373495.1 Acetobacteraceae bacterium
CATCCGGCGCGCCCTGATAGAACAGCGCATCGGCCTGGGACTGGCCGGTCACCACCACCAGGTAGCCGACGGCGAAGCGATGCCCGACCTGGCGGGTGGCGCCGGCCCGGTCGCGCTGCACCAGGCGATACCAGCCGCCGAGCGGCACCCGTACCGTGCCATCCGCCTCGGCCGGGGCGAATTCCCGCGCCACCTGGCCGCCCTCCAGGCTCTCCACCTGCCAGTGGAACCAGCCGGGCGGCACCGGCACCGCGGCGAAGCCATTGCCCTGCACGCCGTAGATCCGGCTCCAGGCCGGCTGGGCGCCGGCAGCGGGTGCCAGGGCCGGCTGAGCGCCGGCGGGGGCCGCCCCGGCCAGCAGCAGCGCCAGCAATAGCCACCCAACCTGTCGCCGCATCGCGTCACCCCCGAGGCCACCGACCTTGCCGGCAAACCGGCGCCGGCGGAAGCAGGCGCCAGCGGCGAACACGGCTTGGCGCGTTTTCCATTCGCCCTGGCGCATGGATGCTGCCTAAGCTTTTCTCCGGCCGGCTGAATTGCGCCGGGCGGGCGGTTGCAGCCGAACCAGCCTCGCCCAGGCTGCCAAGGTAGCTGCGCCGCCGGCTCCAACGAATGAACCGCATGACCCTGCCATGCCGCCCCCCGCTGTTGCGCCGCCACCTGGCCCTGGCCGGGCTGGGCCTGGCCTTGCCCGCCCTGGTCCGGCCTGCCCCGGCGCGGGCGCAGGCGCGCCAGTATCGCTTCAACGAACATGTCGGCCGGCTGGCCTTCACCGCCCGGCATTTCGGCCTGCTGAGTTCCACCGGCAGCTTTGGCCGGTTCGACGCCGAGGTGGCGCTGGACCCGCTTGACCCGGGCAAGGCGGAGATCAACGTCTCGGTCGCGACCGGCTCGATCGACCTGGGCTGGCCCGGCGCTGCCGACCTGCTGCGCTCGCCGGCCTATTTCGACGCCGAGGCCCACCCGATGGCGCGGTTCACCGGGCTGGCCAGCGGCGGGGCGCAGCCGGACCGGTTTCGTATCGAGGGCCAGTTGACCCTGCGCGGCGTCACCCGGCCGATGGTCATGCAGGCCCGGCTGCTGCGCCGCCAGCGCAACCCGGCCGAGGCCGGCGAGATCGCCGAGTTCACCGCCAGCGGCGCGCTGGACCGCACCGCCTTCGGCATGCTGGAGGACCGCACCACCATTTCGGACCAGGTGCGGCTGGACGTGCAGGTGCGCTTGCTGATGGCCCCGGCTTGAGCTGGAGCCGGGCGCAGCGCCGGCTGCACTGGGGGGTGGCGCTGCTGGTGGCGCTGACCCTGGGGCTGGGCTGGCTGATGGTGGAATTGCCGTTCCGCCCGCTGGCGCCGAAATTCCTCGCCTACCAGGCACACAAGTCCTTCGGGCTGGTGGTGGTGCTGCTGGTGGCCTGGCGGCTGGTGCTGCGCTGGCGGCGCGGCCGGCCGGCGCCGGATGCCGGGCTGCCGGCCTGGCAGCGCCGGGCCGCGGCGCTGGTGCATGGGGTGCTGTATGCGCTGCTGCTGGCGGTGCCCGGGCTGGGCTACCTCAGCGCCGCCAGCGCGCCGGGGCAGTTGCCCACCACGCTGTTCCTGCTGGTGCCGGTGCCGCATGTACTGGGGCCGGACGAGGCCCGCTTCCTGCTGCTGCGCGGGCTGCACCTGTGGCTGGCGCTGCTGCTGGCGGCGCTGGCGCTGGGCCATGCCCTGCTGGCGCTGCGCCACCATGCCACCGGGCGGCCGCTGCTGCGCGCCATGTGGCGGGGCCAAGGCTGAATCGGCCCAGGCGGCGCCAGCGGCCGCCGGCGCGTAACCGCTGGTTGAGGTGTCGGTGGCGGGGCTGGCGATGACGGCGGTATTCGGCGGTCGCGGCCCTGCCTGGCACTGAGAGTGACCGCCAACGGGTTGCAGCGGCCGGGCGCAAGGACTACCTGACCGTTGCCTCCCGGCCCTGACCGGGACCCCTGTAAACCAGCTGGACCGCACGCAAACAAGATGAGCGACCCCGCCGAGACCCCGCCGGCCACCCCGCCGGCTGACCAGACCGAGACTGCCGAGGCCATTGCCGCACCGGAAACCCCGGAGCAGGCCATCGAGCGCCTGACCGCCGAGCGCGACGACATGCGCGACCGCTGGCTGCGGGCGGAGGCGGAGACCCAGAATGTCCGCACCCGCGCGCAGAAGGATGCCGCGGATGCGCGCAACTACGCCATTCAGAAGTTCGCCAAGGACGTGGTTGAGGCGGCGGAAAACCTGCGCCGCGGCCTGGACGCGCTGCCGGCCAAGGCCGAGGGCGAGGCCGAGCTGCTGACCAAGCTGCGCGAGGGCTTCGAGGGGGTTGAGCGCAGCTTCCTCGGCATTCTGGAGCGCAATGGCGTGGCGATGAAGCCGGCCCAGGGCCAGCCCTTCGATGCCGAGTACCACCAGGCGATGGCGGAACAGCCGGCGCCGGAGGGGGTTGAGCCCGGCACGGTCATGCAAGCCTGGACGCCGTGCTGGACGCTGAACGGCCGCCTGCTGAAGCCGGCCATGGTGGTGGTTGCCGCCAAGGGCTGAAGCCCGTGAGGATAACGGGGCTGCCCTGACCGGCGGAACCGGGCTGCCCTGGCAAGGATACGGAGCTGCCGCAACCCGGCGGAAACCGGCCTGCCCCGGGGAAGGAGACGGAACTGCCGCAACCCGGCAGAAACCGGCCTGCCCTGACAAGGATACGGAACTGCCCCCACCCGGCAGAAACCGCCCCTTAAGAATAAAATCCCGTCGCGGGGGACTTGTCCTGGCGGCTGGGGCTGAATACATCGCGGGGTATGGGGCGGGCCATTGGTTCGGTGCGCCCCGACTACCCATCCGAATCAACATCGGGGCCGGGCGCGGCGCCATCTTCGGGCCGCCCTTCGCCGCCAGTTAAGGAGAAGTACCGGATGAGCAAGGTCATCGGCATCGACCTCGGCACCACCAATTCCTGCATTGCGATCATGGAGGGCAAGGATGTCCGCGTGATCGAGAATGCGGAAGGCGCCCGCACCACCCCCTCCATGGTGGCCTTCGCCAAGAATGGCGAGCGCCTTGTCGGCCAAAGCGCCAAGCGCCAGGCTGTCACCAACCCGACCAATACGCTGTACGCGGTGAAGCGCCTGATCGGCCGCCGGTTCGACGACCCGGTGGTGAACAAGGACATCGCCCTGGTGCCGTACAAGATCGCCCGCGCCGACAACGGCGACGCCTGGGTTGAGATCGACGGCCAGAAGTATGCGCCGCAGCAGATCAGCGCCAACATCCTGAGCAAGATGAAGGAAACCGCCGAGGCCTACCTCGGTGAGAAGGTTTCCCAGGCCGTCATCACCGTGCCGGCCTACTTCAACGACGCCCAGCGCCAGGCCACCAAGGAAGCCGGCGCGATCGCCGGCCTGGAAGTGCTGCGCATCATCAATGAGCCGACGGCGGCTGCCCTGGCCTATGGCATGGACCAGAAGAAGGGCGGCATCGTCGCGGTGTACGACCTTGGCGGCGGCACCTTCGACGTTTCCATCCTGGAAATCGGCGACGGCGTGTTCGAGGTGAAGGCCACCAACGGCGACACCTTCCTGGGTGGCGAGGACTTCGACGCCCGCATCATCGACTACCTGGCCGATGAGTTCCGCAAGGAGCAGGGCATCGACCTGCGCGGCGACAAGCTGGCCCTGCAGCGCCTGAAGGAAGCCGCCGAGAAGGCGAAGATCGAGCTCAGCTCCTCCAAGGAGACCGAGGTCAACCTGCCGTTCATCACCGCCGATGCCTCCGGGCCGAAGCACCTGGTGATGAAGCTGTCCCGCGCCAAGCTGGAAGCCCTGGTGGACGACCTGATCCAGAAGACGCTGGACCCGTGCAAGAACGCGCTGCGCGACGCCGGCCTGTCGGCGGGCGAGATCGGCGAAGTGATCCTGGTGGGCGGCATGACCCGCATGCCCAAGGTCATCGAGATCGTGAAGCAGTTCTTCGGCCGCGAGCCGGCCCGCAACGTCAACCCGGATGAAGTGGTCGCCATCGGCGCCGCGATCCAGGGCGGCGTGCTGAAGGGCGAGGTGAAGGACGTTCTGCTGCTGGACGTCACCCCGCTGTCCTTGGGCATCGAGACGCTGGGTGGCGTGTTCACCCGCCTGATCGACCGCAACACCACGATCCCGACCAAGAAGTCCCAGGTGTTCAGCACCGCGGACGACAACCAGACCGCGGTCACCATCAAGTGCTTCCAGGGTGAGCGCGAGATGGCGGCGGACAACAAGCTGCTGGGCAACTTCGACCTCACCGGCATTCCGGGCGCCCCGCGCGGCGTGCCGCAGATCGAGGTGACCTTCGACATCGACGCCAACGGCATCGTTTCCGTCAGCGCGAAGGACAAGGCCACCGGCAAGGAACAGCAGATCAAGATCCAGGCGAAGTCCGGCCTGTCCGACGCCGATATCGAGCGCATGGTGAAGGAGGCCGAGGCCAATGCCGAAGCCGACAAGCAGCGCCGCGAGCAGGTGGAAGCCCGCAATGGCCTGGACAGCCTGATCCACGGCACCGACAAGACGCTGAAGGAAAACGGCGAGAAGGTCGGCCCGGCCGAGAAGGCCGAAGCCGAGGCCGCCCTGGCCGAGGCCCGCACCGCGCTGGAAGGCACGGATGCGGCAGCCATCACCAAGGCGACCGAGAAGCTCGGCCAGGCTTCGATGAAACTGGGCGAGGCGATCTACAAGGCGACCCAGGCCGCCGAGGCCGCCAACCCGCAGGCCGGCGGTGCCGAAGCGCCCAAGGGCGACAAGGTGGTGGATGCCGAGTTCGAGGAAGTGGACCCGACCAAGAAGAAGCCTTCCTGATCCGGGTTGAACCGCTGGGTTCCTGAAGCATCAAGGCGCCCGGTTCCCGCAAGGGGCCGGGCGCTGCCATGCTGGGGGCGCGGCACGGCATAAACCTCCGCTGGGGGACGGGCCCGACCATGGCCAAGAGGGACTACTACGACATTCTCGGCACGGCGCGAGACGCCAGCGAGGATGACCTGAAGAAGGCCTATCGCAAGCTGGCGATGAAGCTGCACCCGGACCGCAACCCGGGCGATGCCAAGGCCGAAGCCGACTTCAAGGACCTGAACGAAGCCTACGACGTGTTGAAGGACGCCGAGAAGCGCGCCGCCTACGACCGCTTCGGCCATGCCGCCTTCGAGCAGGGCGGCGGCGGTGGCGGCTTCAACCAGGGCGGCCCGTTCGGCGGCGGCGGTTTCGCCGACATCTTCGAGGAGATGTTCGGTGGCCGCGGCCAGCGCGGCGGTCGCCCCACCGGCCGCGGTTCCGACCTGCGCACCGCGGTGGAGGTGACGCTGGAGGAAGCCTATGCCGGCGTGCGCAAGACCATTCGCGTGCCCACCAGCGTGGTGTGCGAGGCCTGTACCGGCAGCGGCGCCGATGGCGGCACCGCCAACGCCACCACCTGCCCGACCTGTCAGGGCCAGGGCAAGGTGCGCGCGCAGCAGGGCTTCTTCCTGATCGAGCGGACCTGCCCGACCTGCAATGGCGCCGGCCGCACCATCAAGAACCCGTGCAAGGTCTGCCAGGGCGCCGGCCGCGTGCAGCGCGACCGTACCCTGAACGTGCAGGTGCCGGCGGGCGTCGAGGACGGCACCCGCATCCGCCTGACCGGCGAGGGCGAGGCCGGCATGCGCGGCGCCCCGGCAGGCGACCTGTATGTGGATGTGGGCGTCCGGCCGCACCCGCTGTTCCAACGCGATGGCGCCAACATCTTCGTGCGCGTGCCGCTGCGGATGACCCAGGCGGCTCTCGGTTCAGCCGTTGAGGTGCCGAGCATCGATGGCGGCAAGCAGCGCGTGACCATCCCGGCCGGGACGCAGACGGGCGACCAGTTCCGCCTGCGCGGCAAGGGCTTCGCGGTGCTGCGCAGCGCCGCGCGCGGCGACATGTACGTGCAGGTTTCGGTGGAAACCCCGCAGAACCTGAGCCCCAAGCAACGCGAGTTGCTGGAAGCCTTCGAGGCCGAGGCCAGCAAGGGCGGCAAGTCCAGCCCCGAGCATGAAGGCTTCTTCGCCAAGGTGAAGGACTTCTTCGACGGGCTGAGTGGGCGTTAGCCCAGCGTAACTGAAGGCAGCGGCAGCGGTTGCGTTCCCGGCTGGAACCATCACGCTGCCGCGGCCTTCGGGCCGTGCTTCAGCTCAACTCGGTCCAGTGCCGTTCCAGGATGGCGGCGGCCAGGCGCGGGTCGAAGTCCGGCCGGCGGCGCATGGCCACCAACGCGCCCAGCGCCATCACCGGCCGGGCCAGTTGTTCCACCACGTGGTAGCCGGGGCGTTCCGGGTAGTCGTGCAGCAGCACCAGCGTGCCCGGCGCGGTGCGCAGCAGGGCCTGGACGAAGCAGGCCACGCGGAACCGGCCATCCACCAGCACCAGGTCGGCCTGCTCGGCTTCGGCATTGGCCCAGATGGCGTTGTGGTAGCTGGGCCAGCGCGGCCGGGTGGCTTCGTCCTGCGGTACGCCCCAATTGCCCACCGGGCCGATATCCACATGGTTCAGCAGCAGCTTGGCGCTGCGTTCGGCCGGGCAGGCCGCGGCCACCCGGTCCAGCCATTCGCGGGATGAATCCACCGCGATGACGCTGTGCCGCACCAGCCGCGCGGCCAGCACGGTGCTGCCGCCAGTCCCGAATTCCAGGTAGCGATGGGCGCAGCGCAGCAGGCCGCCCAGCATCAGCTGCTCGGGTTCGGTCATGGCGATCTGCATGGGCTATCCTTCGGCGCGCCGGATGAAGGCGGCCAGCGTCGGAACCCAGTCCGGGCTGTCCACATTGGCTCCGATATGGCCGAATTGGTTGCGGATTTCGAAAAATGCCGCGTCCTTTCGCAAGGCGGCCAGTCGTTGCATCACCGGCGGGGCGATGTTGGGCGGGAACAGCCGGTCGGTCGTGGTCAGGGCGTAGAGCACCTTGGCCTTGATGGCGGCGAAGTGCGGCTCGGTGTCGTAGCTTTCCGTGGCGCGGCGCAGCACCACCATGGAATTGCCGTCGAAGGCGCGGGCCCAGGGCGAGGCCAGCCGGCGAATTTCGGCCTCGCGCGCCTCGCCGGGCGGGAACTTGCCTTCCAGCTGGGCTTCGATGCCGTAATTCTTCAGCGTGGCGACGCGGATGTCGGTCATCACCGCGGTGATGCCACCATTGTCGTAGTACCAGCCGCCATTCCAGTTCGGGTCCTGCGCCAGCCGGGCGATCTGCGCCTGGGTGCCGGCCGGGCCGGCAGTGGATTTCGGCGCGGTGTTCACCGCCACGATCGCGTTCATGGCGTCGGGGAAGGTGGTGGCCCAGGTCCAGGCCTGGTAGCCGCCATAGCTGGTGCCCATCACCGCCACCAGGTGCTTCACCCCCAGTTGGTCCAGCAGCAGGCGCTGGGCGGTGACGATGTCCTGCACCGTGATGTGCGGGAAGTCCGGCCCATAGGGCCGCCCGGTGGCAGGGTTGGTGCTGCGCGGGCTGGTCGAGCCGTAGGCGGAGCCCAGCATGTTGGAGG
>CANBXZ010000206.1 GCA_947373495.1 Acetobacteraceae bacterium
GCCGGTGCAGCGCGGCGCGCTGCTGGCCGCCCTGGCCGAACCACAGCCGGCCACCGCCGCCAGCTGATAGCCAGCACAGGCAGCGCCACCGCGCACCCCGCCGGGCCGAACCATCACAGCGGCGCCGCTGCCAGCGCGGCCCAGCGCCCCGCCGGGCTGAGCGCCCGCAGCGGTGCCAGCGCGGCCCAGCGCCGCGGCGGCGGCGCACCCGGCATGTGCGGCGCGGAAGAACGAGCGCGGCCGGCGGCGGTGCCACCGGCCGAAACCTGCGCCCGGCAGGCGCGGCCAGCGCCATCATCGCCGGGCCTGTACCAGGTTGCTTGCTGGCAGAACCAGCGCGTTTCAGGCGGAAACGCTGGCGGCCTCGCCCGGCACAGGGGCGAGGCCGGGCGGCTTCAGGTGCCGCGGTAGTACAGGGTTACGGTATGGGTGGCCTCGGCGAACATCAGCCAGCGTTCCACCAGCAGGCCGCCCACGGCCAGCAGCGCCGCCAGCACCCGCAGCAGCGCCGCCAGCGCGCCGCCCAGCGCCAGGGCCAGGGCCGCCAGCACGGCCGGCCCGGCCAGCCCGGCCCACAGCGTCAGCGTGCGCAGCGAAACCGCGTGCTTGCGCGCCACGCGGAAGCCCATCTCCCGCATCAGGTAGTTGCTTTGGGTATGCGGCGGGTCCAGCGGCCGGGTGGTGCCGATGCGGCCCAGCCCGGTGGCGCTTTCCAGCGTGGCGATCGGCCGCGCCGTGTCGATGCTGCGCCAATATTGCCACTTCAGTGCCGCCGCCAGCCCGCCGAACACCAGCGCCTGCAACGCCGGCACCGTGGCGTCCTGCCCGGCCAGCGCCAGCAGCACCGCCAGCAGGCAGGCGCCGCTGAACAGCGCCAGCACCACATAGCCCGCCGGCACCAGCGGATGCGCCCATTCCTTGATCGGCTTCAGCGAGGCGTAGATCATGCTGGTGCAATACACCGTGGCCAGCGCGCACACCGCCGCCAGCAGCCCCAGCACCTGCGCCGCCTGCGCCGCCCCGGTCAGCAGGCACACCCCGCCCAGCACCGCCGGCACATAGGTGATGATGGCGGCCACCCCCTCACGCGACAGCCAGGAGGAGCGCCATTGCGACAGCGCCCGCCAGGCGCGTTCGGCATGGCCCAGATGCAGCAGGGAGGAACACAGCCCCGCGGTCACCAGCAGCAGCGCCAGCACCAGGGCCACCAGGGTGAAGCCGGCGCTGCCCGCCACCTGCCCGGTGGCGCCCAGCAGCCCAAGCCAGAACAGCAGGCCATAGCCGGCGCCCGAGGCCACGGTGAAGAAAACAATCGAACCGGCGGGCTTCATCGCGTCAGCACCTTGTCCATCCAGCGCAACAGGCCGGATTTGATGTCCATGGGCGTCGGTGCATCCTCCACCGGCTTGCCCTGTTCCGGCACCACGTGCTTGCGCGGCGGCAGGTAGCGGTTGACCGGCTGGTAATCCAGCTCCGGCATCAGCGCATAGCCATCCCGCGCCGCCACCAGCTTGCTTACATCGCTTTCCGGGTCGCCCAGGTCGCCGAAGTGGCGGGCGCCGGTCGGGCAGGTCACCACGCAGGCCGGCTTGCGCTGCGCCTCGGGGATGTTCTCGTTGTAGATGCGGTCAACGCAGAGGGTGCATTTCTTCATCACCCCCTCATCCTCGTCGAACTCGCGCGCGCCATAGGCGCAGGCCCAGGCGCAGAGTTGGCAGCCGATGCACTTGTCGGCATCCACCAGCACGATGCCATCCTCGGCGCGCTTGTAGCTGGCGCCGGTGGGGCAAACGGTGACGCAGGCGGCGTTGTCGCAATGCAGGCAGGACCGCGGGAAATGCACGGTCTTGCCGGCACCGCCGTCGCCGGCCTCATAGGAATGCACCCGGTTGAACCACACACCCTCGGCCCCGGCCGAATAGGCGTTGAAGTCCGGCAACGGCGCCGAATGGCCGCTGGCATTCCATTCCTTGCAGTTGGTGGCGCAGGCCTGGCAGCCCACGCAGGTGTCCAGGTCGATGACCAGGCCGAGCTTCTTCTGCCCCGGCTTCGCGGCGGGAAGGCAGGTCATGGCTTCACCCCCACGGTGTAGCGGAGCATGTCGGGCGCCGGGGGCATGTTGTCCGGCGGGGTCAGCGTGGCCCATTGCGGTTCGCTGATCGGCACTTCGTCGGCGGCGCATTTCTCCACCGAAACCCGCAGGTCGTACCAGGCGGCCTGGCCGGTCACCGGGTCCGCATTGGCGGAGCGAAAGCCTTCCTGCGCCGGCAGCCATTCGCTGATGACGTGGTTCAGCAGGAAGCCCTTGGTGGCTTCCGGGCTGTCCGGCGTCAGCATCCAGGCGCCGGCGCGCTTGCCGATGGCGTTCCAGGTCCACACCGTGTCGGGGTTGACGCCTTCCATCAGCTTCACCTGGCACTTCAGCTTGCCGTTGCGGCTGGTCACCCAGACCCAGTCCTCATCCGCCAGCCCCTGCGCCTCGCCGCGTTCGCGCGCCAGGTACAGCTTGTTGCTGCCGGTGATCTGCCGCAGCCAGGCGTTCATGGAACCCCATGAATGATACATGTGCATCGGCCGCTGGGTGATGGCGCTGAGCGGGAACGGCGTGGTGTCGTGCATCTGCTGTTCCAGCGGCGTGTACCAGATGGGCAGCGGGTCGCAGTACTTCTCCACCCGGGCGCGCAGGTGTTCGGGCGGCTGCTTCGGGCCGTGGCCCTGGGCCGCCAGCCGGAACTTCTGCAACGGCTCGGACCAGATCTGCATCACCACCTGGTTCTCGTTCGGGATCAGCCCCATCGCCTTGCTGTCCTTCAGGTACGCCGCGTTGGCGTGCTTGAAGTAGCTCTGCTCGGGCGGCAGCTTGTGCTGCCAGAAGCAGCCATTCTCGATGTAGCGCTGCAACTGGTCCGGGTTGGGCTCGCCCACGCCCTTCTTGTCGCCATCCACCCCGCGGAAGCCAGCGAGCGGGCCGACGCCCGGGCTGCGCTGATGGTTGGTCAGGTAGTCCGGGTAGTCCTTGAAGCGCGGCGTGCCGTCCTCCTTGGTGAAGGCGGGCAGGCCCAGCCGGGCGCCAAGCTCGATCAGCACGGTCTGGAAGGCGCGCACATCGCGGTCCGGCTCGACCACCGGCTGGCGGATGCTGTCGCCGGGGCCGTGCGAGGAGCCGATCGGCCGGTCCAGGATGCTGATGGCGTCCCAGCGTTCCAGGAAGGTGGTGTCGGGCAGGATGAGGTCGGCGTAGGGCACCGTCTCGCTGAAATAGGCGTCCGAGTAGATGACGTGCGGAATGCGGTATTCGCCGTTCGCGCGCTTCTCGGTCAGGATGCGGATCACCTCGCCCGGGTTCATCGCGCTGTTCCAGGCCATGTTGGCCATGAACATGAACAGCGTGTCGATCGGGTAGGGATCGTCGGCGCCGGCATTGGCGATGACGGTGTGCATCATGCCATGCAGGCCGAGCGGCGCTTCCCAGCTGAACGCCTTGTCGATGCGGATGGGCGAGCCGTCGTCGTTCACCAGCAGGTCGTCCGGGCCCTGCGGGAAGGACAGCAGGTTGCCCACCAGCGGGGTGTTCGGCCGCGCGCCCTTGCCGGCCGGCGGCGGGCCTGGCGGAATCGGCCGCGGGAAGGGCGACTTGTAGCGCCAGGAACCGGGGGTATCCACGGCGCCCAGCAGCATCTGCACCACATGCAGCGCGCGGCAGGAATGGAAGCCGTTGGAATGCGCGCTGATGCCGCGCATGGCGTGGAACGCCACCGGGCGGCCCACCATCGTCTCATGCTGGCGGCCGTACACGTCCACCCAGGGCTGGTTCAGTGTGATCGCCTGGTTGAACGCCACGTCGGCGATCTCGGCGGCGATGCGCCGGATGCGCGCGGCCGGGATGCCGCAGGTGGCGGCCACGGCCTCGGGCGCATATTCCGGCGCCATGTAGCGTTCCGCCATCAACTGGAACACCGGCACAACCTTGCGGCCATCCTCCAGCACGTAGTCGCCGGCCAGCACCGCGGAAAGGTCCGCCGTGGCGGCGGCAATGGCGCCGCGGGCACGGTCCCAGGCCAGCGGCCTGCCCTCGGCGTCGCGGGCGAACAGGCCGTCATCGGCGCCGCCGGGGTTGCGCACCACCAGCCAGGGCGCGTTGGTGTAGCGGGCCAGGAAGGCCACATCCACCTGCTCGGTGCGCAGCAACTCATGCGCCAGCGACAGCGCGAACAGGCCATCGGTGCCGGGGCGGATACCGACCCATTCATCGGCCACGGCGGAATAGCCGGTGCGCACCGGGTTCACGGAAACGAACTTGGCGCCGCGCGCCTTCAGCTTGCCGATGCCGGTCTTGATCGGGTTGCTGTCATGGTCCTCGGCCACGCCGAACATCAGCAGGTACTTGGCCAGGTCCCAGTCGGGCTCGCCAAACTCCCAGAAGCTGCCGCCGATGGTATAGAGCCCGCCGGCCGCCATGTTCACCGAACAGAAGCCGCCATGCGCGGCGAAATTGGGCGTGCCGAACTGCGCCGCCCAGAAGCCGGTCAGGCTCTGCGACTGGTCGCGGCCGGTGAAGAAGGCCAGCTTGCGCGGGTCTTCCGCCCGCACCTTGCTCAGCCAGCCGGTGGCGATGTCCAGCGCCTCGGCCCAGGTGATTTCCTTGAACTCGCCGGCACCGCGTTCGCCCACGCGCAGCAGCGGCGCGCGCAGCCGGGCCGGGGCGTATTGCGTCATGATGCCGGCGCTGCCCTTGCCGCACAGCACGCCCTTGTTCACCGGATGGTCCGGATTGCCCTCGATGTAGCGGACCTTGCCGTCCTTCAGGTGCACCTTGATGCCGCAACGGCAGGCGCACATGTAACAGGTGGTGGTCTTCACCTCATCGCCAAGGCTCGGCGAATATTCCACACGCGGCTCGGCACCGGGCATTCAGGACTTTCCCCTCTTCGTGCGGCAAGTAACGCATGCGGCGCGCGGCCACGCAAAGCCGCTTGCGGGGTGGATTCAACCCGTCTGCAACATGTGGAATTACCCCCAGCTTTTCAGCGAAATCCCCCGGTTCCGCTGACTGGGAACGGAGAATGCCGCCCGGCCAGACCGCACGATTCCGTCACCGTCGCGCTGCCGGGCGCCTTCCGGCCCGCCGGGCGAGACGATGCCCCCGCCCTGGCCCAGGCGGCCCGGGCGGGCGCCGGGGGGCTGCGGCCCTTTCGGTGATTCCACCCCGGGCGATCCCGCTCTAGCATCAGCGCAAATCGTGCCCCCAGGGCGCGGCAAAGGGAGAACGCCATGCTGCAACGTCGCACCCTGCTGGGGGCCTTGCCCGGGGTCCTGGCGCTGCCGGGCATCGCCCGCGCGCAACCCGCCTGGCCGGACAAGTCCATGCGCTACCTGGTGGGGGGCGCGGCCGGCGGCGCCAGTGACATCTTCATGCGCATCCTGGACAACCGCCTGCGCGAACGCCTGGGCCATGGCCTGTGGCTGGACAACAAGCCCGGCGCCGGCGGCCTGGTGGCGGCCGAGATCGCCGCCAAGGCCACGCCCGACAACCACACCTTCTTCGTCAACCACATCGCCAGCCACGGCATCGGCCCCAACCTGTACCGCGGCCGCCTGACCTTCGACCCGCTGCGCGACCTGCCCGGCGTGGCCAAGATCGCCGAGTTGCCGAACGTGATGATCGTGAAGCCCGACCGCGGCATCGCCAACGTCCAGGACCTGGTGCGCTTCATCAAGGCCAACCCGCGGCTGGCCAACTTCTCCTCCGCCGGCTCGGGCACCTCCTCCCACCTGTCCGGCGTGCTGTTCGGCCAGCGCATGGGCATCGAGGTGCAGCACGTGCCCTATCGCGGCACCGCGCCCAGCATGGCGGCGGTGATGAACGGGGAAGTGCTGTTCGCCATCGACAACGCCCCGGCCAGCCGCCAGCAGGTGCTGGCCGGCATGCTGAAGGCGCTGGGGGTCTCCACCGGCAGGCGTGTGCCCTTCATGCCGGAACTGCCGACGCTGATGGAAGAAGGCGTGCCCAATTTCGACGTGGCCAGCTGGTACGGCGTGGCCGCGCCCGCCAGCACGCCGCGGCCCATCATCGAACGCCTGGGGCGGGAGATCTTCGACGCCCTGCACGACCCCGGCATCATCCAGCGAACCCGCGACTTCGGCGCCGAGCCGATGCCGCTGCTGCCGGCGGACTATGATGCCTTCATGCGGGCGGAAGTGGCCAAGTGGGCGCCGGTGGTTGCGGCGGCGGGTGCCACCGTTGATTAGCCGGCGCGTGCTGGGCGCCGGGCTGCTGGCGGCGCCGGCGCTGCGGGCGCAACCCGTGGCGCCCTGGCCGGACCGGCCGCTGCGCTTCATCGTCAGCGCCCAGGTCGGCGGCGTTTCGGATATCTTCGTCCGCATCCTGGAACCGTGGTTCCGCGAACAGCTCGGCCAGGGGCTGTACGTGGACCCGCGCCCGGGCGCCGGCGGCATGATCGCGGCCGAAGCCGCCATCCGCGCCGCGGACAACCACAGCTTCACCATCAACCACATCGCCAGCCACGGCATCGGGCCTTCGCTGTACCGCAATCGCGGCGGCTTCAACCCGCTGCGCGACCTGCCGGGCGTGGCGCGCTTCGCCGCCATGCCGAATGTGCTCATCGTGCAGGCCGCCACCCCGGCACGCAACCTGGCGGAACTGGTGGCCCTGGCCCGCGCCAACCCGCGCCGCGCCACCTTCAGCTCGGCCGGTGCCGGCACTTCCTCGCATTTGTCCGGGGTATTGCTGGGGCAGCGGCTGGGGCTGGAACTGACCCATGTGCCCTACCGGGGCACCGCGCCCAGCATGGCGGCGGTGCTGAATGGCGAGGTGCTGTTCAACATCGACAACGCCCCGGTTTCCCGGCCGCATGTGGAAGCCGGCGGGCTGCGCGCGCTGGGGGTTTCCACCGCCACCCGCGCCGCCACCATGCCGGACCTGCCGACGCTGCAGGAACAGGGCGTGGCGGATTTCGACGTTTCCAGCTGGTATGGCGTGGCCGCGCCGGCCGCGACGCCGCCGGCCGTCGTGGTCCGCATGGCGGAGGTATTGCTGGCGGGTGTGGCGCAGCCGGCCATCATCGCCCGCTTCAACCAGATGGGCGCCGAGCCCTGGCCGATGGCGACCGCGGCCTACAACGCCTTCATGCGGGCCGAGGTGGCGCGCTGGGCGCCGGTGGTGGCGGCTTCGGGCGCCACGGTGGACTGAGGCGGGACGCAGGGTCCGGGCGCCGGCAGGCTTAGGCTTCGCGGGCCGCGAAGGCCGGGCCGGCGGCCATGCGGGTGCCCGGCCCGGCCTGCGGCGGGCCGGAGGTCGTGCGACGGATGCAAGGCCCGGCCGGCGGCACGGAACTTCCCCCGCCCGTGGCGGTTCACCCTGCCGCTTCCAGCAGAGGAAACCTCCATGTCAAACCGCATCACAACCAGCCTGGGCCTTGCCATGGCCCTGGCGCTTTCGGCCGGCTGTACCATGCAGCCGGACAGCACCCCGGGGGCCAGCGCCCGCACCA
>CANBXZ010000207.1 GCA_947373495.1 Acetobacteraceae bacterium
TGGAAGCGCTGACCCCGGAGCGTCATGGCAAGCTGAAGCTGCATAATCCGGGCTTTGGCTTCGCCGCGCATTTGCACGCGGTGCCGCTGGCGGCCGAGGAATTCACCGCCGCCTGCCGCAGCATGCCCATCGTCTTCACCGCCCAGGAACCGCATGTGCCGCTGGGCCTGTGCGGCCTGCAGGCCGGCCACAATCATTTTGTCACCGCCGAGGGCAAGTGGCAGGAAGGCGCCTACATCCCGTCCTACCTGCGTCGCTACCCGTTCTTCCTGGTGCGGGTCGCGCCCGAGTCGCAACAGTTGGTGCTGTGTGTCGACCCGCAGGCGGACCAGATCTCCGCGACCGAGGGCGATGACCTGTTCACCGCCGATGGCAAGGCCTCGGCCATGCTGGACCGCGCCTTCACCTTCACCAAGGCGGTCGAGGAAGCCATGCTGCGGACCCGCGCCATGGCCGATGGCCTGGCCGAGATGGGGCTGCTGAAGGCCTCCGTGGTGCAGTTCCAGCACCAGGACAAGCCGATGCGGGTGGACGGCTTCTTCGCCGTGGACCGCGCCGCGCTGGCCGCGCTTTCGGCCGAACAGCTGGTGCTGCTGCGCGACCGTGGCTGGCTGGAGGCGATCTACGCCCACCTCAACTCGATCGGCGGCATGGGCGACCTGGCGCGCGACATCCAGCAATAGGCGGTTTCGCTTCCGCCCGGGATGGGCTGGCGTTAAGGAACGCCAAAGCCCCTTCCGGGAGGACCCGATGCGCCGCCGTAGCCTGCTTGCCGCCGCCCCCCTCGCCGCCCTGCCCCTGCTGGCTCGCGCCGAGCAACGCTTCCCCAGCCTGACCATGTTCATCCCTGCCGGCCCCGGCGGCGGCTGGGACGGCCTGGGCCGGGCGATCGAACAGGTCAGCCGCCAGGCCGGCCTGGTCGGCACCTTCCAGTTCGAGAATGTCGGCGGGGCCGGCGGCACCGTGGGCCTGCCGCGCTTCGTTTCCACCCGGCGCGGCCGCGGTGACGCGCTGATGGTCAGCGGCAGCATCATGGTTGGCGCCGTGCTGACCAACAAGACCCCGGTCGGCATCCAAAGCGTCACCCCGGTGGCGCGGCTGACCGAAGAAGCCGACGTGATCGTGGTGCCCGCGACCTCCCCCATCAAGGACCTGCGTGGCTTCCTGGACGCGCTGAAGGCGAACCCGGGCGGCACCAGCATTGCCGGCGGCAGCGCCGGCGGCACCGACCACATCGCGCTCGGGCTGATCCTGAAATCGCTGGGCCACAGCGCCCGGCAGGCCAGCTACGTGGCCTTCGCCGGCGGCGGGCCGGCGCAGGCCGCCATCCTCGGCGCCCAGGTTTCCGCCGGCATGTCCGGGCTGTCGGAATTCGCCGAGCAGATCAAGGCCGGCCGCATGCGCGCCCTGGCCACCACCGGGGAAACCCGCAGCGACCCGGCCATTCCCACGCTGAAGGAAAGCGGCGTGGACGTTGTCATCACCAACTGGCGCGGCACCTTCGCGCCGCCCGGCGTGCGGCCGGAGGCGTTGGCCAAGCTGGTGGCGCTGATGCAGGAGTTGCACGCCCTGCCCGCCTGGGCCGAGATGCTGAAGACCCGGGACTGGCAGGACGCCTTCATGGTGGGCGACGACTTCGCCCGCTTCCTGGACCGCGACCGCACCCAGACCGAGGCGGTGCTGAAGGAAATCGGCCTGGCATGAACCGCATCGCACCCGACCGCGCCGACCTGGGCGTGGGGCTGTTCGTGCTGGGGCTGGGGGCGCTGGCGCTGTGGCAGGCCGGCGCCATCCCGGCCTCGCCGCTGTATTCCCAGGTAGGGCCGCGGGCGGTGCCCTATGCGGTGGCCGCGGTGCTGGCGGCGCTGGGCGCCGGGCTGGTGGCCCAGGCGGTGCGCGGCGGCTGGAGCCAGACGCTGGAGGAGGTGCGGGAAGCCCCGCCGACCAACTGGCGCGCGCTGACGCTGCTGGGCGCCGGCCTGCTGGCCAACCTGGCGCTGATCGGCCCGCTGGGCTTCTGCCTGGCGGCCAGCGTGCAGTTCGTGCTGGTGGCCGCCGCCTTCGGCAGCCGGCGCCTGCTGCGGGACGCGGTGCTGGCGCTGGGGCTGACCCTGGTGGTGTGGTTCGGCTTCGTGGAATTGCTGGGGGTGAATATCGGCGCCGGGCTGCTGGAAGGCGCCATCCTGCGGCTGCTGGGGCAGGAGGTTCCATGACCGCGATCGAAGGGCTCGGCCTGGGCTTCGGCAATGCGCTGACGCTGGCCAATCTGGGCTGGGCGCTGCTCGGCTGCTTCCTTGGCACCGCGGTTGGCGTGCTGCCCGGCATCGGCCCGGCGCTGACCATCGCGCTGCTGCTGCCCATCACCTTCCAGGTCAACGCCACCGGCGCCTTCATCCTGTTCTGCGGCATTTTCTACGGCGCGATGTATGGCGGCTCCACCACCTCCATCCTGCTGAACACGCCGGGCGAGAGCGGCAGCATCATCACCGCGCTGGAAGGCGCCAAGATGGCGCGCAACGGCCGCGCCGGGCCGGCGCTGGCCACCGCGGCCATCGGCAGCTTCGTCGCCGGCACCATCGGCACGCTGGGCATCAGCTTCCTTGGCCCCATCGTGGTGGAATTCGCGCTCAAGCTCGGGCCGGCGGAATACTTCTCCCTGATGGTGCTGTGCTTCGTCACCGTCTCCGCCGTGCTGGGCGGCAGCGCGCTGCGCGGGCTGACCTCACTGGGCTTCGGCCTGCTGCTGGGCCTGATCGGCATCGACCTGCAGACCGGCCAGCCGCGCATGACCTTCGGCGTGCCGGAACTGCTGGACGGCGTGAACGTGGTGCTGGTGGCCGTGGCGCTGTTCGCGGTGGGGGAGACGCTGTTCCTGGCTTGGCGCCACGCCGAGGGCGGCGCGGTGGTACGCCCGGTGGGCAGCATCATGATGACGAAGCAGGACTGGAAGCGCAGCTGGAAACCCTGGCTGCGCGGCAGCCTGCTGGGCTTCCCGTTCGGTGTCATGCCGGCCGGCGGCACCGAGATGCCAACCATGCTGAGCTACTATGCCGAGCGCAAGCTGGTGGCACCGGAGCACCGGCATGAGTTCGGCACCACCGGCGCCATCGAGGGCGTGGCCGGGCCGGAAGCCGCCAACAACGCCGCGGCCGCCGGCATTCTGGTGCCGATGCTGACGCTGGGCCTGCCGACCTCCGCCACCGCCGCCATCATGCTCAGCGCGTTCCAGAGCTACGGCATCAACCCGGGGCCGATGCTGTTCACCCAGCAGGCGGAACTGGTGTGGACGCTGATCGCCAGCCTGTACGTGGCCAACATCATGCTGGTGGTGCTGAACCTGCCGCGGGTGGGGCTGTGGGCGCGGATTTTGAAGATCCCGCAGCCGCAGCTCTATGCCGGCATCCTGGTGTTCGCCACCATCGGCACCTACGGCATTTCCAACAGCATCATCGACCTGGTGCTGCTGTACGGCATCGGCGTGGTGGCCATGTTCATGCGCCGGTTCGACTTTCCGACCGCGCCGGTGGTGATCGGCATGATCCTGGGGCCGATGGCGGAACAGGCGATGCGCCAGGCGCTGACCATCAGCCAGGGCGACTGGACCACCTTCGTGACCCGGCCCGGTTCCGGCGCGCTGCTGGTGCTGGCGCTGGTGGCGCTGGTGGGGCCGCGGGTCTACGGGGCGCTGGTGCGGCGGGGGTAGCCGCCCTTGGAGCCTGATCGCCTGAGGTGTAATCACCGAACGGCGTGAATCACGCGACACATCAATAGCCTGGAGCGTGATCGGCACTGACTAGAGCGCCGATCACGCTCCAGGCATCAGCCGCGGCCCGCCGGGGCAGCGTCCGAGGCCCTGCAACGCCGGTGGAGGATGCGGTTGCGATCCCCCACCGCTGCCGCCCCTCAGCGCCAGCGGGCGCTGCCGTCCGGCTTGGCCAGGCCCAGGTTCTCCCGCAGCGTCGGGCCGGCGTATTCCTTGCGGTACAGCCCGCGCGCCTGCAATTCGGGCACCACCAGGTCGACGAACTCGCGGTAGGCGCCCGGCACATGGGTGGCCGAGATGACGAAGCCGTCGCAGGCGCGTTCGACGAACCATTCCTCGAACTTGTCGGCCAGTTGCTTCGGGCCGCCCACCATGTCCACCCGCGGCTTGCCGCGGCCGCTGCCGACGATGAAGTCCCGCACCGTCGGGTTCTTCTTGCCGGTGCGCTTCACCACATTGTCGCGCATGGCCTGCAGGCCCTGGATGCCGGCCATCTCGTCATCGCTGAAGGGCTCGTCCATGCCCTTGCTGGCAAAGTCGAAGTTCAGCGCCTCCGACAGCAGCGACAGCGCGTCGATCTCCAGCGGCAGTTTCAGCAGCGCGGCGGCCTTGTCCTCGGCTTCCATCTGCGTCGCGGCGGTGATGGGGTAGGCGATGGTCGCCGCCTTGACGCTTTCCGGGTCGCGGCCCTCGGCCGCCACCATGGCCTTGAACTCGGCGTAGTCCTTCTTGCCGCCGGCCACGTCGTGGTAGGCCACGAAGACCAGTTCAGCCCAACGGGCGGAGAACTTCTTGCCCCGGCCGGAAGACCCGGCCTGGATCAGCACCGGGTGGCCCTGCGGGCTGCGTGGCACGGTGAAGGGGCCGCGGCTGCTGAGGTATTTTCCCTTGTAGTCCAGCCGGTGCACCTTGTTGCCGTCACCGAAGCGGCCGCTGGACTTGTCCACGATCAGCGCGTCGTCTTCCCAGGCGTCCCAGTGGCCCTTGACCACTTCCACGAACTCGTCAGCACGGTCGTAGCGGGCGTCGTGCGCCATCATCTCGGCATGGCCCATGTTGGCGGCCTCGCCGTCGTTCAGGCTGGTGACGATGTTCCAGGCGGCGCGGCCGCCGCTCATCAAGTCCAGCGTCTGCATCATGCGGGCGACGTGGAACGGTTCGTAATAGGTGGTGCTGGCGGTGGAACCCAGGCCCAACCGGGACGTCACCGCCGCCATCATGGTCAGCGTCACCACCGGGTCCAGCTTCACGCAGCGGATGCCGTGTTCGATGGTGTGGTGGTGGTCGCTGCCGTAGCGGTCCGGCATGGAAAGCCGGTCGTCGAAGAAGCCCAGGTCGAACTTGCCGTGCTCCAGGACGCGGGCGATTTCCTGGTAGTAGTCGGCGGTCAGGAAGTCGGTGCGGCTTTCCGGGTGGCGCCAACTGCTGGCCAGGTTGGTGCAGTTCTGCGCCTGCATGAAGCCGACCATCGCCATCTGCCGCATTGGCGTTTCCCCCATCGTGTTTGGCGATGATGCTTCCGCGCGCGGGCGGTGGCGTCAACTGGCCGAAAGGGGAGGGTCGGCTGCGGCTAGCCGTGCAGCACGCGCCAGGTGCTCAGCCCCATCACCCCGATGAACGCCAGCAGGGTGCCCAGCAGCGTCACCCGCAGCAGCAGCATCGCCACGCCGGCGGCACGGTTCTCGAAATCCTGGCTGGGCGAGGAGGAGGAGGCGAAACGCTGGGACATGGAAAGCCTTGCGGTTGCTGCGGAGACCAAGTCATCAACCATTCGGTACCGCGTCGCCAGGGGGACAAACGGCGCCTCGCAAACCCGTGATAAAGCCTGTTTTATTTTGGCATTTTGGTTTATTTTTTAGCTCTCCCGTGGCCTTCCAGGCTGGGTTCCGCGCTGCCCGGGGCCGCGCAGCCGGGCCAGTTGGGCCGCGTTCCGAACGATCTTATGGCTTCGCTCCGGCAGAAATACCCGTTAGGTTTGCGTCCGTGCGACGAAGTCCTCGCATCGACAACGGTGAGGAGACACAACATGTCGCTGATTAAATCCGCCTGGTATTGGTGCGCCCTGCCTGTCCGATTTTTCATGTACTTCTGTTCATTTATTTTCGGCCACCCGCTGATTTTCACCGCGCTGTTCACCGCCAGCACGGCGGCGGCGCTGTGGACCGGCAAATTGCAACTCGCCAGCCTGTGCATCGCCATGGTTGGCCTGCTGCTGATGTGGGTTGCCGAGAATCCGGGCAACACCAACAGCGCCTGGCCGGCCCGCAGCCCCTTTGCCCCGCCCCTGCCGGTGGAAGCCTGAAGCTGAGCCCGGCTTCCGCCCACCTTGGTGCGCGGAAGCCGACCAGCATGCTGCCTCGGCCCGCCGCCACCACCTGTGCCACGGCCGCGCTGCCTGGCCAGGTACGGCGCGCGGCCGGCGGATCGCGTAGCGCCCGCGCCCAGCAGCGCCCGGGTCACCGAGGGCTGGCGCCTGGCGTTGGCCCCTCGGGCGCCAATCAGGGAATGGCGTGGCGGCATGGTCCTCGGCAGCGGTGCTGAACAATGTCGCGTCCGACGATCGGGATGATAGCGTAAAGAGTCGGTTTAGCAATATTTTCATAATTTGAGAATTGAAGAAGATCCGCAGAAGCCGGCACAGTTGCCAATGCGCCTTGGTCGCAACATGTCCAACAGGTGAAACTTCTGCTCAATCCTAGGTTGTTACAAATATAGGCATTTCTACGTGTTGGATTATAGGCCGTGTAATGCTTATGCTGCATCGCGGTATTACGTCGTCGTGAACGGCACGCATGGACAGAGGTGATCTAATGTCGTCGAAGTCGTCCTATCCCAGGGTCGCCACCAAATCCGAAAGTGTTGCGGAAGCGCCGGTTGGGCTGAACCACTTCCCGCCCTTCGCCGCCTTCGAACACCAGTTGGCCATGCGCCTGCTGCATGAGCCGAACCTATCCTCCGTGCAGCAGTTGAAGGCCGTGTTGCGGGCGGTGCTGGAAGCCATGCCGCTGGACCAGGCGCTGTACCTGGAACGCTACCCGGACGTGGCCGCGGCCGTCGACGCCGGCCAATATGCCAGTCCGCGCCAGCACTTCCTGGAGGTCGGCTATTTCGAAGGCCGCCATGCCTGGCCCTCGAAGGTGAATGAGGACTGGTACGTGAAGACCTATACCGATGTCGGCCAGGGCATTGCCGCCGGCGACATCAAGGACGCCACCAGCCACTTCGAACGCTTCGGCTTCGTCGAGGGCCGGCTGCCCGCGCCGATCGACTGATACCAGGCGCACGAAGGGTCAACCTTCGTGCCCCGCCATCGCCGGCCGGGCGGTATGAACCGCGGTCGCCATGCGGTAGCTCGGCCCGCGGGTCGGAACGGCATCCATTCGGGATGAAACCGCACCCGGTGCCCCGGCCTTTGGCACCGGCTCCCGCTGGCCGGCCATGTGGCGCCTCGGCCGAGCGGCCCGTTGGCAGCGTGCTGGCCCCCACCACGGCGGCTTCCGAGAGCATGGCGTCCGTGCCGCTTGGCGACCTTGCCCCAGGCGGTAGGGCTCAGCCGGTAGGGCTCAGCCGGTAGGGCTCAGCCGGTCGGGCTCAGGGGTGGGGCACGGTCAGGGCCGAGCCCATGGCCATCAGCGCGACAACCCCAGCCCACAGCACCAGGTTCGCGCGCAACTGGCCGCCCCGCACCGGGCGCAGCCGGGGGAACAGCGGCGAAAGCCCCAGCACCACCAGGCCCCCCGCCGCGGCG
>CANBXZ010000208.1 GCA_947373495.1 Acetobacteraceae bacterium
CGCAGTCACCCACCATGACGCCCGGGCCGTTGCCCGCGCCGGTCACCATGCCCGAGTTGGGATGGCCGCCGTTGTTGTTGACGATGATGTTGCCACCCAGCGCGTCGGTCAGCGGACCGCTCGGGCTGGTGATGATCTGGGTGCCGATGCAGGTGGCGCCACCGGGCGCGTCGGCGAAGGCGTCGGACGGCAGCATGGTGCTGGCGATGGCCAGCAGCGAGGCGCCACCCAGCAATGCTGCCCGCAACCCGGCCCGGTCAAAGGCCACCGGCAGCATCACGGCAGGGCGCGACGATGCAATCGGGGTGGATTGGGGCGGCTGAGGGCGCTTCTTGGACATGGAGACGGCATCCGGACACGGTTCGATACGATGGTGCCTAGCTTACCTTGAGGTCATCATCAACCTCAGGTTTGGCCAAATTCCCCCCCGCCAGCCTGACATTGTGGCATTCCCGCCACGGTTTCAGGCGGGAAACTGTTGAACAAGCTCAGCTTTGCCGCCGGTCCGGGCCAAAAGTTTTTTGTGGCGCATAATCCGGTTGCTTTCCCTCGGCAGTCTGGCAAGCACCGCCACAACGGCAGGTTGGGCACCAGCCAGCGGCACGCGGCCCCCTCAAGCGGGGCCGGATTCGCCACCCCGCCCGCCCTTGCCTTGTCCGTAACCCTGCCTTGTCCGTGCCCCAGCCCAGGCGAACCCAGCATGCTTGTCCTTGAATCGCTCGATTTCCACGCCCGCGTCAGCCCCTGGCGCCCGGCGCTGGTGGACTCGCAGCGGGTGATCACCTTCGAGCAACTGGCGGCGCTGGTGCATGCCGCGGTGGCCCGGCTGCGCGGCGGCAACCTGGGGGAAGGCGCGATTGGCATCTGCGCCGCCGACCCCATGCTGCATGCCGTGCTGCTGCTGGCCGCCATGCATGACGGCCGCGCCAGCTGCGTGCTGACCGGCAACGGCCCGCGCCCGCCCCAGGCGCTGCGCCTGGCCGCCTGCCTGACCGACGGCACCGAACCCCTGGCCGAATGCCCGCACTGGGCCATTGGCCCGGAATGGCTCGCCCTGGCCCCCGGCCAGCAGCCGCGCCAGCCGCGCCGCCCCTTCGCCGGCGCCGACCCGATGCTGCGCTATGTCTTCTCCTCCGGCACCACCGGCCTGCCCAAGGCGGTGGGGCTGAGCGCCAGCAACATCGCCGCCCGGCTGATCAACCTCGGCACCCTGGGGCTGCCCGAGGGCCGCGCCGAATGCGCCATGATGCTGCTGACGCTGTCCACTTCCTGGGCGACGCAGCAATTCCTGCTGCGCGTCGCCGCCGGCGGCACCCAGGCCTTCGCCCGCAGCGCGCAGGACGCGCTGGCCGTCATCCAGGCGCAGCGGGTGGACCTGCTGGCCGGCTCCCCGCTGCAATTGCGCGGGCTGGCGGACCTGGCGGAGGCCCTGGGCCTGCGCCTGCCGCACCTGCGCCATGTGCTGGCCAGTGGCTCGCCGCTCAGCCGGGCCGAGGCGATGCACATCCGCGCCCGGCTCTGCTCCAACCTGGTGGAACGCTACGCCGGCACCGAAATGGGCCAGATGGCCGAACGCCCGCCCGGCTTCACCGACGCGGCCGAGGGCTTCCTCGGCCAGCCCTTCCCCTGGGCGGTGCTGGAGGTGGTGGACCCCGCCGGCCAGCCGGTGCCGCGCGGCACCCCGGGCCGGCTGCGGGCCCGCAGCAACAGCATGGCGCCGGGCTATGTCGGCGACCCGGCCGCCACCGCGGAAGCCTTCCACCAGGGCTGGTTCTACCCGGGGGACACCGCGGTGCTGCTGCCGGATGGCCGGCTGCACGTGCTGGGGCGCGAGACCGAGATGATCAACGCCGGCGGGGTGAAGTCCAGCCCCACGCCGATCCGGGATTTCATCGCCACCCAGCCGGGGGTGAAGGACGTGGCGGTGATGGGCATCGACCTGCCCGGCCGCCCGACCGAGATCTGGGCCGCACTGGAAGCCGAGGAAGGGCTGGACCTGGCGGCGCTGGACCGCGCCTGCCGCGCCGCCCTGGCCGACCGCGCGCCGGTTCGGCTGGTGCCGGTGGCCAGCCTGCCGCGCAACGCCAATGGCAAGGTGGAAATGGCCACCCTGCGCACCCGGCTGGCCGCCACCTGAAGTTGCCAGCCCGGAAGCCCGCCGCCTCAGCCGCCCCGGCCTGTACCGCAGCGGGCCCTATCGCTTCTGGCTGCGCGGGTCCAGCGCGTCGCGCAGCCCGTCCCCCACCAGGTTGAACGCCAGCACCACCAGGAAAATCGCCACGCCGGGGTATATCGCCATCCACGGCGCCTGGGTCAGGAAGCGTTGCGCACTGTTCAGCATGCTGCCCCAGCTGGGGTTCGGCGGCTGCTGCCCCAGGCCGAGGAAGCTCAGCGAGGCTTCGGCGATGATGGCCTCGGCGATCGACAGCGTGGCCTGCACCATCAGCGGCGGGATGATGTTGGGCAGCACATGCACCAGCGCCAGCCGCCAGGGCGGGTTGCCCAGGGCGCGGGCGGCCTCGGCCCAGTCCGTGCTCTTCGCCTCCAGCGCCATGCCGCGCGAAAGCCGCACGAACACCGGGCTGGCGGTGATGGCGATGGCCAGCATCGCATTCTCCAGCGCCGGGCCGAGGAAGGCCGCCAGGGCAATGGCCAAGATCAGGAACGGCACCGCCAGCATGGCATCCGCCACCCGGCTGATGAGGGTCTCGGCCCAGCCCCCGGCCAGGCCGGCCAGCAGGCCAAGCGGTATGCCGATGCAGCCGGCCAGCGTCACCGCCACCACGCCGGCCATCAGGCTGGCGCGGGCGCCGTAGATCACCCGGGCCAGGATGTCGCGGCCATTCTCATCGGTGCCGAACCAATGCGCCGCGCTGGGCGCCTTGCGCACCAGGGTCCAACTGGTCTTCAGCGGGTCATACGGCGCCAGCAGCGGCGCGAATACCGCGGCCAGCACGAACAGCGCCACCACCACCAGGCCGAACACCGCCAGCCGGTGCCGGAAGAACTGCCGCAGCGCGCGGCGGAACGGGCTCTCGGCGCTCATGCGTGGCGCAGCCGCGGGTTGACCAGCAGGTAGAGGATATCCGCCAGCAGCGCCAACAGCACGGTGATGACGGCGACCACCATCACCACCCCCTGCACCACCGGGTAGTCGCGGTTGAACACCGCATCCACGATCAGCTTGCCGAAGCCCGGAATGGTGAAGATCTGCTCGGTCAGCACCGCGCCGGCCAGCAGGCGGCCGAGTTCGATGGCGCCCAGCGTCACCACCGGCACCAGCGCGTTGCGCAGCGCGTGCTTCAGCACCACCACGCGTTCCCGCAGCCCCTTGGCGCGGGCGGTGCGGACGTAGTCCTGGCCCAGCGCGTTCAGCATGGCGGCGCGGGTGTGGCGCATCAGCACGGCGGAGATCGCGTTGCCCAGCACGAAGGCCGGCATGATGGTGGTGGCCAGGCTCTGCCACGGGTCCTCGCTCAGTGGCACGTAGCCGGAAGGCGGCAACCAGCCGAGATGCACGCTGACCAGCAGGATCAGCATGATGCCGAGCCAGAAATTCGGCGTGGAGATGCCGGCCAGCGCCACCGCATTCACCAGCACGTCCGGCCAGCGGCCCTGGTACACCGCCGACAGCACCCCCAGCGGAATGCCGATGCAGCAGGCGATGACGAAGGCCATGCCGCCAAGCTGCAGGGTCACCGGCAGCTTCTGCAGGATCAGCGTCGCCACCGGTTCGCGGATGCGCCAGGAAAACCCCAGGTCGCCGTGCAGCACGCGCCACAGCCAGCGGGCATATTGCTCCGGCAAGGGCCGGTCGAGGAACAGTTCGGCGCGGATCTGCGCCAGCACCTGCGGGTCACCCCGCTCCTCGCCGGCCAGGATCAGCGCCGGGTCGCCCGGCATCAACTGCTGCAGGGCGAAGATCAGCACGGAGAGGATCAGCAGCGTCGGGACAACCTGCCCGAGCCGGCGCAGCAGCCAGAACCACATCTAGTTCAGCCTCAACCCTTGCAGCCGGATCAGGCCATCCGGCACCGCCTGGAAGCCCTGAACCCGCGCGCTCATCGCCGGGGTGTTCTTGCGGTGCCACAGGTAGATGCGCGAAACATCCTGCACCACGGCCACCTGCCACATCCGCTCCAGCAAGGCGCGGCGCGCCGCCGGGTCGTTCACCTGGCGCTGCTGGTCCAGCAGCGCGTCCACCGCCGGGTTGCCGTAGCGGCCATCATTCTGCGGCGCGCCGGTGTGGATGAAGGTCCAGATATTGCCATCCGGGTCGGTGCGGCCGGACCAGCCGAGCAGATAGGTCTCGAAGTCGCCGCGCTGCGCCGCCTGCAGGCTGCTGGCGAACTCCATGGCGTTGATCTTCAGCTCGAATCCCGCCTCCGCCACCATGGCCTGGATCACCTCCGCCACCTGGCGCAGGTCCGGGTTGTTCGGCACGGTCATTTCCACCTGCAGCGGGCTCCGCACCCCGGCTTCGCGCAGCAGCGCCCTGGCGCGTTCCACGTTGCGCGGCGCCGGCCGCAGGCTGGCGATGTGGTAGGGGCTGGCCGGCGGCACCGCCTGGCGCGTGGGGGTGTACATGCCCTCATACACCACCTGGTTCAGCGCATCGCGGTCGATGGCGAGTTCGAACGCCTGGCGCACCCGCGGGTCGCGGCCGAAGGGGGTATTGGCGCGCGGGCCGTTGCCGATGTTCAGGGTGATGCTCTGGTAGCCCAGCTCGTCGCTCAGCACCGCGCGCAGCCGCGGGTTGCGCTGCACCGCCGGCACGTCCGAGGGGCTGATGGTCTCGCTGATGTCGATGGCGCCGGATTGCAGGTTGGCCAGCCGCACCGTGCTGTCCGGGATCGGCAGGTAGGTGATGCGGTTCAGGTGGATGCGCGCCGCGTCCCAGTAGCCCGGGAAGCGTTCCACCACGATGCGGTCCTGCGCCACGCGTTCGACGAAGCGGAACGGGCCGGCGCAGACCGGGCGATTGCCGAAGCCGGCGCCCAGCGCCTCGGCCGCCTTGGGGCTCACCATCATGCCGGCGCGGTCGGTCAGTTGCGACAGGAAGGGGGCGAAGGCTTCCTTCAGCCGCACCCGCACCTGGGTGGGGTTCACCACCTCGACGCTTTCCATGCTGTTGATCTCACCGCGGCGGAAGCTGCCCGGCATGGTCAGGTGGCGCATCAGCGAATAGCGCACCGCCTCGGCGTCCATCGGCTCGCCGTCGTGGAACCGCACCCCGCTGCGCAGGGTGATCAGCAGGGTCTTCGGGTCTTCCCAGGCATGGGCGGTGGCCAGCTGGGGCACGATCTCCAGCTTTTCATTGATGTCGAACAGCTTGTCGCACAGCGCGGCGAAGACGATGCGGCCGACATAGGTGCGCGCCAGCGAGGGGTCCAACTGGTCCGGGTCCTCGCGCAGGCCAATGCGCAGGTTCGGCGCTGGTGCCTGGGCCTGGGCCTGGGCCTGGGCCTGGGCCTGGGCGTTCTGGGCGGCGCCGGCAAGCAGCAGCAGGGCGGTCAGGGCAAGGCGGATCATGCGGCGGCTCCGGGCTTGTCGGCGGAAAAGAAGGCTTGCAGCCGGCGCAGGCGGTCGCCGCCGGTCTCGGTCTCCCGCGCCAGCGGGGCGGGCGGCAATTGCTCGAACACATGGCAGGCGGCGGCGTGGCTGCCGCCGCGCAGCGCCGGGTCGTGCTCCCGGCAGCCGGCTTCGGCGAAGGTGCAGCGGGTGTGGAAGCGGCAGCCCGTGGGCGGCGCCATCGGGCTGGGCACATCCCCGGCCAGGGGTGGCGCCTTGGCGCCCTGCCCCGGCACCGCGGCCAGCAGCGCCCGGGTATAGGGGTGCTTCGGCGCGCCGAAGACCTGCGACGCCGGGCCCAGTTCCACGATGCGGCCGAGGTACATCACCGCCACCCGGTCGGCGATGTGGCGCACCACCGCCAGGTCGTGGCTGATGAGCACGAAGGTCAGCCCCAGGTCGCGGATCAGGCCCTGCAGCAGGTTCACCACCTGGGCCTGGATCGAGACATCCAGCGCACTGACCGGCTCGTCGCCGATCACCAGCTTCGGCCCGCTGGCCAGGGCGCGGGCGATGGCGATGCGCTGGCGCTGGCCGCCGCTGAACTCATGCGGCCAGCGGCGGGCGTGGTCGGCGCGCAGGCCGACGCGTTCCAGCCATTCCGCCACCCGCGCCGCCTCCTGGCCGCGCGGCACCACCTTGTGCAGGCGCAACGGCTCGGCGATGGCGGCTTCCACCGTCATCCGCGGGTCCAGGCTGGCGAAGGGGTCCTGGAAGATCAGTTGCATGTCGCGCCGGCGGGCCCGCAGCGCCGCCGCCGACAGCCCGCGCAGGTCCTCACCACCGAAGCGCACCTCGCCGGCATCGGGCTCGATCAGCCGCAGCGCCAGCCGGCCGAGCGTGGACTTGCCGCAGCCGCTTTCGCCGACGATCGCCAGCACCTCGCCCTGCGCCACGCTCAGCGAAACGCCATCCACCGCCCGCACCGCGCCCTGCGCGCGGCCCAGCGCGTCCCGCACCGGGAACAGCTTGCGCAGGTCGCGCAGTTCCAGCAGCGGGCTCATGCCGCCAGCACCTGGTCCAGCGGGGCGCGCCAGCAGGCGGCGGCGTGGCCGGGCGCCACCTCGGCCAGTGGCGGCGGCTGGGTGCATTGCGCCAGGGCGAAGGGGCAGCGCGGCGCGAAGCGGCAGCCCGGCGGCAGGTGCAACGGGTCCGGCACGCTGCCCTCGATGCTGGCCAGGCGGCCGCGCCGGCTGGTCAGCGTCGGCGCCGCGCCCAGCAGGCCGATGGTGTAGGGGTGCTGCGGCATGGCGAAGATGCTGGCCGCCGGGGCGGCTTCCACCACCCGGCCGGCATACATCACCGCCATCTGGTCGGCGCGGTCGGCCACCACGCCCAGGTCGTGGGTGATGAGCACCACCGCGGTGCCGGTTTCCTGCCGCAACTCGTCCAGCAGCGCCATGATCTGCGCCTGCACCGTCACGTCCAGCGCGGTGGTGGGCTCGTCGCACAGCAGCAGGCGCGGCCGACAGGCCAGCGCCATGGCGATCATCACCCGCTGGCGCATGCCGCCGGAAAGCTGGTGCGGGTATTGCCGGGCGCGGCGGGCGGCATCCGGGATATGCGCCCGGGTGAGCATCTCCACCGCGGCGTCGAAGGCGGCGGCGTGGTTCAGGCCGCGATGCCGGCGCAGCGCCTCGGCCACCTGTTCGCCGGCGGTGAAGGCCGGGTTCAGGCTGGTCATCGGTTCCTGGAACACCATGGCCAGGTCGCGGCCGCGCTGGGCGGTGCGGGCGTCCTGGCCATTGAACAGGATCCGGCCGCCGATTTGGGCACTGGAGGGCAGCAGGCCCATCACGGCCAGCGCGGTGACGGATTTGCCGCAGCCGCTTTCGCCGACGATGCCGAGGGTTTCGCCGGCGCCGACGGTGAAGGAGAGGCCGTCGACGGCGCGGGTGACGCCGTCCGGGGTGAAGAAGGAGGTGCGCAGATCGC
>CANBXZ010000209.1 GCA_947373495.1 Acetobacteraceae bacterium
GATCGAGGAAATCCGCGGCGCCAGCCTTTCCCAGCAAACCCTGGAGGCGCTGCTGGAACTCAGCCTGGTGGCGCCGCGCGGCCGCAAGGAAGTGCCGGGCCGGCCCAGCCTGTGGGGCACCACGCCGCGCTTCCTGGAGCAATTCGGCCTGAAGGCGCTGGCGGACCTGCCGCGCCGGGAGGAATTGGTCAACGAACCCGGCCCGCTGCTGCGGGCCGCGGCCGAGGCAATCCCGACCTGAAAATATCTTCTCGGTCACCCCACATTGTTGACCGGGCGCCTTCCTGCTAACCCATTCGTCTTGCCGCTGCGGCGGCCTCTCCCACTGGGGACGGAATGTTCGACCTCGCCTGGTCTGAAATCGCTTTGATCGCCGTGGTGGCCGTTGTGGTCATCGGGCCAAAGGACCTGCCGGACGCCGTACGCGGCGTGGCGCGCATGGTGCGCAAGGCGCGCCAGATGGCCTCGGAGTTCCGGGGCCAGGCGGATGAACTCGTCCGTGAGGCGAACCTGCATGAAGTGCGGGATTCGCTGAACGAGATCCGCAACTTCAATCTCAAGGACACCCTTGAGAAGACGGTGGATTCGGACGGCACCATCCGCAAAACCTTCGAAGACGACCCGCTGCGCGACTACCCGCACACCAGCTATGGCGACAGTGTCGCCGCTGGCGGCGCGGACAGCCTCGCCGGCAGCGGTGAGTTCGGTGGTGGCGCGGACAGTTTCGCCGGCGCCGACAGCGCGGCCGAGGCCGCGCCGCCGGCCTTCGTGCCGCCCGGTTCCAGCCAGCTTGGCGCCAGCCAGTTGGGAGCCAGCCAATCGGCCGAGCCCCCGGCGCCACCCGCCTTCATCCCGCCCGGCGTGCCGGCCCAAGCGCCGCCCGCGCCCACCCATAACGCCTGAGTATCAACCGTGACGAGTAATCCGGAAGACACGATCGACGACAAGCCCATGCCGTTGATCGACCACCTGCTGGAACTGCGCCAGCGGTTGCTGTGGTCGATCGGCGCCTTCGCGGTGTGTTTCGCGCTCTGCTATTACTTCTCCGCCCAGATCTATGGCTTCCTGGCGCAACCGCTGGCCGACATCCTGATGCACCAGGGCGGCGGCGAGCGGCGGATGATCTTCACCGCGCTGTATGAGGCCTTCTTCACCTACCTGAAGGTGGCCTTCTTCGGCGCCGTGTTCTTCAGCTTCCCGATCTGGGCCACGCAGCTTTGGCTGTTCGTGGCGCCGGGCCTGTACAAGAGCGAGAAGAAGGCGGTCACGCCGTTCCTCATCGCCTCGCCCTTCCTGTTCGTGGCCGGGGCGGCGCTGGCCTACTACCTGATCTTCCCGCTGGCCTGGCAGTTCTTCATCAGCTTCGAAACCGCGCCCGACAGCGGTGGCCTGCCGGTGCAGCTGGAAGCCAAGGTCAGCGAATACCTGTCCCTGGTCATGCAGATGATCCTGGCCTTCGGGCTGGCGTTCCAGATGCCGGTGGCGCTGACCCTGTTGTGCCGGGTGGGCATTCTGCAGGTGGAAACGCTGCGCAAGGGCCGGCGCTACGCCGTGGTGGGCATTTTCGTGGTGGCGGCGGTGCTGACGCCGCCGGACATCATCAGCCAGGTCGGCTTGGCCGTGCCGATGATCCTGCTGTACGAATTGTCGATCTGGGCGGCGATCTGGATGACCCCGAAGAAGCCCAAGACCTGAGGCTGCCGGCGGGGCCCCTGGCCACAGCCGGGCCCCCTGGCTTGAGATGACCGAGTTTCCGCCGGCGCCTTGGCCCGGCGGGACATGCGCTAGGGTATACTGCGATGCACGACATTCGCCTGGTGCGGGCCGAGCCCGCGGCCTTCGATGCCGCCATGGCGCGGCGTGGCCTGGCGCCACTGAGCGAGCAGGTGCTGGCGCTGGACAGCACCCGCCGCGCCGCCCAGGGCGCTTTGCAGGAAAAGCAGTCCCGTCGCAACGCGCTGGCCAAGGAGATTGGCCAGGGCAAGCGCGGCGGCGCCGACACCAGCGGCCTGGAGGCCGAGGCCACCAGCCTGCGCGACGACATGGCGGCGCTGGAAGCCGAGGCCAAGGCGGCCGATGAAGCCCAATTGCGCCTGCTGGAAGCCCTGCCGAACATCCTGGACGCCGAAGTGCCAGAAGGCCGGGATGAGGCCGACAATGTGGTGCTGCACCAGCACGGCACGCCGGAAGCCCTGCATTTCACCCCGAAGCAGCATTTCGAACTGGGTGAAGCCCTGGGGCTGATGGATTTCAGCAATGCCGCCAAGCTGGCCGGCGCCCGCTTCACCGTGCTGAAGGGCGCCCTGGCCCGCATGGAACGCGCGCTGGGCCAGTGGATGCTGACCCTGCACACCGACCAGCATGGCTATACCGAAGCCCAGGTGCCGCTGCTGGTGAACGACGCCACCATGTACGGCACCGGCCAGTTGCCGAAGTTCGAGGAAGACCTGTTCAAGACCACGGACGGCCGCTACCTGATCCCGACCGCCGAGGTGCCGCTGACCAACCTGGTGCGCGAGGAAATCCTCACCGAGGCCGGGCTGCCGCTGCGCTACACCGCGCTTTCCGCCTGCTTCCGCAGCGAGGCCGGCAGCGCCGGGCGGGACACCCGCGGCATGCTGCGCCAGCACCAGTTCAACAAGGTGGAGATGGTCAGCATCGTCCGCCCGCAGGACAGCGAGGCCGAGCACGAGCGGATGACCGCCTGCGCCGAGCGGGTGCTGACCGAATTGGGGCTGACCTGGCGCCGGGTGCTGCTGTGTGCCGGGGATACCGGATTCGGCGCCGCCCGCACCTACGACCTGGAAGTGTGGCTGCCAGGGCAGGGCATGTGGCGGGAGATTTCCTCCTGCTCCAACTGCCGTGACTTCCAGGCGCGGCGGATGAACGCCCGCTACAAGCCGGCCGAGGGCAAGGGCACGGTGTTCCTGCACACGCTGAACGGCAGTGGCGTGGCGGTGGGCCGGGCGCTGATCGCGGTGATGGAAACCCACCAGCAGGCCGATGGCTCCATTCTGGTGCCCGACGTGCTGGTGCCGTTCATGGGCGGCCTGGGCCGCATCGCGGCGGGCTGAACCCGCCGCGCGCCGGCCTTCAGGCCGGAATCGCCACGCCGTTGCGGCCGGCCAGGTCCTGGATGAACTGCCAGGCCACGCGGCCGCTGCGGCCACCGCGCGTCACGCTCCATTCATTCGCCTGGCGGTGCAGGTCTTCCTGGGTGATGGCGATGCCCAGCGCCTTGGCATAGCCCTCGACCATGGCGAAGAAGGTGGGCTGGTCGCAGTTGTGGAAGCCGATCCACAGGCCGAATCGGTCGCTGAGGGAGACCTTCTCCTCCACCGCTTCCTGGCCATGGATGGCGGTGCTGCGCTCATTCTCGATCATGTCGCGCGACATCAGGTGGCGGCGGTTGCTGGTGGCGTAGAACAGCACATTGGCCGGCCGGCCCTCGATGCCGCCATCCAGCACGGACTTCAGCGCCTTGTAGTCGGCATCCTCCTTCTCGAAGGAAAGGTCGTCGCAGAACACCAGCGCCAGCCGGGGCTGGGCGCGCAGGTGGTTCAGCAGGTCCGGCAGGGTGCGGATATCCTCGCGGTGGATCTCGATCAGCGCCACCGCGCCGGGGTTGGCCGCATTGGCCTGGGCATGGGCGGCCTTCACCAGGCTGGACTTGCCCATGCCGCGGGCGCCCCACAGCATCACGTTGTTGGCGGGCAGGCCGCGGGCGAAGCGCATGGTGTTTTCCAGCAGCAGGCCGCGCTGGCGGTCGATGCCCTGGAGCAGCTCGATTTCCACCCGGGAAACCTTGGGCACCGGCGCCAGGTGGGCGCGCGGGCCGGGGTGCCACACGAAGGCATCGGCGCCGGAAAGGCTGGGCGCGGCGGCCGGTGGCGGCGCCAGGCGCTCCAGCGCCTCGGCGATCCGCGTCAGCACCGGCTGCAGGGAATGGTCCATGGTGATGTCCTGGTATTGACGGAAAGGGGGGGGAAGCTAGTTTCCGCGCCTGACGCCGGCAACCCCGGCTAAACCAAGGAATTGCCCGCCATGTTCATCTCCCCCGCCTACGCCCAGTCCGCCGAAGGCGGTGCCATGGGCATGGTCATGCAGTTGGCGCCGCTGCTGCTGATCTTCGCCGTGTTCTATTTCCTGCTGATCCGCCCGCAGCAGAAGAAGCAGAAGGAGCACCGCGAGCTGATGGCGGCGCTGAAGCGCGGCGACCGCGTCATCACCGCCGGCGGCATCATCGGCAAGGTGACCACGGTGAAGGACGGCGTCGACGAGGTTGAGGTGGAGATTGCCAAGGACGTGCGCGTGAGCGTGCTGCGCGGCACCATCAGCGACATCCTGAAGCCGGTTGTGGCCAACGACACCAAGGCCTGAACCGGCCCCGCGCCGCGGGTAAAAACCCCGCGTCGCGGACAAAAAAAGGGCGCCCGGGTCAACCGGGCGCCCTTTTCAATTGCCCCGAGGGGCGTGGCTTACGCCGCCTGGCCGGACTTCAGGCCGCCGGAGGCCAGCAGGCTGTCCACCACCGACCAATCGACCAGCTTGTTCAGGAAGTTGTCGAGGTAGTTCGGGCGCACATTGCGGAAGTCCAGGTAGTAGGCGTGCTCCCACACGTCGGCGCCCAGGATCGGCTGGCCTTCGCCGGTGCTCAGCGGGTTGGCGCCATTGGCGGTCTTGGTGACCTTCAGCTTGCCGTCGGTGCCGATGACCAGCCAGGCCCAGCCCGAGCCGAACTGCGTCACGCCAGCGGCCTTGAAGGCTTCCTTGAAGGCGGCCAGGCCACCCAGGTCCTGGTCGATCTTGGCGGCCAGACGGGCCGGCAGCTTGTCGCCGCCGCCGTTGGGCGACATCACCTGCCAGAACAGGATGTGGTTGTAGTGCTGGCCGGCCTGATTCAGCACCGGGGCGCCATCGGCACCGGCCTTGCCGGCTTCGGCGCAGATCTGTTCCAGCGACTTGCCGGCCAGGCCCTTGGCTTCCACCAGGCCGTTCAGCGCGGTGACATAGGCGTTGTGGTGCTTGCCATGATGCAGTTCCAGGGTTTCCTGGCACATGTTCTGGGCAGCAAGGGCGTTGGTGCTGTACGGCAGCGCGGGCAGGCTGAAGGCCATGATTTGTCTCCCTCGGTGGTGTTGATCCCCAACAGCTAGGCGGGGTGCCTGGATAGGTCAAGCAAGGCCGGGCATAAGCCGGGCATGAATGCACCACCGCTTTCGCCGCTGGGAGAATTCGTCCGCCAGCACGACCCCGACCGCTTCCTCTGCGCCCTGTTCGCCCCGGCGGAACAGCGCGAGGCCCTGTTCGCGCTGCTGGCGTACAACCATGAACTGGCCCGGGCGCGGGAAGCCGCCAGCCAGCCGATGCTGGCGCTGATCCGCCTGCAATGGTGGCGGGAAGTGGTGGAGAACGCCGCCGCAGGCCGCCCGGCGCGCCAGCATGAGGTGGCGGCGCCACTCGCCGGCATGGTGGCCAGCGGGCAACTGGCGCCGGCGGACCTGCTGGCCATGGCGGATGCGCGCGAAGCCGAGACCGAGGAGGCCATTCCCAGCACCGGCGCCTTCCAGGCCTATCTGCGCGGCAGCGCCGGCGGGGTGGCGCTGGCGGCCGGCCGGCTGCTGGGCGCCGCCGGGCCGGCCCTGGCCGGGTTGCAGCAGGCCGGCGCGCTGTATGGCCTGGCCGGCGTGCTGCGCAGCACCGCCGCCCTGGCGCGCCAGGGCCGCTGCCTGTTGCCGGAGGACGCGCTGGCCGCGGCTGGGCTGACACCGCATGCGGTGATGGCGGACCCGGCCCTGGCCGCGCCCGTACTGGCCAACCTGGCTGCCGAGGGCCTGCGCCAGCACCCTGGCTTAGCCGGCCTGCCGGCCGCGGCGCGGGCTGCTGGGCTGCCCCTGGTGCTGGCGCGGCGCGACCTGCGGCGGCTGGCGGCCGGGCGGCCAGTGCCGGCGGCGCGCGGCCTGGGCGACCGCCTGGCGGTGACCTGGGCCGGGTTGCTGGGGCGGCTGTAGAAAAGCTGCCCTGATTTCACCTTGGCGCCGCCGCCAAGGCGCCATGGGGCCAGCGCGGAATGCATGACTGAAGAAGCCCTTAAGGCATCCCGCCTCCGGCCTTCTTCCCGAGGTCGCCATGACCATTCGCACCCCCCGCCTGCTTCGCACCCTGGCCGCCCTGGCCCTGGCCGGTAGCCTGACCGCCTGTGTCGGCTACGGCGGCGGGGGCTACTACGGTGGCGGCGGCGGGTATGCCCCGCGCTACAGCCAGGGCTATGGCGGTGGCTACGGCTACGCCCCGGTTCGCCAAGGCGGCGGCTACGGCGGTGGCTACGGCGGCGGTGGCGGCTACGGCGGTGGTTGGGGCCGCGGTGGTGGCTATGGTGGTGGTGGCTACGGTGGCGGTGGCGGTTGGGGCCACCATGGCCGGCATGGCTAGGTCGGGTGGCGCCTGGCCCCGGGCCGCATCCCCTACTACGGCCCGGGCAGCGCGCTACCCTCGCTTGCGCTTCTTTACCGGCGCCGCCTGCGGTTCCCCCAGCAGCGGCGCCAGGAAGCGGCCGGTATGGCTTTCCGGCGTGGCGGCCACCGCTTCCGGCGTTCCCTCGGCCACGATGCGCCCGCCGCCGTCGCCGCCCTCGGGCCCCAGGTCCAAAATCCAATCGGCGGTCTTGATGACTTCCAGGTTGTGCTCGATCACCACCACCGTGTTGCCGGTCTCCACCAACTGGTGCAGCACCGCCAGCAGCTTCTTCACATCCTCGAAGTGCAGGCCGGTGGTGGGTTCGTCCAGGATGTAGAGCGTGCGGCCGGTGGCGCGGCGCGACAATTCCTTGGAAAGCTTGATCCGCTGCGCCTCGCCGCCCGACAGCGTGGTGGCCTGCTGGCCGAGGTGGATGTAGCCCAGCCCGACCTCCTTCAGCACCTTCAGCTTTTCATGAATGCTGGGCACCGCGGAGAAGAACTCGGCGCCTTCCTCCACGGTCATTTCCAGTACGTCGGAGATGGATTTGCCGCGGAACTTCACTTCCAGCGTTTCGCGGTTGTAGCGCTTGCCCTTGCAACTGTCGCAGGTGACGTAGACGTCCGGCAGGAAGTGCATCTCGATCTTGATGACGCCGTCGCCCTGGCAGGCTTCGCAGCGGCCGCCCTTGACGTTGAAGCTGAAGCGGCCCGGCTTGTAGCCACGCGCCCGACTGTCCGGCAATTCGCTGAACCAATCGCGGATCGGCGCGAACAGCCCGGTATAGGTGGCCGGATTGCTGCGCGGGGTGCGGCCGATCGGGGATTGGTCGATGTCGATGATCTTGTCGAGCTGGTCCAGCCCCTCGATCCGGTCATGCGCGGCGGGAACCTCGCCCGAGCCCATCAGGCGGCGCGACGCGGCCTTGTAAAGCGTATCGACCACCAGGGTGGATTTTCCGCCGCCCGAAACGCCGGTGATGGCGGTGAACACGCCGAGCGGGAAGCCGGCGCTGACGTCCTTCAGATTATTGCCGCGTGCACCGATCAC
>CANBXZ010000210.1 GCA_947373495.1 Acetobacteraceae bacterium
GCTATTTTCCGGTGAGGGAGAAGAAGATGATGTTCACCGCGATGATGGCGAAGGCGCCACCGAAGAACATCTTGAAGTGCCAGGAAGTCAGCGGCACCTCGCCATAGGTGGTGCGGTTCTTCTGCCGGTAGCCCAGCACCAGCATCGCCACGCCCAGCAGGCCCATGCCCAGGCCGAGCATCATTCCGTTGTTCAACGCCGCGGCCCCCAACAGCAGGCCCCGCGCGGCGGGATTGCCCGCGGGACCGACATTTGCCAGCAAGAACCTCCTGGCGGCCGCGACGGCGCCCCCGGGGCTGGTTCGGCGCGGAAAGGACCTTGCGCCGGCCGCCTCGTCAAGCCCTGGCAGCGCCCTGGATTCTCCAGCAGGGCCGCTGCTTCATGCCTTCGACGATTCCGTCCGGGGCCATCACGCCCTGGAAAACGCGCAAAGAGGAAGCGGATACACCATGACAATGCTGGAAGGCATGGCGGCACCCTGGCAGGCCGCGACGCAGCAGGACGCGATACTGGCGCGCATGGCCCGCCATGTGGCGGTGCGCTTCAGCATCGGTGGCGTTGGCTTCGGCTTCGGCGCCACCGAGCCCGGCTTCGCGCTGGAAGCGCCGGAAGCGGTGTGGGACCAGGTGCTGCAATGGGTGCCGCCGCGGCACCACCACAGCGTCTTCGCGCTGCGCATGCGGGTGCCGGAATTCCGCATCACCGGAAATGAGTTGGCCTTCGTCCAGCATGTCCACCTGGTGCGCCGGGTGCTGGAGATTGGCCGCTGGGTGCGCGCCGGCCGCGCCGGCCCGGTGCCGGCCAGCCTGCGCCCGGCCCTGGCGGAACCGGCGCCGGCCGAGATCACCGGCCGCTATGTCGGCGTCGGCGAGCATCGCATCTTCATCGAACAGGCCGGCACCGGCCGCGACCTCATCTGCCTGCACACCGCCGGCGCCGATGGCCGCCAATTCCATCGCCTGATGGCCGACCGCCGGATCACCGAGAACTGGCGGCTGACCAGCTTCGACCTGCCCTGGCATGGCAAGTCTCCACCGCCGAACGGCGCCATGCCCGGCGACTGGCGGCTGACCACGGACCGCTACGTGGCCATCATCATGGGCGTGGTGGCGGCGGCCGGGCTGCGGCGGCCGGCGGTGCTGGGCGCCAGCATGTCGGGCGAGATCTGCCTGGAACTGGCGTTGCGGCACCCGGAAGCCTTCAGCGGCATCATCGCCTGCGAAAGCAGCGACCACATCCAGGGCCGCAAGGTCGGCTGGGCCGAGCACCCGCTGGTGGACCAGATGACCTTCACCCCGGAATGGATCGAGGGGCTGATGGCGCCGCAAAGCCCGCAGCCCTGCGCCACCGACGTGTGGTGGCACTACAGCCAGGGCGGCCACGCCACCTTCGCCCGCGACATCGATTTCTACAGCGGCGAATGGGACGCGCGCGACCGCGTGCACAACATCGATACCAGCCGATGCCCGCTGTTCATGCTCACCGGCGAATACGATTATTCCTGCACCGCCGAGCACAGTGAAGCCACCGCGGCGAAGATCAAGGGCGCGCGGTTCCAGCGCATGGCCGGGATCGGCCATTTCCCCTTCGCCGAGAACCCGCCGCTGTTCGCCGAATACCTGCTGCCGATCCTGCACGAATGGCGCGGCGGCACGGCCTGATCCCGCAGGGGCGGACCACGGTGGCGTTGAAGGGGGCCGGCCATTGCCGGCGTCGCCCCGCTGGGCGCTGCCCCGGCTCAAGGTGTCGCGCGGGTTGCCACCAGGCCAGGCGGGGCCTCGGGCGGCGCCGCGCCCCGGGCCCGGCACCTGGCGCGGATCGCGTCCAACTCCTCCGCGGTCAGTTGTTCGATGCCAATGAAGGTATTCCGCGCCGCGCTGCTGCGGATGAGTTCGTCGAGCTTGGCCTGGATCGCGGCGCCGTCGCGGTTCTGGGTGTTCTGGATCAGGAACACCATCAGGAAGGTCACGATGGTGGTGCCGGTGTTGATCACCAACTGCCAGGTGTCGGAATAGTGGAACAGCGGTCCGGTCGTGACCCAGGCCAGCACCACGGCCAGGGACAGCATGAAGCCGGCCGGCCGGCCCGAGGCCCGCGCCACCGCGCTGGCCATTCCGGAGAACAGCTTGTTGTCGGACATGGAGCAGCCACCTTCGGCGGATTGTTCCCGGCGGCGGCACAACGCGCCAGCCGCCGGAATGTTGCCGCCGCGTGGCGTCAGTCCACCACGATCCGCGGCCCGGCCTTGTTCACCGCGCCGTTCAGCTTGGCCCACAGCCGCGCGGCGATGGCGCGGTAGGCGCCGGCTTCGTCCGTCTCCGGCCGTGCCGCCACGATCGGCGTGCCGGCATCGGCCAGTTCGCGAATGGCCAGCTTCAGCGGCAACTCGCCGAGGAACTCCACCCCCAGCTTGCCGGCTTCCGCGCGGGCGCCGCCATGGCCGAAGATCTCGGTGCGCTCGCCGCATTTCGGGCAGCAGAAGAAGCTCATGTTCTCGATCAGGCCGAGCACCGGCACATTGACCTTCTCGAACATCTTCACCCCGCGCTTGGCGTCGATCAGCGCCACGTCCTGCGGCGTGCTGACGATGACGGCGCCGGCCAGCGGCACCCGCTGGGACATGGTGAGCTGCGCGTCGCCGGTGCCGGGCGGCATGTCCACCACCATGATGTCCAGCTTGCCCCAGGCCACCTGGCCCATCATCTGCTCCAACGCGCCCATCACCATCGGGCCGCGCCAGATCATCGCGGTGTCGGCATCCACCAGGAAGCCGATGCTCATGGCCTGCAGGCCCCAGCGCTGGATCGGGATCAGCTTCTGCCCCTCGGTGCGGGGCTTTTCGCGGGCGCCGAGCATCTGCGGCAGCGAAGGGCCGTAGATGTCGGCGTCCAGCAGGCCCACGGCCAGGCCCTGGGCGGCCAGCGCCACGGCCAGGTTCACCGCGGTGGTGGACTTGCCCACGCCGCCCTTGCCGCTGGCCACGGCGACGATGAACTTCACCTCCGGCAGCAGCATCTCGCCCTGGCCCTTGGGCGCGGCGTGGCTGTGGCCATGGCCGTGCGGCGCCGGGGCGGCCGGCTTCGGCGCTGCGGGGCCAGGAGCAGGGGCCGGGGCGCCGGTGGGGCGATGCGCGGTCAGCACGCAGGTGGCACTGAGCACGCCCCGCACGCCACTGGCCGCGGCTTCGGCCGCCTGGCGCAGCGGCTCCAGCTCACGCGCGCGTTCCCGCGGCACTTCCAGGGCGAATTGCACCAGGCCATCCCGCGCCGTCAGCCCCTGCACCATGCCGGCGGCGACCACGTTCCGGCCGCTTGCCGGGTCCTGCACCGTGGCCAGCGCGGCGCGCACGGCTTCAACCAGAACTTCAGACATCGCTTGAAAACACCCCCCGAGACGACAATATCGCTGATCGCAACGGGCCCTGCCCGTGCGCAATGCGGCCTGGCGTGATATGGCCGGGCCGTGGCCAATGTGCACCCCCCTTATTCGGGGTTGCCGGCCCAATGGAATGGCAGTGGAGGCCAAAACAGGCGATGGCGTTGAACAACGGCGGCAGCCCCTGGGGCAATCCGCGTCCCGGTGGCGGCGGTGGTCCCTCTGGCGGTCCCTGGGGCTCGCCCCCGCCCGGCCCGCCCGGAGGCCCTCCGCGCGGCCCCGGCGGCCCAAACAGCCCGATTCCGGACCTGGATGAGTTGATCCGCCAGGCGCAGGAACAGGTGCGCCGGCTGCTGCCCGGCCAGGCCGGTGGCCGTGGCCTGGCGCTGCTGGCGCTGGCGGCGCTGGCGATATGGGGGGCTTCCGGCATCTTCCGGGTGCAGCCGGACGAGTTGGGCGTGGTGATGCGCTTCGGCGCCTATTCCCGCATGGCCGCCCCCGGACTGAACTACCACCTGCCCTGGCCGGTGGAGGAGGTGATGACCCCGCGCGTCACCCGCATCAACCGCATCGACATCGGCTTCCGCGGCGACGGCGACCTGCCGACCGGCGCGCGCATCTCCTCCGCCCGCGACGTGGTGGAGGAAAGCCTGATGCTGACCGGGGATGAGAACATCCTCGACATCGACTTCACCGTGTTCTGGCGCATCCGCGATGCCGCCGACTTCCTGTTCAACACCCGCAACCCGGAAGCCACCATCAAGAGCGCGGCCGAGAGCGTGATGCGGGAAGTGATCGGCCGCACGCCGATCCAGCCCGCGATGAACGAGGCGCGGGCGCAGATCGAGCAGGCGGTGCGCGCCGGCACCCAGGCGATGCTGGACGGCTACCATGCCGGCGTTGAGATCACCCAGGTGCAGGCCCAGAAGACCGACCCGCCGGCGGCGGTGATCGAGGCCTTCAACGACGTGCAGCGCGCCGGTTCGGACCGCGAGCGCGCCCGCAACGAGGCCCAGTCCTACCGCAACGACATCGTCCCCCGCGCCCGCGGCGAGGGCCAGCGCCTGGTGCAGGAAGCCACCGGCTACCGCGAGAGCCAGGTGGCCAAGGCCCGCGGTGAGGCGGCCCGCTTCACCAGCGTGCTGGAGGCGTACAACGTGGCGCAGGACATCACCCTGCGCCGGCTGTACCTGGAGACGATGGAGGACATCCTGCGCCGCAACCCGAAGCTGGTGGTGGATGACCGGCTGCAGGGCATGCTGCCGCTGTTGAACCTGAACCCGGGCGACGGCCGTGGCCTGCCGGCGCAACCACGCCCGCCGGCCGCCGCCGCGCCGGCCCTGGTGCCGGCCCAGCCGGCGCCGCCCGGCAACCGCAGCAGCGTGGGGAGCGGCCGATGAACCGCCTGTTCTATGCCGGGGTGGTGGCGGCAACGCTGCTGGTGACCGGCCTGTCCTCCCTGTTCATCGTCAAGCAGACCGAACAGGTGCTGGTGACCCAGTTCGGCGAGCCGATCCGCGTCATCCGCGAACCCGGCCTGGCCTGGAAGATCCCCTTCGTGCAGAACGTGATCGAGTTGGATCGCCGCCTGCTGGACTTCGAAGGCCCGCGTGAGGAAGTGATCCTGGGCGACCAGCGCCGGCTGGTGGTGGACAGCTTCGCCCGCTTCCGCATCACCGACCCGCTGCTGTACTTCCAAACCACGGGCGCCGCCGAAAGCGGCATTCGCGGCCGGCTGAACAGCATCGTCACCTCCGCCGTGCGCCGCGTGCTGGGCAACGAGCCGCTGCCCAGCGTGCTGAGCAACGACCGCGCCCGGATCATGGGCGAGATCCGTCGCCAGGTGAACGAGGAAGCCAAGCGCTTCGGTGTCGAGGTGCAGGATGTGCGCATCCGTCGCGCCGACCTGCCGGAGCAGAACACCCAGGCCATCCTCTCCCGCATGCAGTCCGAGCGTGAGCGGGTGGCGCGGCAGGAACGTGCCGAGGGTGCCCAGGAAAGCGCCGGCATCCGGGCCAATGCGGAACGCGAACGCACGGTGATCCTGGCCGAGGCGCAGCGCGATGCCGATATTTTGCGCGGCCAGGGCGACCGCGAGGCGATCGGCATCTTCGCCGAGGCCTACAGCAAGGACCCGCAATTCTTCCAGGTCTGGCGTACCCTGCAAGCCTATCGGGAAGCCTTCGCGGATGGGGAAACCCGCTTCGTGCTGACGCCCGACAGCGACTTCTTCCAGTACTTCCGCAACATGCCCGGTGCCGCGCCGCATAGCGGCCGGGCTGCTCCCGCCGCACCTGCGGCGCAATGACAGCTTCGTGATGGGAATGATGGCCGGTGGCCGTCTTCCCTTCCGCGGCCTAGAGTCCAGCAGGCGCTCACGCGAGCGTCTGACAGACTCCAGGCTGTTGTTTGAGCGACTGATTGACGCCGCCGGTGATTCCACCGGCGACGAGCAGACGCTAGCCTAGTCGTCCCCCGGGCCCTCCGCTGGCGGGCCCGGCTTGCCCTGAGAGGTTGCCCGATGCGTCTATTCGCTCCGCTGCTTGCTGCTTTGGCCCTGGCCCTGCCGATGGGTGCCGCGCTGGCCCAGGCACCTGCGGCGACCACGGCTGCCCCGGCTGTCGCCCCGCCCGTTGCCCCGCCGCCCACCGCGCTGCCCACGCTGGCGCCGCTGGTGCGCCACCTGCTGCCCTCGGTGGTCAACATCTCCACCAGCCAGAACGCCCCGGCGCGCAACAATGCCCAGCCGCGCCAGGACGCGCCGGACATGCCGCAACTGCCGCCAGGCAGCCCGTTCGAGGAATTCTTCCGCGACTTCTTCAACCGCAACCGCCCGCCGGGTGCCCCCGGCCCGCAGGGTGAAGCCCCGGCCCCCGGCCGCCCCGGCCCCCCGGGCCAGCCCGGCCAGCCGCCGCGTCGTGGCGCGCAGAGCCTCGGTTCCGGCTTCATCGTGGATGCCAGCGGCATCGTGGTGACGAACAACCACGTGATCGACGGCGCCGACGAGATCAACGTGATCCTGCAGGACAACACCAGCATCCGCGCCCGCCTGCTGGGCACCGACCCGCGCACCGATATCGCGGTGCTGAAGATCGAGACCGACAGGCCGTTGCAGGCGGTGCCGTTCGGTGATTCGGACGTGCTGCTGGTGGGCGACTGGGTGGTGGCCATCGGCAACCCGTTCGGCCTGGGTGGCTCGGTCACCGCCGGCATCGTCTCGGCCCGCGGCCGCAACATCGGCCAGGGCAATTACGACGACTTCATCCAGACCGATGCCGCCATCAACCGCGGCAATTCCGGCGGCCCGCTGTTCAACCTGGCCGGCGAGGTGGTGGGCATCAACACCGCCATCTACTCGCCCAGCGGCGGCTCCATCGGCATCGGCTTCTCCATTCCGTCCAACCTGGCGCGCAACATCGTCAACCAGTTGAAGGATGGCGGCCGGGTTTCGCGCGGCTGGCTGGGCGTGAACATCCAGCAGGTGACGGACGAGATCGCCGAGAGCCTGGCGCTGCCGGGCGGCACCCGCGGCGCGCTGATCGCCCGGGCGCAGGAAGACGGCCCGGCCGCCAAGGGCGGCATCCGCAACGGCGACGTGGTGCTGAGCTTCAATGGCCAGGTGGTGCGGGAAATGCGCAACCTGCCGCGCATCGTGGCCGACAGCCGCGCCGGTGCCACCGTGCCCGTGGTGGTCTGGCGTGAGGGCCGGGAGCAGACCCTGCAGGTGACGGTGGGCGAGTTGCCGGCCGAGCCGCAGCAGGCCAGCGCCCCGGCGCGCGGCGGCGCCCAGCAGCCGGGCGACCGCACCGTGGAACTGGCCGGCCTGGGCATGAAGGTGGCGCCGCTGAGCAATGAGCTGCGCGAACGCTACCGCCTGAAGCCGGAACAGCGCGGCGTGGTCATTGTGGATGTCACCGCCGACAGCATCGCCGCCGAGCGCAACCTGCGCGCCGGCGACGTGGTGGTGGAAGTGCAGCAGCAGCGGGTCAATACCCCGCAGGAACTGGTGGCGCGCATCGAGCAGTTGCGCCGGCAGAACCGCAGCACCGCGCTGTTCCTCATCGAGAATGCCCAGGGCCAGCAATTCGTGCCGCTGCGGCTGCGGGCCAACTGAGGTGCCGCAGTCCGG
>CANBXZ010000211.1 GCA_947373495.1 Acetobacteraceae bacterium
AGGGATCCCTGCGGGGGGATAAGAAAACCCTACCGTTCGGCCCGCGGCTTTGGGTAGTTTGTGGTCATAAGCAATAATCTCACGGAGGCTTTGTCCATGGATCGTAGGGCTCTTTTTGGCGCTGTTGCCGCCGCGCCGGTGATGCTTGCCGCACCCGCCCTGGCCCAAACCCAGAATCCGGAAGTGCGCTGGCGCCTGGCCAGCAGCTTTCCGCGCACGCTGGATATTCTGTATGCCGGTTGCGAGAACATCTCCCGCCGGGTGGCGGAGCTGAGCCACGGGCGCTTCCAGATCCGTTGCTTCCCGGCGGGCGAGATCGTGCCGGCGCTGCAGACGCTGGACGCGGTGCAGGGTGGCACCATCGAGGTGACGCAGACCGCGCCGTATTACTTCGTGGGCAAGGAGCCTGGGTTCGCCTTCTACACCGCGCTGCCCTGGGGCCTGAATGTGCGGCAGATGACCGCCTGGCTGCGCCACGGCGGCGGCCAGCAGCTCTCGGATGAATTGTTCAACGACTACAACGCGGTGGGCATTCCCGCCGGCGACACCGGGGCGCAGATGGGCGGCTGGTGGCGCAAGGAGATCAAGACCGTCGCCGACCTGCAGGGCGTGAAGTTCCGCATCGGTGGGCTGGGTGGCCAGGTCTTCGCCAAGGTCGGCGTCTCGCCGACGCAGATCGCCGGCGGCGACATCTACCCCAGCCTGGAACGCGGCGTGATCGACGCGGCCGAATGGGTCGGGCCGTATGACGACGAGAAGCTCGGCTTCTCCCGCGTGGCTCGCTACTACTACGCGCCTGGCTTCTGGGAAGGCAGCTCGCGCAACTACTTCCTCATCAACAAGGCGGCCTGGACGGCCCTGCCGGATGACTACAAGGCCATCCTGAAGATCGCCTGCGCCGAGGGTGAGTTGGAAATGCCGGCGAAATACGACGCCGCCAACCCGGCCGCGCTGCGCCGGCTGATCGCCGCCGGCACGCAACTGCGCAACTTCCCGCGGGAAGTGTTGCAGGCGCTGTGGAACGCGGCGCACGAGGTCTATGCCGAAACCAGCGCCCGCGACCCGCGCTTCAAGAAGATCTGGGAAAGCTACTCGGCTTTCCGGAATGAGCAGTACCAGTGGTTCCGCGTGGCCGAGACGTCGTTCGACAACTTCGCCCAGACCGCGGCGGCGCGCACCTGAAGCCGACCCCGGGCGGGATACCCCGCCCGGGCCTGTTCCAGCCAAGGCGCGGGATATCCCGCCCGGGCCTGTTCCAGCCCAGGCGCGGGCTGCCCCGTCTGGGCCTTTCCCAGCCGCGGACCGCCCCGCCCAGGCTTCAGCGTTGGGGTGGCGGGTCGCCGGCGCCCTCGCGCAGCATGTCGATCAGCGGCGCCACCAGGGCGCCCTGGCCGCCGGCATCGCCGAACACGCACATCTCCGCCGTGCCCAGGCCGGGCAGCCCCGGCACCTCCACCAGCCCGGGCAGGAAGCCGCCGCGGCCCAGCACCGTGACGGCAAAGCCGGCCTGCGCCGCCGCTGCCACGCCCAGCAGGCTGGCGCTGACATACACCACCTCATGCGCCAGGTTGGCCCGTGCCAGCGCGGCCAATGCGCGGTCGCGGAACATGCAGCCGGGTGGCAGCATGGCCAGCGGCAGCGGCCGGCCTTCCGGCGGGCGCCAATCCGGCGCGGCGGCCCAGACCACGGCTTCGGTGAAGATCGCCCGGCCCGCGGTTTCGCCGTCTCGCCGCTTGCCCAGCACCAGGTCCAGCCGGCCGGCTTCCTGTTCGGCGCGCAACTCGTGGCTGCGGCCCACTTCCACTTCCAGCCTTACTTCGGGGTAGGTGCGGGCGAAGCTGGCCAGCAGCGGCGCCAGGGTGCGCGGCACGAAGTGGTCCGCCACGCCCAGCCGCAACCGGCCGCCGATGGCCGGCGCGACCAGGCGGCGCACGGCTTCGTCGTTGAGGGCAAGAATGCGGCGGGCATAGCCCAGCAGGGCCTCGCCGTCCCGCGTCAGCGCCACGCTGCGGCTGGTGCGGTCGAAGACGCGGCGGCCGACCAGTTCCTCCAGCCGCTTCACCTTCAGTGAAACGGCGGACTGGGTCAGGCCAAGGGCGGCGCCACCGCTGGTGAAGCCGCCAGTTTCCGCCACGGTGACAAAGCACCGCAGCAGGTCCAGGTCCAGGTCAGGTATCCGCATGGCCAGGGTTGTACCTGGGCCATGCGGGGGATCAATGCCGGGTTATGCGCCTCAGCAGTCGTTGTTGCTGCCGCCGCTGCCGTAGTCGCCGCCATCGCCGCCACCACTGCCGCTGTCGTAGCCGCCGCTGCTGCTGCCATCATCCTGCCAGCCACCACCACCGCCGCCTTGGCTCCAACTGGCGGGGGTGGCGTCGGGTTCGTAGCCGGATTGCGGCGCGAACTTGTCCGGGCCGCCGTAGTCCTTGGCGCCCCCGGCGTCCCAGCCCTGCGCCGCGGCCACCTGGCCCGGGTCCGACCAGGGCGAGGCCGGCGGCAGAGCGCCCCCGGCGGCACCGGCGCCGAAGCCGCCCAAGCCGCCGAGACCGCCCGCGCCGGCGGCGTGGCTGTCCTGGCCATGATGGCTGAAGGCGTTCATCAGCATGTTGCCCACCACCACGCCGCCGGCCACGCCGGCCGCGGTGCGCAGCGCGCCACCGAGGAAGCTGGGGCCCTGTTGCTGCTGCGGCGGCTGCTGGAAGGCCTGCGGGTTGTAGCCCGGCGGGTATTGCGGCTGCGGCGGCGGCGCATAGGCCGGCTGCGGCTGGTAGGCGGGCTGCGGCGCCGGGCGCTGCTGGCCGCCACCGCCGAACAGGCCACCCAGGAAGCCGCCACCCTGGCGCGGCGCCTGCTGGGCCTGTTGCGCCTGCATCTGGGCCTGCTGCGCCTGGGCCTGGGCCTGGTCGCGTTCCCATTCCAGTTGGCGGATGCGGTTCTGCGCTTCCACCAGGGCCGCTTCCTGCACGAAGGCGGTCTGCGTCAGCCGGTAGCGGGCTTCCGGGTATTGCTGGAACAACTGGGCGATGAGCGCGTCGGCCGCGGGGTCCACCGGCGGCAGCGGCGGGCGGGCCTGGGTTGGCGGCACGCTGCCGCCCCAGGGGTTGCCCCCCTGCGGGCCTGCCCCGGCACCGGAAACCCGGGCCACGTATTCACTGATGATCCGGCGTTCGTCGTCGGTCATGGTGTCGTCTCCTGGGCCCCCTCAGGTCCCGGCGGCGGTCGCCTTGGTCCAGGCGGTCCGGCCTTGAAGGGGCCGGGCAACGAATTGGCCCGGCGCCGTGGCGGTTTCAAGGCGCCCTGTCAGGCAATCCGGGCCGGCAGGCCCAGCCGAGGCCATTCAATCGCCGGGCAGCGGTCCTGCACATAGGCCAGGCCGGCGGCGCGGGCGCGCTGGCCGGCGGCGGCGTCGGTCACCCCCAGTTGCAGCCACACCGCCCGGGCGCCCAGGCGGATGGCTGCGTCCACCACCGCCCCGGCCTCACTGCTGCGGCGGAACACGTCCACCAGGTCCAGCGGGCCGGCCTCCTCCAGGCTCGCCAGCACGGTGCGGCCATGCACCTGGCGCCCGGCCAGCACCGGGTTCACCAGCGTCACCTCGTAGCCATGCGCCAGCAGGAAGGCGGGAATGTAGTAGCCGGCGCGGTCGGGCTTGTCGGAAGCGCCGACCACGGCGACGCGGCGCGTGGCCAGCAGCAACTCGCGGATCGCGGTGTCCTGCATCAGAACTCCTCCAGCAGCCGGCCGAAGCCGGGCACCTTGTCGGCAATGCCGTGGCTGCGCAGCGCATGCCACCAGGTGGCGGTGTTGATGGCGATGACGGGCTTGCCCAGCCAGAGTTCCGCCGCCGCCGCCAGCCGCACCATGGAAAGGTTGGTGCCCACCTGCACCAGCGCGTCCACATCGTCACCTTCAAGCTGGCGCAGCGCCAGGCGGCATTCGGCGGTGGTGAAGGCGGCGATGCCGGTCCAACTGGTGGCGTGCAGCGCGATGTCGCGCACCACGGTGAAGCCGGCCTCCTCGAAATAGCTGCGGACGATGTCGTTCATCACCGGCCAGTAGGGCGACAGGAAGGCGATGCGCTTCGCCCCGTGGCGGCGCAGCGCCTCGGCGGTGGCGATGCTGCCGCAGGACACCTTCAGCCCGGTCTCCGCATGCACCTGGCGCACGAAGCGTTCCGCCCCGGCGACGCCGCCATAGAAGGTGATGGAGGACATGCCCATGACGAAGCCATCCGGCTCCAGCGTCATCGCCACCCGCACCGCGTCCATGGTGTTGGCGGCGATCACGTCGATGCCGGCCTTGAAGCTCTCGTTCGAGATGGCCTTGGCATTGGCGGTGAGGATCGGCCGGTAGTGGCAGGTGACGCCGGGCGGGCGCATCGCCTCGAAGTCCGGTTGCACCACGGTGTTGGTGGAAGGGCCGATGGCGGCGAACTTGGCGCGCCAGCCCAGGGCGTCACGTGGCATGCATCACCTCCGCACCGGTCATCAGCCCGGCGTGCCGCGCGTGGCGGTTCAACTCGCTCATGACCGGCATCAGAAGGCCAGCGCCGGGGGCTGGCAAGCCCCAGCCCGCTGCGGCAGGCTGCGCGGCAAGCACATCGGAGGAAGCCCCATGCAGCGCCGCGCCCTTCTGGCCGCCGCCCTGGCCACGCCCAGCCTGGCCTTGCCCCGCCTGGCGCTGGCGCAACCGCGCTGGCCGGACCATTCCATCCGCATGATCGTCGCCTGGCCGCCGGGCGGCGGCGCCGACACGCCGGCCCGGCTGGCCGCGCCCACCATGCAGCGCGTGCTGGGCCAGCCCATCGTCATCGAGAACCGGGGCGGGGCGAGTGGCGCCATCGGCCAGGGCGTGGCGGCGCAGGCACCGGCGGATGGCCATACCGTGCTGGCCGATACCTCCGGCATCATCACCAACAGCCTGCTGGTGCCGAACCTGGGCTTCGACAGCGAAAAGGCCTTCACCCCGGTCTGCAAGCTGGTGGACAGCCCGTTGATCCTGGTGGTGCGCGCCGACGACCCGGCCCGCAACCTGGCAGACCTGCTGGAGCGCATGCGGCGGGAGGATGGCAAGCTGCCCTTCGCCTCCTCCGGCGCCGGGGGCGGCACCTACATCAGCGTCATCACCCTGATGCAGCGGGCCGGGGTGAAGGCGACGCATGTGGCCTATCGCGGCGGGGCGCAGAGCATCCTCGGCCTGGTGGGCGGCGATGCGGTGTTCACCTTCTCCACCCTGCCGCAGGCGGTGCCGCTGGTGCGGGAAGGGCGGTTGCGGGCGCTGGCGGTTTCCACCCCGCAGCGCCTGGCCAACCTGCCCGACGTGCCGACCGTGGCCGAGCAGGGCTTCCCAGGCTACGCCTATGCCGAGTTCCTCGGCTTCCACGTGCCGGCCGGCACCCCGGCGGAACCGATCAACCGGCTGTGGGAAGCCACGGCCGAGGCGATGAAGCAGCCCGAGGTGCTGGCCCGGCTGGGGCAGATCGGCATGCTGCCGGCGCCGCTGGGGCCGACCGCGTTCCAGCACTTCATCGCCGAGCACCGCGCCTTCCTGCGCGCCCGCATCGCCGATGGCAGCCTGCGGCGGGAGGAGTAGCTCCCCTTGTTCCGGGCGCTGGCGGGCGCATGTTGCGGGCATGACCCTGTCCTTCTTCTCCCGCGCGCCGCGCGTGGCCGTGGTGCGGCTGCACGGCGCCATCATGGCCAGCGCCAGCCCGCTGGGCGGCACCGCCCTTAACCTGGCCAGCCTGGCGCCGGTGCTTGCCCGCGCCTTCAGCCTGAAGCGGGCCAGCGCGGTCTGCCTCATCATCAACTCGCCGGGCGGCTCGCCGGTGCAGTCCAGCCTCATCGCCCAGCGCATCCGCGCGCTGGCGGCGGAAAAGCGGCTGCCGGTGCTGGCCTTCGTGGAGGATGCCGCGGCCTCGGGCGGGTATTGGCTGGCCTGCGCCGCGGATGAGATCTTCGTCGACCCGACCAGCATCGTCGGCAGCATCGGCGTCATCGCCCAGGGCTTCGGGCTGGATGGCGCCATGGCCCGGCTGGGGGTGGCGCGCCGGCTGCGCACCGCCGGCACCGAGAAGAGCTTCTGGGACCCCTTCGCCCCCGAACGCCCGGCCGATGTGGCCCGGCTGGACGCGCTGCTGGCCGAAATGCACGCCGAGTTCCGCGCCTGGGTGCTGGAACGCCGGGGTGACCGGCTGCGGACCCCCGACGAGGAAGCCTTCACCGGCCGCTTCTGGGCCGGCCGCCGCGCGGTGGAACTGGGCCTGGCCGATGGCCTGGGCGAGCTGCGCGGCGAAATGCGCCGGCGCTTTGGCGAGAAGGTGAAGCTGGTGCCCTTCGGTGGCCGCCGGCGCGGCCTGCTCTCCCGCCTGCTGCCCGGGCTTTCGGCGGAGGCGCTGCTGGCGGCGGCGGCGGAACGCGCGCTGTGGGGCCGGCTGGGGCTGTGACCCGCGCCCGGCAGGGTGGCCGGGGCTTGTGAGCGGCACCTGGAAGGGCGCCCGGGGCCTCCGAGTGACGCCTGGAGCGCGCCAGCGGCTCAGGGCGCGAGGCGATAGCGCGCCGCCGCCAGCGCGTCCTGCCGCAGCGCCGTCGTCACCGCTTCGCCATGCGCCGCCAAGGCCAGCACGCGCAGGAACCAGGGGCATTGGCTGCGCACCCGCGCCTGGAACAGCCGGTCCAGCGCCTTGGCCACCGGGCTGCGGCCCTGGCAGCAGGCGCAGGCCGGGGCATGGGCGGCGCCGGGGCTGAACACGCCGTGCGCCACCGCGCCCGCCGGCGTCGGGCCGGGCGGCAGCAGCACGGCGGCGGGCGGCCCGGCGGCCAGCGCAGCCGCCAGCGCGGCGGCGTCGGCCACCAGGGTCAGCGGAATGCGGGCATCGAGGGTCCAGGCCATACCTTCTAGACATAAGGATATATTTATGTCATTGGCAAGGTATGGAACCCTTGTTGGCCCAATTGCGCGCGGCTGCCGAGCCGACCCGGCTGCGGCTGCTGGCGCTGTGCGCCCGCGGGGCCTTCTGCGTCACCGACCTGTGCGACGTGCTGGGGCAGAGCCAGCCGCGGCTGTCCCGCCATTTGAAGCTGCTGGTGGAAGCCGGGCTGCTCGCCCGCCTGCCGGAAGGCGTCAACGTATTCTTCCAGGTGCCGGCCGGGGCCGAACTGGTGCACACCCTGCTGGCCCGGCTGCCGGAGGATGACCAGACCCTGGCGGCCGACCGCCGGCAGGCGGTGCGCCTGGCCGCCGAGCGCGCCCGCGAGGCCAGCGCCGCCTTCCGCCGCGACGGCGCCGATTGGGACGAGCTGCGCGCCCTGGGCCTGCCCGCCGCCGAGATTGAGCAGGCGCTGGTGGCGCTGCTGCCGGCCCGCATTCCGGCCCTGCTGGACATCGGCACCGGCACCGGCCGCTTCCTGGAATTGGTTGCCAGCCGCACCGCCCGCGCCCTGGGCGTGGATGCCAGCCGCGACATGCTGCACCTGGCCCGCGCCCGGCTGGCCGAACGCGGCCT
>CANBXZ010000212.1 GCA_947373495.1 Acetobacteraceae bacterium
TCCAGGGGCAGGAAATCGCCCGCTGGCAGCGCGTGGTGCGGGCTGGCGACATCAAGGCCGAATAGCGCCGGCATATGCGCTATTCCCTCGCGCCGCCGCCTCTGGCATGGCGGCGCGGCGCCTGGCCGTTGCCTGGCGCGCCATGTGGATCATTCCATTGCCCCGTCTGCTTCCCGCCAGCCTGGCGCTGACCCTGCCGGCCCTGTTTCTGCTGGCCTCACCGGTCTTGTTACTGCGGGCCTCGCCGGCCAGGGCGGCGGTGTATGACGAGTTCGAGGTGCATGGCACCGACCTTGCCGCACCCGGCGAATGGGCGGTGGACCAGCACCTGAACTACGGCCTGCGCGGCCGCCGCAAGGGCGACTTTCCGGACGCCCTGGCGCCCAATCGGGGCCTTTCCGCCACCACGGAAATCGCCCGCGGCATGGCGCCCTGGTGGGAAACCGCGCTGTACCTGCCCATGGCGTTGGACGCCGCCGGCCAGTTTCACCCCGGCGGTGCCAAGCTGCGCAACCTGTTCGTGCTGGCCGGGCGGGGCGAGGCGACCAGCTTCGGCCTGCTGACCGAGTTCCGCGCCCTGTCCAGCCGCTACATGCCCAGCAGCTTCGGCTGGGAGATCCGCCCCATCCTCAGCCATGCCGCCGGGCGCTGGACCGCGGTGGCCACGCTGGGCTTCAGCGGCGGCTTCACCGGGCGCAACCCCACCCTGCTGACCCCGGCGCTGCGGCTGGACTATCGCCTGGCCGAGGACTGGACCCTGGGCGCCGAGCACTACGCCGACCTGGGCCCGCTGGAGCGGCCGGAGCGCCCGGGCCGCCAGGCGCACCAGGCCTTCGCCGTGGTGGAGCATGAATGGCGCGGCGCCACCCTGGTGCTGGGGCTGGGCCATGGCCTGACCCCGGCCAGCGACCGCTGGGTGGCCAAGCTGCGGCTGGGGCTGGGGTTCTAGAGCAGCCAGAGCGTGATCGGCGCTGACTGAAGCGCCGATCACGCTCTGGCTTGTTGATTTGTCGCGCGGTTCACGCCTTTCGGTGATTCCATCTCAGGCGATCACGCTCTAGCTCAGGGCCCCGTACACCAGCGACCGCAAGGCATAGCGGTAGTACAGCCGGTCGCTCGGCCCCTGCAGCATCAGCACGGCGTAGAGGTCCTCCACCGGGTCCACCCAGAAATAGGTGCCATAGGCGCCGCCCCAGGAATAATCGCCAACGCTGCCGGGCACCTGGCTGCGGCTGAGGCTGGTGCGCACCGCGAAGCCCAGGCCGAAGCCGGTGCCGTATTCCGCCGCCGGCGCCAGCCCGCCGAAGCGGCTGAACAGCCCCGGCGCGTACTGCACCCCGGGCGGCAGGTGGTCGCTGGCCATCAACTGCACCGTCTTGCGGCTGGCGATCCGCACCCCGCCATACTCACCGCCATTCAGCAGCATCTGGCAGAACCGGGCGTAGTCCGCCGCGGTGGAGACCATGCCACCGCCGCCGCTGAACCATTTCGGCTGGGCCAGCGGGTCGGGCACCGCCTGCCTGCGGCCGGTCACCGGGTCCACCTGTGGCGCGGCGCAGCGTTCGGCCGCGGCCGCCGGGGCCCAGAAGCCGGTATCCGCCAGGCCGAGCGGCTGGCAGATGCGGGCCTGGATGAAGGCATTCAGGTCCTGGCCGCTGATCACCTCCACCAGGCGGCCGACCACATCGGTGGCGTGGCTGTATTCCCAATGGCTGCGAGGCTGGAACATCAGCGGCTGGGCCGCCAGCCGGGTGATGAACTGGGCGCTGGTCTGGTCCGGCTCGCTGACCTTGGCGGCGGTGTACAATTGCTGCACCGGGTGTACCGGCCCGCCGCCCTCCACCGGCAGCGCGCCATAGGTCAGCCCGGCGGTGTGGCGCAGCAGGTCCGCCAGCGTCATCGCCCGGTCCGGCGCGCGGCCGTCGATGCCGACCTTCACGCCGGCGAATTCCGGCAGGTACTGCGCCACCGGGTGGGAGAGCGCGCAGCGGGCTTCCTCCACCAGCAGCATCAGCGCCAGGCTGGCAATGGGCTTGGTCATGGAGGCGATGCGGAACACCGCGTCCCGCGGCATGGCGGCGCCGGCTTCCCGGTTGCGGTAGCCGAAGGCTTCCAGATAGGCCAGTTGGCCGCCCCGGCCAATGGCGACCACGGCGCCGGGAATGCGGTTGGCCGCAACCTCGGCATTGAACCAGGCGCCGATGCGGCCCAGCCGTTCGGCCGAAAGATTCACCGCCGCCGGGCTGCTGGCCAATGGCAAGGGGGGCGGGGCGGCCCGGCCCAGGCCGGCAAGGGCGGCGGAGCCGACAAGCGACAGGGCGGCGCGACGGGCGAGCATGGCGGGTCCTCCGGGCTTCTTGCCGCCATGCTGCGCGGCGCAGGCGGCTCGCGCAAGGCGGGCGGGGCTGGTATGCAGGCGGGGAAGAAAAACGGAAACGCTGAGCATGGTCGTACTGGCTTCCGCGCTGGATTCCCGTAGCCCCGGCTTCCGCGCCAATGCGGAGCGGATGCGCAGCCTGGTGGCGGAGTTGCGCGAGCAGGTGGAGGCGGTGCGCCAGGGCGGCGGCGAGGTGGCCCGCCAGCGCCACATCGCCCGTGGCAAGCTGCTGCCGCGCGACCGCATCCGCACCCTGATCGACCCGGCCTCGCCCTTCCTGGAATTCTCCCAGTTGGCGGCGCATGGCATGTATGGGGAGAACATCCCGGCGGCCGGCATCATCACCGGCATCGGCCGCATCGCCGGGCGGGAATGCGTGGTGGTGGCGAACGACGCCACGGTGAAGGGCGGCACCTACTTCCCGGTGACGGTGAAGAAGCACCTGCGGGCGCAGGAGATCGCGCAACAGAACAACCTGCCCTGCGTCTATCTGGTGGACAGCGGCGGTGCCAACCTGCCGAACCAGGACGAGGTCTTCCCCGACCGCGACCATTTCGGCCGCATCTTCTTCAACCAGGCCAACATGTCGGCCGCCGGCATTCCGCAGATCGCGGTGGTGATGGGCAGTTGCACCGCCGGTGGCGCCTATGTGCCGGCGATGAGCGACGAGGCCATCATCGTGCGCAACCAGGGCACCATCTTCCTGGGCGGCCCGCCGCTGGTGAAGGCGGCCACCGGGGAGATCGTCACCGCCGAGGACCTGGGCGGCGCCGAGGTGCACAGCCGGCTGAGCGGCGTCACCGACCACATGGCCGAGAACGACGCCCAGGCGCTGGGCGTGGCGCGGCGCATCATCGGCAACCTGAACCGGGTGAAGCCGGGGCAGGTGGATGTGCAGCCGCCGCGCGAGCCGCTGTTCGCCCCAGGGGAATTGCACGGCGTGGTGCCGGCCGACATCCGCGAGCCCTATGACGTGCGCGAGGTGATCGCCCGCGTGGTGGATGGCAGCGTGTTCGACGAGTTCAAGCGGCTGTATGGCCCGACGCTGGTCTGCGGCTTCGCCCATATCTGGGGCTACCCGGTGGGCATCATCGCCAACAATGGCGTGCTGTTCAGCGAAAGCGCGCAGAAGGGCGCCCACTTCATCGAACTGTGCTGCCAGCGCGGCATTCCGCTGGTGTTCCTGCAGAACATCACCGGCTTCATGGTGGGGCGGAAGTATGAGACCGGCGGCATCGCCAAGGATGGCGCCAAGCTGGTCACCGCGGTGGCCACCGCCAGGGTGCCGAAGTTCACCGTCATCATCGGCGGCAGCTTCGGCGCCGGCAATTACGGCATGTGCGGCCGGGCCTATTCGCCGCGCTTCCTCTACATGTGGCCGAACGCCCGCATCAGCGTGATGGGCGGGGTGCAGGCCGCCAGCGTGCTCGCCACCATCCGCCGCGACGGCATCGAGGCCAAGGGCGGCGCCTGGCCGGCCGAGGAAGAGGCGAAGTTCAAGGCGCCGATCGAGGCGCAGTACGAAGCCCAGGGCCACCCCTACTACGCCAGCGCCCGGTTGTGGGATGACGGCGTGATCGACCCGGCCGACACCCGCATGGTGCTGGGGCTCTCCATCTCCGCTTCGCTGAACGCGCCGGTCGAGCCGACGCGCGCCCCCCTGTTCCGGATGTGACGCCGATGTTCGACAGCATCCTCATCGCCAATCGGGGCGAAATCGCCTGCCGCGTCATCCGCACCGCCCGGCGCCTCGGCATCCGCACCGTCGCGGTGTATTCCGAAGCCGACGCCAATGCGCCGCATGTGGCGATGGCGGATGTGGCGCGCTGCATCGGCCCGGCCCCGGCGCGGGAGAGCTATCTGCGCGGCGACGCCATCATTCGGGTGGCGCTGGAATGCGGCGCCCAGGCGGTGCATCCGGGCTATGGCTTCCTCAGCGAGAATGCCGACTTCGCCGAGGCCTGCGCCGCGGCGGGGCTGGTCTTCATCGGCCCGCCGCCCAGCGCCATTCGCGCCATGGGCAGCAAATCCGCGGCCAAGGCGCTGATGGAAAGCTCCGGCGTGCCGCTGGTGCCGGGCTATCATGGCGAAGCGCAAGCGCCGGCGCTGCTGCGGGACGAAGCCGCGCGCATCGGCTTCCCGGTGCTCATCAAGGCCAGCGCCGGCGGTGGCGGCAAGGGCATGCGCATCGTGCCGGACGCCGAGAGCTTCGACGAAGCCCTGATGCTGGCCCAGGGCGAGGCCCGCGCCAGCTTCGGCGACGACCAGGTGCTGATCGAGCGCTACCTGCAGAAGCCGCGCCATATCGAGGTGCAGGTCTTCGCCGATACCCACGGCAATACGGTGCACCTGTTCGAGCGTGACTGCTCGATCCAGCGCCGCCACCAGAAGGTGGTGGAGGAAGCCCCCGCCCCGGGCATGAGCGCCGCCCGCCGGGCCGCCATGGGCAAGGCCGCCTGCGATGCCGCCCGCGCCATCGGCTATGTCGGCGCCGGCACGGTGGAGTTCATCGTCGACGCAGGCGTCGCGGGGGAAGGTCCAGGCGACGACTTCTTCTTCATGGAGATGAACACCCGCCTGCAGGTGGAACACCCGGTGACCGAGGCCATCACCGGCCAGGACCTGGTGGAATGGCAGTTGCGCGTCGCCGCCGGCGAAAGGCTGCCGCTGCCGCAGGAGCACCTGCACATCCACGGCCACGCCATCGAGGTGCGGGTCTATGCCGAGGACCCGGCGCGCGACTTCGCGCCTTCCATCGGCACGCTGCACCACCTGCACGAACCCGGCGGCGATGTGCGGATAGACACCGGCGTGCGCCAGGGCGACGCCATTCCCATCCACTACGACCCGATGATCGCCAAGCTGATCGTGCATGGCGCCGACCGTGACGCGGCGCTGCGCAAGCTGCGGCGGGCGCTGGATGACTACGAGATTGCTGGCGTCGCAACCAATCTCGGCCTGTTGCGTGCCATTGCGGCGCACCCGGCCTTTGCCGCCGCCGAGTTGGACACCGGCTTCATCGCCCGCCACCCGCAGGTGATGGCCGGCCCACCCGCCGCGCCGCGCCTGGTGCTGGCGGCGGCGCTGCACCGGCTGCTGGCGGATGAAGCGCAGGGCGGCGCGGCCGGGGACCCGCATTCGCCGTGGAACCTGACCAATGCCTGGCGCCTGAATGGCGAGGGCTACCAGGACTTCGTGCTGCAGGAAGGCGAAACCCGGCACGACCTGCGCGCCCATCTGCTGCCCGATGGCTTCCGCCTGGGCGCGGAGCTGGTATCGGCGCGGGACGTCGCGGGGCGGTTGGAACTGCGGCTGGGCGATGCCTCCGCGCACCTGCGGGTGCTGCGGCAGGGCCCGGCGCTGACGGTGTTCCTGAATGGCGTCGGCCATGCGCTGACCCATGTGGACCCACGCGCCCCGCAGGATGACGCGCACCAGGCCGGCGGCCGCGTGCTGGCGCCGATGCCGGGCCGCGTGCTGGATGTGCTGGTGCAGGAAGGCGACGCGGTGGTGCGCGGCCAGGTGCTGCTGGTGCTGGAAGCGATGAAGGTGCAGATGCGCATCACTGCCCCGGGGGAGGGCAAGGTCATGGCGTTGCGCTGCCAGGTGGGCGACCTGGTGGAAGACGGCACCGAGCTGGTGCTGGTGGAATAGCCGTCGGCGATTCCACCAGCGACGATCAGACTCTAGCCGCGGCGGTGGTGCTTCGGCTGCTTGGCCGGCTTGGGCGCCGTGGCCATGCGGGGCGGGGCAACATGCGGCGCGGCGGCGTGGCGCGGCGGCGCGCGCAACTGGTTGCGGCCGGTGTCACCCTGTTCCAGGCGCATCAGGCTGCGGCCGGTGTTGGGCTTGGTGGTGGCCAACCGCAGCACCGGCTGGCGGCCGGCCTGGCCATTGGTGCCGGGGCGCAAGATGCGCTGCGCCAGCCCATGCGCGTGGGCGCCGGCCAGCATTTGCGGCAGGGGCCGGCGTGCCGCCACCTGCTGGCGCGTGGCCACGCCCATCTGCGCGAAGCCCTGGTCCAGCAGCGCCATCATGTGGCGGTCCCGTTCCCGCCCGGTACGGCCGCCGAACACCGCGGCCACCAGGCGCACGCCTTCCCGCCGGGCGGAGGCCACCAGGTTGAAGCCGCTGTCGTTCACGTAGCCGGTCTTGATGCCGTCGGTGCCCTCATATTCCTGCAGCAGCCGGTTGTGGTTGAACGCCACCCGGCCACGGAAGCGGAAATACGGCGTGGAGAAATAACTGAACCGATCCGGGAAATCCTTCATCAGCCGGCGGCCCAGCAGCGCCATGTCGCGCGCGGTGGAAACTTGGTCGGCGTCCGGCAGGCCGGAGGCGTTGCGGAACACGGTGCGGCTCATGCCCAGGCCGCGGGCGCGCATCGTCATCATCTGGGCGAAGCGGTCCTCGCTGCCATTGCCCAGGTGTTCGCCCAGGGTCGCGGCGGCGTCGTTGGCGGATTTGGTCACCAGGGCGAGGATGGCTTCCTCCACCGTCAGGTGCATGCCGGCCAGCAGGCCGATGCGCGATGGCGGCATCTCCGCGGCGTTTTCCGAAACCGTCAGCGCGGTGTTGAGGTGCAGGCGGCCTTCGCGCAGCGCCTCGAACGCCATGTACAGCGTCATCATCTTGGTCAGCGAGGCCGGGTGCCGCAATTCGTCCGGGCTGGCGGCGGTCAGCACGTTGCCGGTTTCGGCATCGGTCACGATGGCGGCGTAGCGCTCACTGCCGATCTGGGCCTGGGCCGCACGGGTGCCCAGCCCCAACACCAGGGCAAGAACCACCGCCGGCATGGCGAGAATCCGGGTTCGCCGCCAGGCGGCATTCGCTGCAATCATGGTATACCCCGACACGTGGCCTGCCCCCCTCGGCACGCACGCGGACGGGGGAAGCTAAAGCGCCAGCCCCGGCCGCGTCTACTGGAACCGAAGTAGAACAGGCCCTTTTCGCAAAGGGTTAAGCGCCGTTCTCGCTACGCTGGTGCAATCACGATGCGGCCATGGCCGCGGGCGCCGCGGCATGTGAGGCGGCGTCTGGCGGCAGCGTTATGCTGCACTGCAAAATCTTCTTGCACATTCCGTGCGGCTTCGGCTATTTCAGCATCCTGTTGCGGT
>CANBXZ010000213.1 GCA_947373495.1 Acetobacteraceae bacterium
CGGCCAGCCAGCAGGAAGGCGCCGCGGTGGCCGCCGCGCAGGCGGTGGAAAGCGTGGTGCTGTGGATCGGCATGGCGGTGGCGCTGGTGCTGGTGCTGTCGGGTTGGTTCACCGCCCGGGCCATCGGCACGCCGCTGCGCCGGCTGGCCGGGGCGGTGGCCGCCATCGCCGGCGGCGAGGCGAGCCAGCCGGTGCCGGACCAGGGCCGGCGCGACGAGATCGGCCAGATCGCGGATGCGCTGGAGCGGCTGCGGGCCACGGTGCGCAACGCCTTCGCCCAGCAGCAGATGCTGGAGCAACTGCCGGTGGGGGTGATGACGGCGGACCCGCATGATGGCTTCCGCATCGACTACCTGAACGCCACCAACCGCGACCTGATGGCACGGCTGGGGCCCAGCCTGCCGGTGCCGGTCAACCAGGTGCTGGGCCAGGGCATCGAGATCTTCCACCACAATCCGCAACACCTTCGCAAGATGGTCTCCGACCCCGCCAACCTGCCCTACAACACCCGGCTGACCCTGGGCGGGGAGGTGGTGGACCTGGCCATCTCGGCTATCCGCGACAGTGCTGGTACCTATGTCTCGCCGATGCTGGTCTGGCGCGTGGCCACCGCCCAGGCCCGCATGGCGGACGCGTTCGAGGCGGATGTCGGCGGCGTGGTGGAAGCGGTGGCGGCGGCGGCCAGCCAGGTGCAGCAGGCGGCGCGGGCCTTGTCCTCGGCGGCGGAAACCAGTGGCCGGGAGGCCGATGCGGTGGCCGAGGTGAGCAGCGCCGCCGGGGCCGATGTGCAGGCGGTGGCCGCCAGCGCCGAGGAACTGGCCAGCAGCGTGGCGGAGATCACCCGCCAGGCGGCCGAAGGCGCGGCGGTGGCGCGCGAGGCGGCCGAAGCCGCCCGCGCCACGGATGCCACGGTGCAGGGCCTGGCCCAGGCCGCGGCGCGGATTGGCGATGTGGTGCGGATGATCGGCGATATCGCCGGCCAGACCAACCTGCTGGCGCTGAACGCCACCATCGAGGCGGCGCGCGCCGGCGAGGCCGGCAAGGGCTTCGCCGTGGTGGCCAGCGAGGTGAAGACCCTGGCCAACCAGACCGCCAAGGCCACGGAGGAGATCAGCCAGCAGATCGGCGGCGTGCAGAGCACCACGGCCCAGGCGGTGGAGGCGCTGCGCAGCATCGGCCGCACGATCGAGCGGATGAACCACGTGACCACCGCCATCGCCAGCGCGGTGGAACAGCAGGGCAGCGCGACGCGGGAGATTGCCCGCAGCGCCACCCAGGTGGCCGACGGCACCGGCGCGGTGACCCGCCGGATTGAGGATGTGCGCCGCGCCGCGGGTGAAACCGGGGAGGCTTCGGGCTCCCTGCTCGGCGCCGCCACCGACCTTTCCGGCCATGCCGACACGCTGCGCACCCGCGCCGGCGAGTTCCTGGCGACGATCCGCCGGGCTTAGGGCCGGCCGGAAGCCGGGGCGGCCATGGCGCGGCCCCGGCGGCGCATTGCCTAGCCGGGGCAGTCGCCGCTAGGGTCCGCGCCAACAAGACCCCGAGGATTGTCCATGCCGTTTTCCCGTCGCGCCCTGCTGGGCGCCACGTTGGCCCTGCCCGCGCTGCACGCCCGGGCGCAGGGCTGGCCCAGCCGCCCGGTGCGCATCATCGTGCCCTCCGTGACCGGCGGCTTCGACAACTACGCCCGGCTGATGACGCCACGGCTTTCCGAGATCTTCGGCGTGCCGGTCGTCATTGAGAACAAGCCCGGCGCCAACGGCAATATCGGCATGCAGGAAGTGCAGCGCGCGACGCCGGATGGCACGACGCTGCTGTTCGCCGCGGTGGGCTCGCTGTCCATCAACATCAGCGTCTATCGCGGCATGCCGCTGGACCCGGTGGACGACCTGGCCGCCGTGGCCTGCCCGGTCACCTCGCCCATGGTGTGGGTGGCCAATCCGCAGACCGGGCCGAAGACGCTGGCGGAATTGGTGGCCCAGGCCAAGGCGCAGCCGGGCAAGCTGGACTACGCGCTGCCCAGCGCCGGCACCATCAACCACCTGATCGTGGAAGGCTTCAAGCTGCGCCATGGGCTGGACATGCCGGCGGTGCCCTATCGCGGCACCCCGCCGGCGCAGCTGGACGTGGTGGCCGGCCGCGTGCCGGTGATGGTGGACAGCCTGGGCGCCGGCTGGGGCCATATCAGTGGTGGCCGGCTGCGGCCGCTGGCGCTGACCTCCCGCGCGCGGTCGCCGCGCGCGCCGGAGGTGCCAACCGCCATCGAGCTGGGGCTGGACCAGACCGACTACGTGGCCTGGTACGCCTTCATGGCGCCGAAGGCGACGCCGCCCGAGATCCTCCAGCGGCTGAACGCCGCCATCAACCGCGTGGCGCTGGAGGACGAGTACATCGGCCGCCTGCGCGAGAATGGCGCCGCGACCCAGGCGATGACACCGGAAGCCCAACTCACCTTCATGCAGGCGGAACGCCAGAAGTGGGGCGATATCGCCCGCGCCGCCAAGGTGGAGGTGGTTTAGCCGCGGTCGTCGGCCAGCGCGAACACGCGCAGCGCGCTGGCCAGTGGCTGGGTGGTGTCGGCGCGGTCGGCATCCACCTGCGCCACCAGCGCCGAAAGGCTCAGCGCGCGGCGCTGGGCCATGGCTTCCAGCGCCGCCCAGAAGGCTGGCTCCAGCGCCACGCTGGTACGGTGCCCGCCCAGCGCGAAGCTGCGTTTCCGCAGGTGGTTCATGCCAGGCTGGCGCCGGGGTGGACCATGTCCGCCGGGCGCACCCATTGGTCGAAATCCGCCGGCGCCACGAAGCCCAGTTGCGCGGCGGCGTCCTTCAGGGTCAGGTTTTCCGCCAGCGCCTTCTTGCCGATCTGCACCGCCTTGTCGTAGCCGATGCGCGGGTTCAGCGCCGTCACCAGCATCAGCGATTTCGCCAGGTTCTCGGCGATGCGGTCCAGGTTCGGCTCCAGCTTGGCCACCATGTTGTGGGCGAAGCTCTCGGCGGCATCGGCCAGCAGCCCGGCGCTTTGCAGCACCGCCTGGATGATGACCGGCTTGAACACGTTCAGCTCCAGGTGGCCCTGGGCGCCGGCCACGGTGACGGTGGTGTTGTTGCCCATCACCTGGGCGCACACCATGGTCAGCGCCTCCGACTGCGTCGGGTTGGTCTTGCCGGGCATGATGCTGGAGGACAGGCCATCGGCCGGGATGATGAGCTCGGAAAAGCCGCTGCGCGGGCCGCTGCCCAGCAGGCGGATGTCGTTGGCGATCTTGTTCAGCGACACCGCCAGCACGTTGAACACGCCGTGCAGTTCCACGAAGGCATCATGCGCGCCCATGCCCTCGAACTTGTTCGGGCTGGGGGTGAAGGCCAGGCCGGTGCGCTGGCTGATCACCGCGCAGAATACCCGGTCGAAATCCGGGTGGCGGTTCAGCCCGGTGCCGGCGGCGGTGCCGCCCTGGGGCACGCTGAGCAGGCGGGGCAGGGCGGCGTTCAGGCGGTCCGCCCCCAATTCCATCTGCCGCGCATAGGCGGCGAATTCCTGGCCCAGCGTCACCGGCACCGCGTCCATCAGATGCGTGCGGCCGAGCTTGATGATGCCCTGCCAGGCAGCGGCGCGCGCGGCCAGCGCGGCGTGCAGCGTGGCCAACGCCGGCAGCAGGCGCTGCGTCACCGCCTCGGCGGCGGCGATGTGCATCATGGTGGGGAAGTTGTCGTTGCTGGACTGGCCGAGGTTCACATGGTCGTTCGGGTGCACCGGCTTGCGGCTGCCCAGCGGCTGGCCCAGCAGCTCATTCGCCCGGTTCGAGATGACCTCATTGGCGTTCATGTTGGTTTGGGTCCCGCTGCCGGTCTGCCAGACGGGCAGCGGGAAATCGGCGTCGCGCTGGTTGTCCGCAATCTCCTGCGCCGCCTGCTGGATGGCGGTGGCCAGCGGGGCGGGCAACTCGCCCAGGCGCTGGTTGGCTTCGGCGCAGGCCCATTTGTGCAGGCCCACGGCGCGGATCAGCCCGGGCGGAAAGCGTTCCGTGCCGATGCGGAACAGCAGCCGGGCGCGTTCGGTCTGTGGCCCCCAGTAGCGGCCGGCGGCGATTTCGATACTGCCCAGGCTGTCGGTTTCGGTGCGGGTCATCGGTGGTTCTCCGTCCCGCGGCAGGCGGGCTCAGCCTGAGTAGGAGGAAACCTCGATCAGGTTGCCCTCGGGGTCGCGGGTGTAAACGCTGGTCATCTGGCCGAGTGCCCCGGTTTTTTCCACCGGCCCCTCGGCGATCTCCACGCCGCAGTCGCGGAAGTGCTGTTCCACCTGGTCGGAGGTGACGGTGACGATGAAGCAGAGGTCCTGCGTGCCCGGGGAGCAGTCGCGCGCCGCGATCCAGTCCGCGGCGGGGTGTTCGAACGGACGCAGGTTGATCTTCTGGCCGCCGAATTTCAGCGCGGTGCGCTGCGCCGTGCCGAAGGTCTCGCGTTCCATGCCCAGCACGCGCTGGTACCAGCTGGCCATGGTTTCCACGTTCCGGCAGTTGATGACCAGGTGGTCCAGGCGATCCACGGCGAAGCGCATTGGGTCAGTCCTTGTTTCTGGCCGGCCGATTCAGACCTTGGCGCCCTGCGGCGCGACGGTCATCGGGCGGTGGGGCAGGCGGGCGGTCACTTCGATCTCGATGCGCATGGCATCGGTCTGCAATCCGGCGTGGATCAACGTGGAGGCAGGCTTGGCGGTGCCGAAATAGCGCTTCACCACCGGCCAGCAGGGCTGCCAATCCTCCCGCCGCGGCACGATGAACAGGGCGCGCACCACGTCATCCAGCGTGCAGCCGGCCTGGGCCAGCGCCTGGGCGATGTTGCGGAAGGCCTGGTCGGCCTGGGCCACCACATCCTCGGCGATGGTCATGCTGGCATAGTCGTAGCCGGTGGTGCCGGAGACGAAGACGTAGTCGCCATCCACCACCGCGCGGGAATAGCCGATCTCGTCTTCGAACCGGCTTCCCGACGAGATCAGCTTGCGCATGGGCTTATTCCAACCCCTCGTAGAAGTCGTTGCCCTTGTCGTCCATCACGATGAAGGCGGGGAAATCGACCACTTCGATGCGCCAGATCGCTTCCATCCCCAACTCGGGATATTCCAGCACTTCCACCTTCTTGATGCAGTCCTGCGCCAGGCGCGCCGCCGGGCCGCCGACGCTGCCCAGGTAGAAGCCGCCGTAGTTCTTGCAAGCGTTCAGCACCGCCTTGCTGCGGTTGCCCTTGGCCAGCATCACCATGGAACCACCGGCCTTCTGGAACGCCTCCACATAGCTGTCCATGCGGCCGGCCGTGGTGGGGCCGAAGCTGCCGGTGGCCATGCCTTCAGGCGTCTTGGCCGGGCCGGCGTAGTAGACCGGGTGGTTCTTCATGTAGTCCGGCATGCCCAGGCCGGCATCAAGCCGTTCCTGCAGCTTGGCATGGGCGATGTCGCGCGCCACCACCATGGTGCCGGTCAGCGAAACCCGGGTCTTCACCGGGTGCTGGCGCAGCGTGGCGCGAATGGCCTCCATCGGCTGGTTCAGGTCGATATTGACCACTTCGCCGCCCAGGATCTCATCCGTGGCTTCGGGCAGGAAGCGCGCCGGGTCGTGCTCCAGATCCTCCAGGAACACACCTTCGGGCGTGATTTTTGCTTTTATCTGCCGGTCCGCCGAACACGAAACACCGATGCCGATGGGCAGCGAGGCGCCGTGCCGTGGCAGCCGCACCACGCGCACGTCGTGGCAGAAGTACTTGCCGCCGAACTGCGCGCCGATGCCCAGGTTCTGCGTCAGCTTGTGCACCTCGCCTTCCAGCACCGGGTCGCGGAAGGCGTGGCCGGACTTGTCGCCGCTGGTCGGCAGCGCGTCCAGCCACTTGGTGCTGGCCAGCTTCACCGTCTTCAGCGTGGTCTCGGCGCTGGTGCCGCCGATGACGATGGCCAGGTGGTAGGGCGGGCAGGCGGAGGTGCCCAGCGTCTTCACCTTCTCCTCGATGAAGGCGAGCAGCTTCGGCTTGTTCAGCACCGCGCGGGTCTGCTGGTACAGGAAGGTCTTGTTGGCGCTGCCGCCGCCCTTGAGGACGAACATCAGGTGCAACTCGTCGGCGTGGTGTTCGCCCGGCTGCGCCATGATGCTGAAGTCCACCGGCAGGTTGTTGCCGGTGTTGACCTCGTCGAACATGTTCAACGGCGCCATCTGCGAATAGCGCAGGTTGGTCTCGGTATAGGTGCGGTGGACGCCGTAGCTCAGCGCCTCCTCCTCGTCGCCCTGCACCCAGACGCGCTGGCCCTTCTTGCCGAACACGATGGCGGTGCCGGTGTCCTGGCACATCGGCAGCTTGCCGCCGGCCGCGATGGAGGCGTTCTTCAGCAGGTCCAGCGCCACGAAGCGGTCATTGGCGCTGGCCTCGGGGTCCTGCAAAATCTTGGCGAGCTGTTCCAGATGCGCCGGGCGCAGCAGGTGGGAGACGTCCTTGCAGGCCTGGAAGGCCAGGTCTTCCAGCGCCTTGGGGGCAATCTTCAGCACCGTCTGGCCGTCCACCTGGGTGGTGGAGACGCCGGCGATGTCCAGCTTGCGATAGCGCGTGCTGTCCTCGCCCAGCGGGAACATCGGGCTGTAGAGGAAACTGTCCGGCCGGGCGGGGGCTTCGGCGGCGTGGTCCAGGGGCGGGGTCATGGGCGGGTCTCCGCTGGCGCCTTCAGGGGCGCGCTATAGGCGGAGCCGGGATTACCCCAGCCCGGCGCCCAAGCCAACCACGCTGGCGCCCCCGGGCGGTTTAATCCCGCGCCGGGCGCTTCCCCAGGGTGGCGCGGGCCGGCTCCCAATCCCGCGCCGGGCGGCCTTTAATCCCGCGCCGGGCGATCTTTAATCCCGCGCCGGGCGGCGACGAAACGCGTCCAGGCTCACCACCTGCGGGGCGGCGGCCGCGGCGCGGCTTTCCTCCGTCATGGCCTCGGCCGGGGCTTCCGCCGCGGTTTCCTCCACTTCCGGGGCTTCCGGCGGGCCCTGGAAGCGCAGGCCGAACTTCACCTGCGGGTCGGCGAAGGCGGTCAGCGCCGCGAACGGCACCACCAGCGTGGAGGGCACGCCGCCAAAGGACAGCCCCACCGAGAACAGCCCAACCGCGCGGTCCACCTTCAGGTCCCAGAAGCGATGCTGCAGGACGATGGTCATTTCCTGCGGGTAGCGCGCCTTCAGATGGGCCGGAATGGCGACTCCGGGCGCGGTTGTGCGGAAGGTGATGTAGAAATGGTGCTCGCCGGGCAGGCCATGCAGCGCGGCATAGTCCAGCGCGTCCGCCACCACGGCGCGCAGCGCTTCCTCGGTCCACTGGGCATAGGGCAGCAGGCTCTCGGCCTGCGCGGCGTCATCAGTCATGCAATCCCCCAAGGGCGGCAGGATAGCCAATCCCGGTAAATGAAGAAAGTATGCGAGGCTGGCGGCCG
>CANBXZ010000214.1 GCA_947373495.1 Acetobacteraceae bacterium
ACCGAACCGGGCAGCGGCAGCGACGCCGCGGCGCTGCGCACCCGGGCGCGGCGGGATGGCGACCATTACGTGCTGGACGGCGCCAAGCAGTTCATCAGCGGCGCCGGCGTTTCCGACCTCTACCTGACCATGGTGCGCACCGGCGACGACACGCCGCGCGGGATCTCCGCGCTGCTGATCGAGAAGGACATGCCCGGCGTTGGCTTCGGCGCCAATGAGAAGAAGATGGGCTGGAACGCCCAGCCGACCCGCCAGGTGCTGTTCGACGCTGCCCGGGTGCCGGTCGCCGCGCTGCTGGGCCAGGAGGGCGAGGGGTTCAAGTTCGCCATGGCCGGGCTGGATGGCGGCCGGCTGAACATCGCCGCGTGCAGCGTGGGCGGCGCCCAGGCGGCGCTGGACCGGGCGCTGGCCTATGTGCGGGAGCGCACGGCCTTCGGCAAGCCGGTCAGCGACTTCCAGAACACCCAGTTCAAGCTGGCCGACATGCTGACCGAACTGGAAGCCAGCCGCACCCTGCTGTGGCGCGCCTGCGCCAAGCTGGACGAGAAGGCGCCCGACGCCGGCGCCTTCTGCGCCATGGCCAAGCGCTTCGCCACCGACACCTGCCACCGTATTGCCGACGACGCGCTGCAACTGCTGGGCGGCTATGGCTACCTGGCCGACTACGGCATCGAGAAGCTGGTGCGGGATTTGCGCGTGCACCGCATTCTGGAAGGCACCAACGAGATCATGCGCGTCATCATCGCGCGGCAGATGCTGGGGACGCGCTGATGCACCTGTATGGCTACTACCGCTCCAGCGCCGCCTACCGGGTGCGCATTGCGCTGAACCTGAAGCGGCTGCACGCGACGCAATTGTTCCGCCACCTGCAGAAGGGTGAGCAACGCAGCGCCGACTACCTGCCGCTGAACCCGCAGGGCCTGGTGCCGGCGCTGGTGCTGGCGGACGGCACGGCGCTGACGCAGTCCCTCGCCATCATCGAATACCTGGACGAGACCCATCCGGAGCCGCCGCTGCTGCCGGCCAGCCCGGTGCAGCGGGCCAAGGTACGGGCCTTCGCCCAGGCCATCGCCTGCGAGATCCATGCGGTGCAGAACCTGAAGATCCTGAACCGCCTGCGCGCGCTGGGCCACGACAACGCCACCGTCACCGCCTGGGCGCACGACACCATCGCCGAGGGGCTGGCGGCGTGCGAGGTGCTTGTCAGCGCCGAACCCGGCCCGTTCTGCTTCGGCGCCTCGCCCAGCCTGGCCGACCTGGCGCTGGTGCCGCAGATGTTCAACGCCCGGCGCTTCAAGGTGGACCTGACCGCGATGCCGCGGCTGCTGGCCGCCGAGGCCGCCTGCATGGCCATGCCCGCCTTCGCCTCGGCCGCGCCGGAGCAGCAGCCGGACGCGGAATAATCGCTTGCCCGGGCGCTGCCGCCCAGGCCATGCTGCGGTTGTGAAAGCCGCGATTCCACTCGCCCTGACGTTGTTGTGCGCGCTGCCGGCACAAGCGCAGTTGCGCACCCTGCGCGTGCCGGAAGGCGCCGAGGTGGTCATCCCGCCGCGCGGCGGCATTCCGTTGCCGGCGCCGCGGGCCACCACCCGCCCGCGCCCCAGCGATGCCGAAGCCTGGCCGGAGGAAGACCTCAACCGCACCAGTGCCTGGACCTATGCGCTGGTTCCCTTGGCGGCCGGCGCCATCGCCGCCCTGGCCACCAGCCTGCCGGGCGGTGGCGGCAGCGGTGGCGGCAGCGGGCCGGTCAGAACCCGTTAACCCGCGTACCCCGCCACCCGCGGCAGCCACAGCGCGATATCCGGGAAGGCGATCAGCAGCCCGGTGCCGATCATCAGCATCACCATGTAGGGCATGATGCTGCGGTTCACCTCCGCCAGCGGCGCCCCGGTGATGGCCTTGATGACGACCAGGTTCATCGCCACCGGCGGCGAGATCAGCGCCATTTCCAGCGACAGCGTCAGCAGCACGCCGTACCAGATCTTGTCCACGTCCAGCGTCGCCATCACCGGCAGGATGGCCGGCATGGTCAGCAGGATGATGCTGAAGCTTTCCAGCACCAGGCCCAGCAGGAACAGCAGCACCATCATGGCGATGAGGAACTGCACCTTGTTCAGGCCATGGTCGGTGACCAGTGCCACCAGTTCCTGCGGCACCCGCAGCTTGGTCAGCATGTAGCCATAAATCGCCGCGCCGGCGATGATGAGCAGCAGCATGGAGGCGGTGCGCGTGGCTTCCTGCACGCCATCCATCAGGTCACGCCACTTCAGCGCGCCATAGCCGAACACCGCGATCAGCAGCGCATACAACGTGCCGGTGCCGGCGGCTTCCGTGGCGGTGAAGATGCCCAGGTAGATGCCGCCCAGCACGAAGACCGGCAGCGAAACCGCCCACAGCGAGCGCAGGAAGGTGCGGGCATCCGGCGCCGGCGGGGCCTCGCCGTCCGGGCTGCGGGCGCGGCCTTCGGTCAGCATGCACCAGCCGGCGAACATGCTGGCCATCATCAGTCCCGGCATCAGCCCGGCCAGGAACAGGTAGCTGACCGAGGCTTCGGTGACATAGGCATACAGCACCATCGGCGCCGAGGGCGGCAGCAGGATACCCAGCGTGCCACCGCCCGCCACCACGCCGAAGGCGCCCTTGCGGGACATGCCGTAGCGCAGCATCTGCGGAATGGCGATCTTGCCCACGGTCAGCGCCGTGGCGACGGAGGAGCCGGTGATGGCGGCGAACACGGTGCAGGCGGCGACGGTGGCAATGCCGACGCCCCCGCGCACCCCGCGCAGCATGGCGAAGGCCGCGGCGTAGAGGTCGTCCACCACCTTGCCGCGCACCATGATGTGCGCTTTCAGCATGAACAGCGGAATCGCCACCAGCAGGTAGCCGTCCAGCTTGCCGGTGACCATCTCGCCCAGCGCCGGCACGCCGCCCTCGACGTAGTACAGCACGCCCATCGGCAGCAGGAACAAGGCCGCGAACATCGGCATACCGAGATAGAGCAGCGCGATCAGCGCCACCAGCAGCAGCAGGAAGGTCATTCGCGCAGCATCCGGTCGCCGCTGGTGGGGTCTGCATCGCCGGTGGGCAGGTGCGGCGGCGTGCCGCCCAGCGCCAGCACCACCGCCTGGGCCAGCGCCACCACCAGCAGCACGGCGGCGCCGGCGGGCAGGATGGCCTGCACCCACCATTCGGGCACGCCTTCGATCTCGGTCTGCATGCCGACCATGCGGCTGAACGCCACCGCTTCCAGCCCGGCATTCAGCAGCAGGCCGGCCACCGCGGCCACCGCCAGCGCCCCCAGCAGATGCGCCAGCCGCGCCAGCCTGGGCCCGATGCGGGAGGTCGCGACATCCACGCCGATATGTTCGAACCGCCGCTGGGTTTCCCCCGCCGCCAGCAGCACCACGGCCAGCACCAGCCAGCCCGCCACCTTGTCGATCCAGGCGATGGGCAGGTTGAACAGGTAGCGCGCGGCCACCGAAATGCAGATCAGCACCAGGCAAAGCACGGTGGCGCCGCTGGCCAGCACGCCGGCCGCCCCGGCGATGCGCTCCGCCGCCTTGCCCAGCCAGGTCACAGCGCGGCCAGGGCGTCGATCGCGCGGCGGCCGTTGTCCGGCGCCAGGCGCAGGAAGGCGGCCAGTACCGGCGGCTGCATCCTGGCGGACCATTCGGCGGCTTCGGCCGCGGTCTGCTCGTGCAGGGTCATGCCCTTGGCGCGCAGCTCGGTCACCGCGGCGGCGGCGGTGGCCTCGGTCACCTCCATCTGGTCCTGCTCGGCCTTGTGGGCGGCGGCCTCGATGGCGGTGCGCTGGTCGGGGCGCAGCCCGGCGAACCAGCGCGGGTTCACGTACACATGGCTCATCACGCAGAAGAACGGCGTGACGGTGCCGTACTTCTGGAACTCATAGAACCGGCGGGAGACGGCGGCGGACAGGTCGGTGAGCCCGGCATCCAGCACGCCGGATTGCAGCGCCTGCGGCACTTCCGGCCCGGGCATGGAGGACGGCGCGGCGCCGACCGCGCTCAGCGCATTGTCGGTCAGCGCGTTCAGGCCGCGCACCTTCAGGCCCTGGAAATCCCCCGGCGAGACCAGCAGCTTGCGGTTGCTGGTGAAGATCGCCTGGCGCGAGGTGTAGAGCCACATCAGGTTCTGCACCGCGCGGCGTTGCAGCAGCCCTTCCAGCAGCTTGGCCGCCTCGCTGCCCGGGAATTGGCGGATGCGGCCGATGTCGCTGAACAGGTACGGGATGGTCGGCGCGTTCATCTCCGGCAGGGTGGTGCCCCACTGGAAGTTCACCGCCGCCGCGGCCTCGAAGGCGCCGCGGGCGACGCCGGGGAAGTTCTCATTGGCGCGGGCCAGTTGTTCGGCCGGGAAGACCTGGACATCCACGCTGCCATTGCTGCGCGCCTTCACGTCCTCGGCGAAGGCGGCCATCACCCGGGCATTGTGGTGGCTGGGCGGAAATTGATGCGACAGCCGCATGACCGTGGCGCCCTGGGCCCGGGCCTGGAGGGCGGGCAGGGCGAGCGTGGCGGCGAGCAGGGTACGGCGGCGCATGGCGATCCTCCGGCTGAATTCGCCGTCAGATGCCCTCAGCGGCCACCCCTGGTCAACCGCCCGATTGCCGCCCCCGCGCGCCGACTTTTCCGGCGGAGAAGCTGATTCACGCCTTTCGACAATTCCGTCGCGGGCGATCAGGCCCTAGGCTGGGGTCAAACCATCCGTCCAGGAGGCGTCCCGCCATGCCCGCCAAATTCCCCGCCTACCAGGCCGAGGGTGTCATCCCCGCCTGCCTGCTGCCGTTCCACGACGACCTCTCGGTGGATTTCGCCGGCTACAAGGCGCATCTGCGCGACGTGGCAGGCACCCGCGGCATCAACGGCATCACCGTGAACGCCCATGCCTCCGAGGTTTCCTCCTGCGAGTACCAGGAACAGGTGGCGGTGCTGGACGCCACGATGGACGCGATCGGCGACAGCACCCCGATCATCAACGGCGTCTATTCCGACAGCACCATGCAGGCGGTGAAGCTGGCGAAGATGGCGGCGGCCGGCGGGGCTTCCTGCCTGCTGGTCTTCCCGCCCAACGTGCTGGCGCGCGGCCATGCGGCGCGGCCGGAATGCCTGGCCGACCATGTGCGCGCCGTGGCCGCCGCCACCGACCTGCCGCTGATCCTGTTCCAGTACGGCCTGGCCACCGGCCTGACCTACCCGATGGCGACGCTGCTGGAACTGGCGGCCGAGATCCCGCAGATCAAGGCCATCAAGGATGGCTCGGGCGACCCGGTGCTGGCCGAGAAGCATGTGGTGGCGTTGCAGGGCCTGTCGCGCCCGGTGAACGTGCTTTCAACCCACAGCGCCTGGCTGATGGGCAGCCTGGTCACCGGCTGCAAGGGCCTGCTCTCGGGTTCCGGCAGCGTCATCGCGCCGTTGCAGGTGGCGTTGTTCGAGGCGGTGCAGCGCCAGGACCTGGCCGAGGCGCAGCGCCTCAACGCCCTGGTCCGCGCCACGTCCGAGGTGTTCTACGCCGCCCCGGCCTTCGACATGCATAACCGCATGAAGGAGGCGCTGGTGATGCTGGGCCGGATGCAGCGCGCCGTGGTGCGGCCACCGCTGAAGAAGCTGGGCAGCGCCGAACTGGGCCGCATCCGTGCCGCCATGGCCGCCGCCGGGCTGGAGCCGCGGATTCAACTGGCCGCCGAATAGCTGGCCGGGTAGGGAGACGGCCGGGGCACGCTGGCTCCGGGCCGCCTCATTGGGGTTGAGCGAAGGGCACGCCGCAGCCGGCGCGCCCCATCGGGGTTATGTGAGGGGTACGCCGGCTTGGGGGTGCCCCCGGCCGGGTCAGACCAGGTGCCAGCCGGCGCCGTAGCTGCCGATGCCGAGCGCGCCGGTCTGGGCGAAGCCATCCATGGTCAGCGCGGTGAAGTCACCGGCCGGGTTGGCCAGGATGATGTCGGCGCGGCCATCCCCGTTCAGGTCCTCGATCCCCACCACGTCCACGCCCAGGCCGGGCGTCGCCACCAGGGCCTGGGCCTTGATGTTGGTGTTGTTCATTTCCCACAGGTACAGGCTGCCATCGCCGCTGTTGCGCCACAGGATGTCGGAGCGGCCATCGCCATCGAAATCGCCGGTGCCGCGCACCTGCCAGGCCAGGTCGATCATGCCCGGGCCGCCCTGGCTGAGGATGGACAGGCCGTTCAGCTGCCAGATGTAGACGGTGCCGTCGGTGTGGCGGAACAGCAGTTCGGTCTGGCCGTCGCCGTCGAAATCATCGGCGCCCTGAATATCCCAGGCGGTGCCCGGGCTGCCGATGCTGCCGGCGCTGGTCGTGGTCAGGCCGTCCTGCATCCAGCCATAGATGTCCCCGGTGGTGCTGTTGCGGAACACCAGGTCGGACTTGCCGTCGCCGTTCAGGTCGGCGGCGAAGCGCAGTACCCAGTCGGTGCTGGTGAAGCCGATATGGCCGTTGGGGCCAACGCCGTAGCCGTTCATCAGCCAGCCCCAGACCTCGCCGGTGATGCTGTCCTGGAAGATGATGTCGGCGTTGCCGTCGGCGTTGAGGTCGGCGCTGTCCTTGGCCACCCAGCGCGCCGGCGGCGCCGCCACCAGGGAGGTGGCGAAGGCGCCCGGGAAGTGGTTCTGCGCCACCCAGACTTCGCCATTGGCATGTTGCAGCAGCAGGTCGCCCAGCCGGTCGCCATTCACGTCGCCATGGTCGCCGCGGCCCAGATTGTCCACGCCATCGGTGAACACGGCGCGTTCCACGTTGCGCAGGTGGTCCCAGCCATTCGGGCCGTGCACGTCGAAGCTGCCATCCGCATTGGCGCGGATCTCGGCGCCGAGGCGGGAGAAGGTGAAGTTGACGACATCGAAGCCGGCGCCGCCATCCACCGAATCCTCGCCACCCGCGGCCAGGGCGATGCGGTCATCGCCGCCGCCTGACTGGATCAGGTTGTTGTGGCCGGAGACGCTGATCTGGTCGGCGCCGCTGCCGCCGATCACGGTGTTCACGTCGATCCCGCCGGCCACGGTGTTGTCGCCGTTGCCCAGGTCGACGTAGTTGTTGTGGTTGTTGTTGCCGGTCAGGCTGACGCGGTCGCTGCCGTCGCCGCCGTAGATGAAGCTGGTATGGCCGGCCACGGTGATGATGTCGTCGCCGCTGCCGCCGCTGATGGAGGCATTGCCGGCGCCGCCATCCAGGCTGTCGCTGCCGCCGCCGCCGTCCAGCGTGTTGTTGTAGCCATAGGTGGTCAGCGTGTCGTTGCCGGCCAGGCCCAGCAGGTTGGTGTTGCCGGTCTGGTCGCCCTGCATGAAGCCGCCGGCGCCCAGGATGGCGGTAAGGTCCACATCCGCGCCACCGCCGGCGAAGTGGAGGGTTTCCACGTTCACCAGCTGGTCGCTGCCCATGTTGT
>CANBXZ010000215.1 GCA_947373495.1 Acetobacteraceae bacterium
CCGCCGCCGCTGACGGCGGCGCGCTTCAGGGCCAGGGCAGCAGCGGCGGGTCCGGCAGGGCGGCCAGCAGCGCCGCCACGCTACTGCCCAGGCGCGGGTGCCGCCACGCCGGCGCCACCTCGGCCAGCGGTTGCAGCACGAAGCGGCGCAGATGCGCCCGGGGGTGCGGCAGAATCGGGTCCGGCGTGTCCCGCACCAGGCCGTTCAGGTCGATGAGGTCGAGGTCCAGCGTGCGCGGCGCGTTGGGAAACGGCCGCTGCCGCCCCGCCACCGCTTCCAGCCGGTGCAGTTCCGCCAGCAACCAGGCCGGGTCCGCGGTGCCGGCAAGCCGGGCGACGCCGTTGGTGAAGTCCGGCGCGCCGGGCAGCGGCGGCACCGGCGCGCTGCGATACCAGGCGGAAACGGCCACCAGCTTCAGCCCCGGCAGCGCCGCCAGCGCCCGCACCGCCTCAAGGCAGGTTTGCCGCGGCGAATGGCCACTGGCGTCTGGCAGGTTTGCACCCAGCGCAACGATGATCACAACGATTTCGCTTACAATCCATCAATCCACTCCTAGTATCTTGGAATGGGCGTTGGCCCCACCCGCATTTTGAGAGTTCCCTACATTGTCAGACCCGGAACGACTTGCCCTGTTCATTGACGGGGCAAACCTTTACGCCGCCTCGCGTACCCTTGGCTTCGACGTGGACTACAGGAACCTGCTGAACTACTTCCGCGGCGAGGGCTACCTGGTGCGCGCCTATTACTACACCGCGCTGCTGGAATCGGAGGAATACTCCCCGTTGCGGCCGCTGGTGGACTGGCTGGGCTACAATGGATACTCGGTGGTGACCAAGCCGGCCAAGGAGTTCACCGATGCCAACGGCCGCCGCCGGGTGAAGGGCAACGTGGACGTGGAATTGGCGGTGGACATGCTGGACCTGGCGCCGCGGATCGACCACGCCGTGCTGTTTTCCGGCGATGGCGACTTCCGCCGCCTGGTGGAAGCGGTGCAGCGCATCGGCTGCAAGGTCACCGTGGTCTCCACCATCCGCACCCAGCCGGCGATGATCGCCGATGAACTGCGCCGCCAGGCCGATGGCTTCGTGGACCTGATGGACATGGCCGAGCACATCACCCGCCGCCAGGTGGAACCGCGCGGCCGCCCTGCCCCCGGCACGCCGCAGCCGCGCGGCCCGGTGGTGGCGCCGCGCACGCCAACCCCGGCGGACCCGTTCCAGGGCGCCCCGGAACTGCCGGAATGACCGAGCCCTGCACCGACCCGGGGCGCGACTGCGCGCTCTGCCCCCGGCTGGTGGCGCTGCGCACCGCCAACCGCGTGGCGCAACCGGGCTGGCACAATGCCCCGGTGCCCAGCTGGGGCCCGCGCGACGCGCCGTTGCTGGTGCTGGGCATGGCGCCCGGCCAGAAGGGCGCCAACCGCACCGGCCGGCCCTTCACCGGCGACCACGCCGGCAAGCTGCTGTATGCCACGCTGCTGAAGTTCGGCGTCGCCCGCGGCGAATACCTGGAAGACCCGCAGGACAGCATGCAGATGCTGGGCTGCCGCATCACCAACGCGGTGCGCTGCGTGCCGCCGGCCAACCTGCCGGAGCCGCTGGAAACCCGCACCTGCAACCAGTTCCTGCGCGCCGAACTGGTGGCGATGCCGAAGCTGAAGGCGGTGCTGGCGCTGGGCGTGCTGGCCCATGCCGCCGCGCTGCGCGCCTGCGGCCTGCCGCTGAGCCACAAGCGCTTCGCCCATGGCGCCATGCACATGCTGCCGGATGGGCTGCTGCTGGCCAACAGCTACCATGTCAGCCGCTACAACACCTCCACCCGCCGCCTGACCACCGAGATGTTCGAGGCGGTGGTGGCGGACCTGCTCAAGCGGCTGGCGGCGTAACCGCCAGCGCGGCCTCGATCGCCCGCACCACCGCGGGCGCTTCCGGTTCCACCTGGGTGGCGAAGGGCCGCACCGTGCGGCCGTCCCGCGCCACCAGGTACTTGTGGAAGTTCCACCCCGGCGGCCCGCCGCCGCGCAGCGCCAGCCAGGCGAAGAACGGGTTGGACTGCGGGCCCTTCACGTGTTCCGGCGTGGTCATCGGGAAGGTCACGTCGTAATTCGCGTCGCAGAACTGCTTGATCGCGGCGGCGTCGTGGCTTTCCTGGTTGAAGTCGGTGGAAGGGACGCCCAGCACCACCAGGCCATGCGCCTCATAGCGTTGATGCAGCCGTTGCAGGCTGGCGTATTGCGGGGTGTAGCCGCAGAAGCTGGCGGTGTTCACCACCAGCATCGCCTTGCCGCGAAACCGCGCGAGCGGCAGCGCGCCGCCCTCGATCGCGGTCAGCCGAAAGTCGAAGGCGGTTGCCTCCCCGGCCGCGCCGGTCATCAGGGCCGCACCGGTCAAGGCCGCACCGCGTCGCGTGACATCAGCCATAACGCTCCTCCGTCCACGGGTCGCCATTGTTGTGGTAGCCGCGCACCTCCCAGAAGCCGGGGCGATCGGCGCCCAGCAGCTCGATCCGCGTGACCCATTTCGGCGACTTCCAGAAATACAGCTTGGGCAGCACCACCCGCACCGGGCCGCCATGCTGGCGGCTCAACGGCTGGCCTTCCCAGGCATGCGCCAGCAGCACCTCCTGCTCGGCGAAATCGGCCAGGGAGACGTTGGTGGTATAGCCGTCATAGCTGGTGAAGCTGACGAAGCGCGCCGCATGGGTCGGCCGCGCCAGCGCCAGCAGGTCGGCCGCGCGCACGCCCTGCCAGTGGTTGTCATAGCGGCTCCAGGCGGTGACGCAGTGGATGTCGTTCACCAGGCTGGTCTGCGGCAGCGCCATGAACTCCGGCAGGGTCAGCGCCAGCGGCGCCGCCACCAGCCCTTCCAGCCGCAGCCGCCACTTGTCGGGCGCCACCGCGGGCTGCACGCCCAGGTCCAGCACCGGCCAGTCCTTCACCAGGGTCTGGCCGGGCGGCAGCCGGTCCCGCCGCGGGTCGGCCACGGCACCGGTCAGCAGCCGGCCATCCCGCGCCCAGGCCTGCTTCGCCTCGATCAGCTTGTCCTTCACCTTGCCGGTGAGGGGAACCTCGTCATCGCTCGTCGCCATGGCATCCTCGTACCGGCATTACGTGGCAATCCTGCGGCGGCTTGCCAGCGTTATTCCAGCTTCATGCCGGAAGCCTGCGCCACCTCGCGCACCCGTGCCGCCTCGCGCTGGATGAAGGCGGTGAAGCCGGCCGGGGTTTGTTCCACCGCCGGGGCGGGGTCGGCCCCGGCTTCACGGGTGCGGGCCTGCACCGTGGCATCCGCCATCGCCGCCTGGAAGGCGCTGGCCAGGGTGGCCATGGCCTCGGCCGGCACGCCGGCGGGCGCCACCAGCCCCACCCAGCTGGCGCCGCTGAAGCCGGCCAGCCCGGCCTCGGTGGCGGTCACCACCTCCGGCACCAGCGGGCTGCGCTGGTCCGCCGCCAGCGCCAGCACGCGGGTCAGCCCGCCGCGCAGCGTGGGCAGCACCGTGGTCAACTCGCAGCACACGCTGGCGACGTTGCCCGCCACCAGGTCCGGCACCGCCACGCTGCTGCCCCGATAGGGCACATGCGTCACCCGGATGCCGGCCTGGGCCTGCAACATCTCCAGCGTGAAATGGGTGGCGCTGCCGGTGCCGCTGCTGCCCATGCTGAGCTTGCCGGGTTCCGCCCGGGCGGCGGCGATGAACTCGGCCAGCGTCCTCCACGGCGCATCGGCGCGCACCGAAATGGTGTGGCTGGCGCGGGAGATCATGCCGATGGCGGTGAAGTCCGCCACCGCATAGCCCAGCCTGGGCTGCAGCGCCGGGTTGATCGCCAGCGGCCCGTTCGAGCCGGTCAGCAGCGTGTAGCCATCGGCGCGGGACTTCGCCACCGCCTCGGCGCCCACGCTGCCACCGGCGCCGGCCCGATTCTCCACCACGAAGGGCTGGCCCAGCGTGGTGGTCATGTGCGCCGTCACCAGCCGGGTCTGCACATCCGAATTGGTCCCCGGCGCATAGGGCACCACCACGCGGATCGGCCGGTCCGGCCAGCCGGCGGCGCGGGCGCGCGGCGCCAGCAGCAGCGCCGGCGCCGCCAGCAGCGCGCGACGCGGGGTCATGTGCCCACCTTCAGCGTGCTGGTCAGGCCACGCAGGCAGGCCAGGATCGACAGCGGCGTGATCTTGCCGGTGCGCGGGTTCTCCTCGCTCGGCACATTCTCGATCGTCATGGTCAGCCGCACCGTCTCGGCTTCCAGGCGAATGGTGTGGGTGTTGCGCGTCACCGTCGGGTCGCCCCAGATCTCCACCATGGTGCGCTCCGGGCCGATGCCGGCCAGGGCCAGCGCCGCCGCCACGTTGACGTTGGCCGGGAAGCCCTTGGCCGCGTCGAAGGCGTTGCCCTTGAACACGATGGTGGGCGTGGTGATGGCGAAGACGTCTATGTTGTGCTCCACCAGGTAGGGCGCGCCTTCCAGCCCGCGCGGCGGCTTGCGGGTCTCGATGGTCACGCTCGCCACCTTGCCCTCGGCGGCGGCGCGCACCGCGTCCAGCCCCAGCAGCGCGCCGGTCGGCACGATGATGCGCGCGCCCGTCTCCCGCGCCCGCGCCACCAGGTGCATGCGCGGCAGCAACGCGCCGACGCTGGAGGGCACGAAGATGCGGCCGCGGCCGATGGCGGCCTCGGCGATCTGCTCGAACACCGCGGCCGGGGCTGCTTCCACCACCACATCGGCCGCGTCGGCCAGTTCGGCCAGCGTCACCAGCTTGGGCGGGTGGCGGAAGCCGGCGATGGTGCGCCGCGCCTTGTCCTGGTCCCGTGCCGCCACGGCCACCAGTTCCAGCCCTTCCACCCCCGCGTCCAACGCCCGCGCCAGATGCGCGCCAATGGCACCCAGGCCGCCGATTGCCACTTTCAAAGCCATGGCCGAATTTCCTCGCCGTCGATTTCGGCGTGCAGCAAAGGGCTTCGGCAAGGTTTCGGCAAGACTTCAGGCGCAGGCTGCGCCGCATGCACGTGCTCATCGCCACCCCCTGCTTCGGCGCCATGGTCCACCAGGCGTACATGCTCAGCATCCTGAAGCTGCTGTGCTCGCCGCTGGCGCAGCGGGTGCAGTTCACGCTGGAGATGCTGGGGCATGACAGCCTCATCACCCGCAGCCGCAACACGCTGGTGGCGCGCTTCCTGGCCCACCCCAGCGCCACGCACCTGCTGTTCGTGGATGCCGATATCGGCTTCGAGCCCGAGCAACTGGACCGCATGCTGGCCTTCGACCAGCCGGTGGTGGCCGGCATGTACCCGCTGAAGGTGCTGCACTGGCAGGCGGCCGCCGCCCGCCAGCGCGCCGGCGAACCGGCCGCGGCGGCGCCGCTGCTATATGTGGGCGAACCCTGCCAGGGCGCCGAGGCCGAGCGCGATGCCGGCTTCATCACCGCCCGCCACGCCGGCACCGGCTTCATGCTGCTGCGGCGGGACGCGCTGGACCGCATGGTGCAGGGCTACCCGGAAACCCGCTACCACGGCATCGACGCCTATTCCCCCGGCAGCACCGAGGGCGGCGCCAACTACGCGCTGTTCGACTGCATGATCGCGCCCGACACCGGCCAGTACATCAGCGAGGACTGGACCTTCTGCCGCCGCTGGCGCGCATTGGGCGGCAAGGTGTGGCTGGATACGCTGGGGCAACTGACCCATGTGGGCGCGCACGACTATGTGGGCCAGCCGGCGCTGCGCTTCGCCCCCACAATGCTGGCAGCCTGAGGAACCAAACCGGGCAATAACCGCTTTGGCGCGGCAACCTTGCGAAAGGAACCGCCTGATGCGCTTTTCACCTGCCCTGGCCGCCGTTGCGGCACTGGGCCTGCTCACCGCCTGCGACAGCACCCGGGACGGCAGCCGCGGCAACCCGCCGAGCACCGCCACCCAACGGGTGTACGACCGCACCGTGGGCAACCCGCCCACGCCGGCCGATGGCCGGCCCGGCAACCCCGCCGGCACCGCGGCCGAACGCGCGCTGGACCGGGCCGCGGGCACCAATACCTCGGGCGCCTTCCCGGCGCAGTCGGACGGCCGGCCGGGCAACCCGCCCGGCACCGCGGCCGAGCGCGCCTATGACCGGGCCACCGGCTCCGACACCTCGGGCGCCTATCCGCGCAACAGGTAGCGCCTGGGGGCGGCGCCGCGGCCCGGCCTCAAGGCCGGGCGGGCGCCGCTACCAGCGGCGCGAGGGGCCGCAGTCCAGGTGGACGAAGCCGTCGCGGCGATACAGGCCCACGCCGCCCATCTGCATCTCGGCCGCCAGCCTGGCCATGCCCATGGAGGACCGGCCCGGCAGCCGCACATCCGCCGCCATGCCGCTCATGTGCAGGCTGGCGCGGGAGACCCGGCGCGAGCGCCTGGCATTGGCCGCATTGGTTTCCGGCGAGCGATAGCCGCTGATGACCTCGAAGGGGTCGCTGCTGTCCAGCCGGGCGGCCACCGAGTTCAACACGTCGAACAGGCGGGGGTCCATCGGCGTGGCTTCGTCGATATGCGGGTCCCGCAGCACCCAGTTCAACTGGCGCAGCGCGTCCAGGTCGTAGCGGCCATCCCGCCAGTACACGCCGTTGAAGCTGTCCCCGGTGCCGACGCGGGTGATGCCGATGCTGCGGTCCCCGGGGGCTGCCCATGCCGGCGCCGCCATTCCCATCGCCACCAGGCCCAGCGCCGCGCCCAGGATGCCGCGCCGGGCTACCGGCGCCTCGCAGACCCAATCGGGGGAAGACTGGCAGCAGGGGCAAGGCTCACGACGCCAACGAACCATTAACGAACTCCAGCAGCGGCCATCCGCGAGGGCGCATCCATCGCACGCGCATAGGCCTCGTCAAGGCCGTAGATGTCGGGGCGAAGCACCACCCGGCCGTCCTCAACCTGGGCGGTGGTGTAGTGCAGCCGCACCGGCATGGACTGGCGCACCTGCACGCCGGCGGTCACCCGCTCCGCCAACAGCCGATCGATCCGCGGCCGGTCCCAGCCAGACATCCCGGCCAGCGCCACTTCCAGCAATTCCATTGGCTTTTCCAACCGGATGCAGCCGGAGGAGAAGGCGCGGTCCGGGCGGCGGAACAAATAGCGGTCCGGGGTGTCGTGCATGAAGATATCGTCGGAATTCGGAATGACGAATTTAATCCGGCCCAGGGCGTTCAGTTCGCCGGCGTCCTGGCGGATGACGTAGGGGAATCGCTCCGGATTCACCCGGCTCCATTCGATCGTGGTCGGGTCGACCTCCACCGCCTGGCCTTCCTGCATGGAATAGACCCGGAAGCCTTTTTCCATCATCGCCCGCGGGTCGCGGCGGAAGCGCGGCAGCAGGTCTTCCTTGGCGTTGCGCAGCGGCACGCCCCAGCGCGGGTTGAACTGAATGGCGGTCAGCCGCACCCGCAGCA
>CANBXZ010000216.1 GCA_947373495.1 Acetobacteraceae bacterium
AGCGCCGCCAGCAGCGCCGGCCAATGCGCCAGGTGCAGCCACAGGCTGGGAATGATGCCCACCGCCGCCGCGTCGTGCCGGTTGCCCAGCGCCTGGGCCAGCGCCGCGGTGGCCGGCGCCAGCTCCGCCAGCCGGGGCAGCGCCGGCACCGGCGCCAGCGCGGCCCCCACCGGCGCGGGCAGCGCCGGGGTGCCAGCCAGGGCAGGGGTGGCTTCCAGCACCCGGCGCAGCGCGGTCAGCGTCACCAGGTTGCTCAGGTTGCCGCGGTTGTACACCGCCACCAGGTTGCGCACCGCGGCCAATGCCGCCGGGTCCAGCCCGGCCGCCTGCCATTGCGCCATGGTCACAGCCGGCACCGGGGGCAGCACCAGGGCGGCGGCGAGGCGGTCTCGCGCCCCGGCCACCAGCCCGGCCTGCAACGCCGGCGCCACCGTGTTCCAGGCCCAGGGCAGCGCGCCCGGCAGGCTGGCCAGGTGGCGCCAGATCAGGTTGACCAGCGGCACCCCGCTGGCCTGGCGCAGGCTGGCGTAGATCGCCGCGATCTCCGGCGGCGCCGCGCTTTCCCGCACCTCGGTGAGAGCCATCGGCGCCACCGCTTCAGCCCCGCGCGGCATGCGGCGCCGCGACCGTCGGGGCGCTCACCGGAAGCCCATGCGCAGCGCGCCGTCCACGCGGATGGTCTCGCCGTTCAGGTAGGGGTTCTCGATGATCTGCTGCGCCGTCATCGCGTATTCGTCCGGGTCGCCCAGGCGGGCCGGGTTGGGCACGCTGGCGGCCAGGCTGGCGCGCACATTGTCCGGCAGGCGGCCGAGCATCGGCGTGTCCATGATGCCGGGGGCGATGGTGCAGACGCGGATGTTGCGGCTGGCCAGGTCGCGCGCGGCGCAGATGGTCAGGCCGATGACGCCGGCCTTGCTGGCGGCATAGGGGCTCTGGCCGATCTGGCCCTCATAGCCGGCGATGCTCGCGGTCATGATGCAGACGCCGCGCTCGCCGTCCAGCGGCTCGTTCTTCGCCATGGCGGCGGCGGCCAGGCGCACCGCGTTGAAGCTGCCCACCAGGTTGACGTTGACGATGTTGGCGAAGTGGGCGAGCGGCATCGGCGCGCCTTCCTTGTCCACCACCCGCTTGCTGCCGCCGATGCCGGCGCAATGCACCAGGATGCTGACCCGGCCCATGGTTTCCGCCTGGGCCACGGCGGCGGTCATGCTGTCCTCGTCGGTCACGTTGGCGGCGGCGAACCGGGTGCCATGGCCCAGCTCGGCGGCAACGGTCGCGCCGTTGCTGCGCTCCAGGTCCACGATCAGCACCGTGGCGCCGGCGGCGATCAGCCGCCTGGTGGTGGCCAGGCCGAGGCCCGAGGCACCGCCGGTGACGATGGCGACCTTGTGCTTGATGTCCATGATGGCGGTTCCCCTCAGAGGCGTTCGATGATGGTGGCGTTGGCCATGCCGCCGGCTTCGCACATGGTCTGCAGGCCGTAGCGGGCGCCGCTGCGTTCCATGGCGCCGAGCATGGTGGTGAGGATGCGGGTGCCGGAAGCGCCCAGCGGATGGCCGAGCGCGATGGCGCCGCCCACCGGGTTCAGCTTGGCCGCGTCGCCGCCCAGTTCCTTCGCCCAGGCCAGTGGCACGCTGGCGAAGGCCTCGTTCACCTCCAGGTGGTCCACCTGGTCCAGGCCGAGCCCGGCCTTCCCCAGCACCCGGCGGGTGGCCGGGATCGGCGCGGTCAGCATCAGCAGCGGGTCGTCGCCGATGACATCGAAGGCCACGAACCGGGCGCGCGGGCGCAACCCCAGCCGGGCCGCGGTCGCCTCGCTCATGATCAGCACGGCCGAGGCGCCATCGGTGATCTGCGACGAATTGCCGGCGGTGACGCCCCAGTTGATCTGCGGGAAGCGGGCCTGGATCTCGGCATGCTCGAAGGCGGGGCGCAGGCCGGCCAGGGTTTCCGGCGTGGTCTGCGGCCGGATGGTCTCGTCCTTGGCCACCAGCCCGCCGGGGGTGGCGACGGGGATGATCTCGGCCGAGAAGTCGGTGGCGGCGGCGCGCTGGTGGCTTTGGGCGGCGTAGGCGTCCATCTCGGCCCGGCCGAGGCCCCATTTGGCCGCGACCAGTTCGGCCGAAACGCCCTGGTTCACCAGCCCGGGCAGGTAGCGGGCCTGGAAGCTTTCGCCATAGGGGTCCTTGCCGATGCGGCTGCTGCCCATCGGCACGCGGGACATGCTCTCCACCCCGCCGGCGATGACGATGTCGTAGGCGCCGGCCATCACCCCCTGGGCGGCGAAATGCACCGCCTGCTGAGACGAGCCGCACATCCGCTGGATGGTGGTGCTGGGCACGTGGTCCGGGTAGCCGGCGGCCAGCCAGCCCAGCCGGCCGGGGTTCATCGACTGTTCGCCCACCTGGGAAACGCAGCCGATGACGATGTCCTCCACGCTGCCCGGGTCCAGCCGGTTGCGCTGCACCAGCGCGGTCAGCACCGCGGCCATCAGGTCGGTCGGGTGAACCTCCGCCAGGGCGCCACCGGCCTTGCCTCGGCCCATGGGGGTGCGCACGGCGTCAACGATCACTGCATGGGCCATGGGCCGCGTTCCTTCCCGGGTATGCCGCGCATCCTTCACGCCACGGCCGCCGGATGCAACCCGTTGACGCCGCCGTGGCGGGCGCTACAGGCTGGCGGCAACAGGCAAGGGGAAACGGGCATGGGGCATCTGGCGCGCTGGGCGGCGACGCAGCCGGACAAGGTTGCCCTGCACTTTCCCGAAAGCGGCGAAACCCGCAGCTATGCCGAACTGGACCGTCGCGCCAGGCTGGCCGCGCAATGGCTGCTGGGGCTGGGGTTGCAGCCGGACGAGACGGTGGCGCTGCTGTGCGACAACCGGCCCGAATTCTTCGAGATTGCCTATGCCATCCGCCGCGCCGGGCTGCACTACACGCCGCTGTCGATCCACCTGCGCCCGCGCGAGGTGGCCTATGTGCTGCAGGACAGCGGCGCGAAGGCGGTGATCGTCAGCCCCGCCCTGGCCGAGCTGGCGCAGGAACTGGTGGCGCAGGGCGCGGTGGGGGAACGGCTGCGCTTCGCCCTGGGGGAAGGCGTGCCGGGCTATGACAGCTACGAGGCCGGGCTGGCCGCCCATACCCCGGCGCCGCTGCCGCCGCGGCCGGTGGGGCGGGTGTTCCTGTATTCCTCCGGCACCACCGGGCTGCCCAAGGGCATCCGCCGCGCGGTGCTGCCGCCCGACCAGCACGCCGCGCCCGAGGCCGACATGCACTGGAAGGGCTGGTACGGCTTCGACGAGAGCACGGTCTACCTCTCGCCGGCGCCGCTGTACCATGCCGCGCCCAATGCCTACTGCATGCGCACGCTGAACGAGGGCGGCAGCGTGGTGGTGCTGAAGAAGTTCGACGCCGCCGCCTGCCTGGCCGCGATCGAGCAATATCGTGTCACCCACAGCCAATGGGTGCCGACCATGTTCGTGCGGCTATTGGCGCTGCCCGAGGCGGTGCGCCGGCAGCACGACCTTTCCAGCCATCGCTGCGCCATCCACGCCGCCGCGCCGTGCCCGGCGGCGGTGAAGCGGGCGATGATCGCGTGGTGGGGGCCGATCATCAAGGAGTACTACGCCGGGTCGGAAAGCGTCGGCACCACCGTCATCGACAGCGAGACCTGGCTGCGCAAGCCGGGCAGCGTCGGCCGGGCGGTGAACAACGTGGTGATCCACATCCTGGACGAGAACGGCGTGGAACAACCGCCGCATGAGGTCGGGCAGATCTGGTTCGAGGGCGGGCCGGCCTTCGCCTATCACAACGCGCCGGAAAAGACCTCCGGCGCGCGCAACGCCCAGGGCTGGCAAAGCCTGGGCGACCTGGGCAGCCTGGATGAGGAGGGCTTCCTCTACCTCAGCGACCGCCGGGCGGACCTGATCCTGTCCGGCGGCGTCAACATCTACCCGGCCGAGATCGAGGCGGCGCTGGCGCAGCACCCGGCGGTGCGCGAAGTGGCGGTGGTGGGCGTGCCGCATGCGGATTTCGGCGAGCAGGTGAAGGCGGTGGTGGTGGCGCGGAACCCCGGCGGCGCCGACCCGGCCCTGGCCGAGGCGCTGCGCGACTTCGCCCGTGGCCAGTTGGCCGGGCCGAAGGTGCCGCGCCTGGTGGAGTTCGTGGACGAATTGCCGCGCAGCGAGGCCGGCAAGCTGCTGCGGCGCATTCTGAAGGAGCAGCATCGCGGCGGTTAGCCGCGTGCTTCCACGGCGCGGCGGTTAGCCGCGTGCTGCCACGGCGCGGCGGCTAGCCGCGTGCTGCCACGGCGCGGCGGTTGGCCGCGTGCTGCCACGGTGCGGCGGCTGAAGCCCCCGGTGCGCGGCCGCGAACGCGGCCCGCCCGGCGGTTGAGGCTGCGGAAAGGCTACTGCCGGTCCAGCCCCAGGCGCTTCACCCGCGCTTCTTCCTCATTGATCGTGCGCTGCATGAATACGGCGTAGTCGGCCGGGCCGAGGTATTCGTTCGGCATGTCCAGCCGGTCCAGCACCGCCAGGTGCGTCGGGTCGAACTGCGCCTTGCGGAAGCCCTCGTGCAGCGCCGCCACCACGGCCGGGTCCATGCCCGCCGGGCCGACGATGCCATAGGGCGAGGTGACGGTCATGCCGGGGTAGCCCAGCTCCCCCAGCACCGGCACCTGCGGGAAGCGCTTCACCCGTTCCCGCGTCCAGAAGTTCAGGAAGCGCAGTTGGCCCTGCAGCACCAACTCGCCGGAGCCGGTGCCGGTGCTGGCGCATTCGATATGCCCGCCCAGCAGTTGCGGCGTGGCATCGCTTTCACCGCGGAACGGCACGTGGATGACATCCACCTTCTCGCGTTCCGCCAGGTCCACATTGGTCAGGTGCGGGGTGCCGTTGGCGCCGGTATTGCCCCAGCGGATCTCGCCGGGGCGGCGGCGCATCTCCGCCACCAGGTCGGCCCATGTGCGCCACGGGCGGTCCGCCTTGACGATGACGCCGAAGGTATAGCCGGTGACATGCATGATGGGGGTGAAGTCGGTGCGCGGGTTGAACGGCATGCGCTGCATGAACGGCAGGCGCATGGCCGGCAGCAGCATCTGCGCCAGGGTATAGCCATCCGGCCGGGCGCGGGCCACGGCGGAAACCCCGAGCACGCTGCCGCCACCGGGGCGGTTTTCCAGCACCACGCTTTGGCCGAAGGCGCGGCTGGCGGCTTCGGCCAGGCTGCGCATCTGCACATCCGTGGCGCCACCGGCGGTGAACGGAATGATGAGGGTGATGGGCTTGTCCGGAAAGCGCGACTGCGCCCGGGCCGCGAAGGGCAGCAGCGCGGGGGCGGCCAGCAGGGCGCGGCGAGGGATCATGCGGGTCACTCCGGCTTCAGGCCCAGGCGGCGGATCAGCGCCTGTTCCTGCGGCACCACGTGTTGCAGGAAGGCGGCGTAGTCGGCGCTGTTCTTGTAGTCCACGTTCATGTCGAAGCGGTCCATCACCGCCAGGTGGCTGGGGTCCTGCATCGCCTCGCGGAAGGCGTCGTGCAGGGTGCGCGTCACCTCCGGCGGCATGCCGGCCGGGCCGCACAGCCCATAGGGGCCGCTGACCACCATGTCGTAGCCGAGTTCCCGCAGCGTCGGGGTTTCCGGCCATTTGCGGGTGCGTTCGGCGGTCCAGGTGTTCAGCCAGCGGGCCAGCCCATCCGTCACCATGGCGCCGCCGAGCGCGGTGGTGGCGGCGGCATCCACATGGCCACCCAGCACCGCCTGGGCGCTCTCGGCCTCACCGCGATAGGGCACGTGCAGCAGCTCGATGCCGGCGCGCTGGGCCAATTCCAGCGCGCCGAGATGCGGCGAGCCATTGGTGCCGGCGTTGCCGATGGTCAGCTTGCCCGGGTTGGCGCGCGCCTCGGCCAGGAACTCGCCCCAATTCCGCCAGCGCGCATCCTGCTTGACGATGATGCCGAACAGGTAGCCGGTCAGGTGTACCACCGGGGTGAAGTCGCGCAGCACATCGTAGCTCAGGCGTTGCAGGAAGGTCAGGCGAATGGCGGAATTGGGCATCTGCGTCAGCAGGTAGCCATCCGGCCGGGCGCGGGCCACCGCGGCGGGGCCGAGCGAGGAGCCGGCGCCGGGGCGGTTTTCCACCAGCACCGGCTGGCCCAGGCGCTTGCTGGTGGCTTCCGCCAGCGCGCGCATCACCACATCCGTGCTGCCACCGGCCACGAAGGGCACGATGATGGTGACGGGCCGGTCCGGAAAGCGCGACTGGGCGCGGGCTGGCAGCGCCAGCAGCGCGGGCGTGGCCAGCAGGGTACGGCGTTGCATCACAGCGTCCGCGCGATGATCTCCTTCATCACCTCCGAGGAGCCGCCATAGATGCGGCCCACGCGCGCATCGGCCCAGGCGCGGGCCACCTTGGTTTCGGTCATGTAGCCCATGCCGCCGTGGATCTGCAGGCAGTCGTCCAGCACCTTGCAGTACAGCTCGGCGCCCATCAGCTTGGCGGTCGCCGCCATTTCCACGCTCAGCTCGCCCTTCAGGTGCAGCGCCAGGCATTGGTCGGCGAAGCTGCGGTACATCACCGCATTGGCGCGGCATTCGGCCAGCTTGAAGCGGTTGTGCTGCATCTCGAACACCGTGCTGTCGAACAGCGTTCTGTTGCGCGCCCACTCGACCGTTTCCTCGATCGCCACCTCCATGCCCGTCGCCGCGCGCATGGCGATGATGAGGCGTTCCTGCGGCAGGTTGCTGATGAGGTAGTTGAAGCCCTTGTTCTCCTGCCCCAGCAGGTTGGCCTGCGGCACGCGCACGTCCTGGAAGAACAGCTCGCTGGTGTCCTGCGCATGCAGGCCCAGCTTTTCCAGGTTCTTGCCCTTGGCGAAGCCGGGGGTGCCTTCCTCCACGCAGATCAGGGAAATGCCCTTGCGGCCCGCCGCCGGGTCGGTCTTGCAGCACAGGATCACCAGGTGGGCGTTCTGGCCGTTGGTGATGTAGGTCTTGCTGCCATTGATGACGTAGTCCCCGCCATCCTTGTCGGCGCGGGTGCGCATGGCCTTCAGGTCGCTGCCCATGCCGGGTTCGGTCATGGCGATGGCGGTGATCATCTCGCCGCGCGCCATCTTCGGCAGCCATTCGCGCTTCTTGGCTTCCGTGGCGTAGGCCAGGATGTAGGGCGCGGTGATGTCGTTGTGCAGCGAGAAGCCGACGCCGCTGGCCTGGACCCGCCCGGTCTCCTCGATCAGCACCGTGGAGTAGCCGAAATCGGCGCCGGCACCGCCATATTCCTCCGGCATGGAAAGGCAGAGCAAGCCGGCCTCGCCGGCGGCCAGCCAGACCTCCCGCGGGACGATGCCGTCCTTCTCCCATTGCCGATGGTAGGGGACGACATGCTTTTCAAAGAAGTTCCGCACCGTG
>CANBXZ010000217.1 GCA_947373495.1 Acetobacteraceae bacterium
GCCATAACTGCAGGACGTCGAGGATAACACCATGCCAGCCTACCGTTCGAGAACCACCACCCACGGCCGCAACATGGCCGGCGCCCGCGGCCTGTGGCGTGCCACGGGCATGAAGGACAGCGATTTCGGCAAGCCGATCATCGCGGTGGCCAACAGCTTCACCCAGTTCGTGCCCGGGCATGTGCACCTGAAGGACCTCGGCCAGCTGGTCGCCCGGCAGATCGAGGCCGCCGGCGGCGTGGCGAAGGAGTTCAACACCATTGCGGTGGATGACGGCATCGCCATGGGCCATGACGGCATGCTGTACAGCCTGCCGAGCCGGGAGCTGATTGCCGACAGCGTGGAGTACATGGTCAACGCGCATTGCGCGGATGCCATGGTCTGCATCTCCAACTGCGACAAGATCACCCCGGGCATGTTGATGGCCGCCATGCGCCTCAACATCCCCACCATCTTCGTCTCCGGCGGGCCCATGGAAGCCGGCACGGTGAACCTGAAGGGCGTGAAGCGGAAGGTGGACCTGATCGACGCCATGATCATGGCGGCCGACCCGAACATGACCGACGCGGAAGTGGAAGTGGTGGAACGTTCCTCCTGCCCCACCTGCGGCAGTTGTTCCGGCATGTTCACCGCCAACAGCATGAACTGCCTGACCGAGGCGCTGGGCCTGGCGCTGCCCGGCAACGGCACCATCGTGGCCACCCACGCCGACCGCAAGGGCCTGTTCGAGCAGGCCGGCCGCCGGATCGTGGAGATCACCCGCGCCTATTACGAAACCGAGGATGCCAGCGTGCTGCCGCGCAGCATCGCCAGTGTCGCGGCGTTCGAGAATGCGATGACGCTGGACATCGCCATGGGCGGTTCCACCAACACCGTGCTGCACCTGCTGGCCGCGGCGCAGGAAGGCGGGGTGAACTTCACCATGGCGGACATCGACCGCCTGTCCCGCCGGGTGCCGGTGCTGTGCAAGGTGGCGCCCAGCATCATCAACGTGCATTGCGAGGATGTGCACCGCGCCGGTGGCATCATGGGCATCCTGGGTGAGTTGGACCGCGCCGGCCTGCTGAACACCAGCACCAGCCGGGTGGACGCGCCGACCCTGGGCGAGGCGCTGGACCAGTGGGACCTGAAGCGCGCCCCCAGCGAGCCGGTGCGCCACCTGTACAGCGCCGCGCCGGGCGGCGTGCCGACGCAGATCGCCTTCAGCCAGGCCAGCCGGTATGAGGAGTTGGACACCGACCGCAACGCCGGCGTCATCCGCGACAAGGCGCATGCCTTCAGCCAGGATGGCGGGCTGGCGGTGCTGTTCGGCAACCTGGCCGAGGAAGGCTGCATCGTGAAGACCGCGGGCGTGGACGAGAGCATCCTGAAGTTCTCCGGCCCGGCCCGCGTGTTCGAAAGCCAGGACAGCTCGGTGGCTGCGATCCTCGGCAAGAAGATCGTCGCCGGGGATATCGTGGTGGTGCGCTACGAAGGCCCGTCCGGCGGCCCGGGCATGCAGGAAATGCTGTACCCGACCAGCTATCTGAAGAGCGTCGGCCTGGGCAAGGCCTGCGCCCTGGTGACGGATGGCCGCTTCTCCGGCGGCTCCTCGGGCCTGTCCATCGGCCACCTGTCGCCGGAAGCGGCGGAAGGCGGGCTGATCGGCCTGGTGGAGGATGGCGACATGATCGACATCGACATCCCCAACCGCACCATCAACCTGCGCGTGGCGGAGGAGGTGATCGCCGCCCGCCGCGCCGCCATGGAAGCCAAGGGGGATGCCGCCTGGCAGCCCAACGAGCAGCGCACCCGCGTGGTCTCCACCGCGTTGCAGGCCTATGGCGCCATGGCCAAGTCGGCCGCCTATGGCGCGGTGCGGGACGTGTCGCGCCTCAAGCGCCGGCGCTGAGCCTGCCCGGCGGGCGGGGGGTGATCCCCCGCCCCTGCGTGGCCGCGGCCACAGCGGCGCAATATCCGCTGGCCGTGGCTTGCCCTGGCCGCGGGTGAAGGGCAGTTTCGCCGCTCATGCTTGCCCTGGCCCGTCGTCATTCCACGCTGCTCGGCCTGTCCGTCATCACCGTGGTGGCGGCGGTGCTGGTGTTTGTGCTCAAGGGCCAGGGGGCGGTGGAGCACGCCTGGGGCGCCTCGATCGACCTCATCCTCGGCATCCTGCCTTCCATGCTGGCCGGCATGTTGATGGCCGGCAGCCTGCGCCAGCTGGTGCCCACCGGCGCGCTGGCCAAGTGGATGGGCGCCGAGAGCGGCTGGAAGGGCCTGGTCATCGCCTCCGCCGTCGGCATCGCCACGCCGGGCGGGCCGATGGCCGCCTTCCCCATGGTGCTGGTGCTGTCCGGTGCCGGCGCCGATATCGGCTGCGTCATCGCCTTCATCGTCTCCTGGGGGTTGAACGGCTTCAACCGCATCCTGGTCTGGGAAGTGCCGCTGCTGGGGCCGGACTTCGCCCTGCTGCGCTTCATCTCCGGCCTGCCGATGGGCTTCATCGCCGGCTGGCTGTCCCGCCGCATGCCGGTGAAATGGGCGCCGCCCGGGGATCTTTCGGCATGACCGGCCGGCTCATCCTCATCGCCATGGCGCTGGCCTGCTTCGGCTTCGCGCTGCGTCGCGGCATCCCCACCGGCCAGCGCGCACTGCGGGAAACCAGGGACAACCTCATCCGCATCATGCCGATGATGCTGGTGGCGATGCCGATGGCGACCTTCCTGGCCGAACTGGTGCCATCCGACATCGCCAGCGGCTGGCTGGGGCCGGACAGCGGCATTTCCGGCCTGCTGGTGGCCAGCTTCGCCGGCGGGCTCATCCCCGGCGGGCCCTATGCCAGCTTCCCGCTGGTGCTGACCTTCCTGAAGGCCGGCGCCGGCCCGGCGCAGATGGTGGCGCTGATCACCGGCTGGGCGGTGCTGGCCTTCCATCGCGTGGTGATGTGGGAAGTGCCGGTGCTGGGCTTCCGCTTCGCCCTGGTGCGCACGCTGTCCTCCATTGCCCTGCCGCTGCTGGCCGGCCTGATCGCCGAGGCGCTGCTGCCGCTGTTCCCGCACCTGCTGGCCGGCCGATGAACCACCCGGCCGCCCCGCCGCCGGCCAAGGCGCCGCCCGGCAATGCCGGCCCCGCCGAGGCCGCCGCCTGGCATGCCATGCTGGCGCTGCGCGCCGGGGCCGCGCCCGAAGGCCCGCTGGCCCGGCTGTTCGCGCCGCTGTTCGCCCCGCCCCGCGCCGCCGATGGCTGCCTGGTGGTGGGCCGGCTGGCGCAGACGCTGGACGGCCGCATCGCCACCGTCAGTGGCTCCAGCCAATGGATCGGCGGGCCGGGCGACATCCTGCACACCCACCGGCTGCGGGCGCTGTGCGACGCGGTGCTGGTGGGCGCCGGCACGGTGCGCGCCGACAATCCGCGCCTGACCACGCGCGACTGCGAGGGGCCCGACCCGGTGCGCGTGGTGCTGGACCCGTCGCGCCGGCTGGGCACCGACTACGGCCTGTTCCGGGCCGGCCCGCCGACGCTGCTGGTGGCCGCCACCCCCGGGCCCGCCACGCATGGCAGCGCCGAGGTGCTGCAGCTGCCACGCCAGGGCGCGGAGCTGGACCTGCCGGCGCTGCTGCAGGCGCTGGCGGCGCGCGGGCTGCGGCGCATCTTCGTCGAGGGTGGCGGCGTCACCGTCTCCCGCTTCCTGGCCGCCGGCTGCCTGGACCGGCTGCATGTCACGGTGGCGCCGGTGCTGCTGGGCAGCGGCATCCCGGCCTTCACCCTGCCGGAAGCGGCGCGCATCGCCGACGGGCTGCGCTTCACCTGGCAGGTGCATGACATCGCCCCCGACGTGCTGCTGGACATCGAGCTGAACCGCGCCCGCCCCGGGGTTTGCCCATGACGCCCTGCCATCGCCACGCCGGCTCGCCGCGGCGCGGGCGCCCGGCATGAGGGCGCTGTGGTACGTCGCCCCCGGCCAGGCCGAGTTGCGGCAGGAAGCCGTCAGTTGGACCGGGCCGGAATGCTGCCTGGTGCAGACGCACTACAGCGCCCTGTCCCGCGGCACCGAGCGCCTGGTGTTCGAGGGCCGGGTGCCGCCCAGCCAGTGGCCGGTGATGCGCGCGCCGTTGCAGCAGGGCGAGTTCCCGTTTCCGGTGAAGTACGGCTACAGCGCGGTGGGCGAGGTGCTGCGCGGCCCGCTGCAAGGCCAGCGGGTGTTCTGCCTGCATCCGCACCAGGAGGTGTTCCTGGCCCCCACCGCCATGTGCATCCCGCTGCCCGCCGCGCTGCCGACGCGCCGCGCGGTGCTGGCGGCCAACATGGAAACCGCCGTCAACATCCTGTGGGACGCGGCGCCGCTGGTGGGCGAACGCGTGCTGGTGGTGGGCGCCGGCGTGGTCGGGCTGCTCAGCGCCTATTTGCTGGCGCGCGTCGCCGGGGCCGAGGTGGTGGTGTGCGACCTGAACCCGGCCCGCGCCGCACTGGTGGCCAGCCTCGGCGCCCGCTTCTGCCTGCCGGCCGAGGCGCCGGGCGACCGCGACCTGGTGGTGCATGCCAGCGCCAGCCAGGCCGGGCTGCGCCTGGCGCTGGCAAGCTGCGGCTTCGAGGGCCGGGTGGTGGAAGCCAGCTGGTATGGCGACACGGAGGTGGCGCTGCCGCTGGGCGAGGGCTTCCACGCCAAGCGGCTGAAGCTGCTCTCCACCCAGGTTGGCGCCATCGCCCCGGTGATGCGCGGGCGGCGCAGCCATGGCCAGCGCCTTTCCCTTGCCCTTTCCCTGCTGGAAGATGCGCGGCTGGATGCGTTGCTGGGGCCGCAGACGCGCTTCGGCGACCTGCCGGCCGCGCTGCCCGCCCTGCTGGCGCCGACCGCGCCCGGCATCTGCCCTGTTGTGAGTTACATATAAGGTGAGCCCCACATGTTCAGCCTGACCGTCAGCGACCACATCATGATCGCGCACAGCTTCCGTGGCGCCGAATTCGGCCCGGCGCAGAAGCTGCACGGCGCCACCTTCGTGGTCGAGGCGGAGTTCCGCGCGCCGCGACTGGACGCGCTGCACCTGCTGGTGGACATCGGCCTGGCGCGGCAGGAACTGGGCGTGGCGTTGCAGACGCTGAACTACCAGAACCTGGACACGCTGCCCGAGCATGCCGGGCTGAACACCACCACCGAATACCTGTGCCAGTACATCCACGGCCTGTTGGTGGCGGCGGTGCAGGCCGGCAAGCTGGGCGCCCAGGGCAGCGGCGTGACCGGGCTGAAGGTGACGCTGCGCGAAAGCCCGAACGCCTGGGCCAGCTTCGAGGGCGCGGTCTGAGATGACCATCGCGCTGATCGTCCCGGCGCCCTTCGCCACCACCTCGGGCGGCTACATCTATGACCGCCGGCTGGTGGCCGGGCTGCGCGCCCTGGGCCACCAGGTGCAGGTGGTGGAGTTGGCCGGCCGCCACCCGCTGGCCGACACCACGGCCGAAGCCAGCGCCCGCGCCGCGCTGGCCAGCATTCCCAACGGCACCCGCATCGTCATCGACGGCCTGGGCCTGCCGGCCTTCGCCGGCCTGACGCGGGAGCTGGTGGTGCGCCGCGCGGTGGCGCTGATCCATCACCCCACGGCGCTGGAACCCGGCTTCGCGGCGGAGGACCAGGCCCGGCTGCGCAGCGTGGAGACGCTGCTGTTCGGCGCCATGACCCGGCTGGTGGCCACCCATCGCCACACCGCGGAACGGCTGGCGACGCAGTTCGGCGTGGCCCCGGCGCGCATCGGCGTGGTGGAACCCGGCACCGACCCGGCACCGCGCGCCCTGGGCAGCGGCGGCCCCGGCGTGGCGGTGCTCTCGGTGGGCACCCTCACCCCGCGCAAGGGCCATGACGTGCTGATCCGCGCCCTGGCCGGGGTGGCGGATGTGGAATGGAGCCTGACCATCGCCGGCGCCGAGCGCGACCCGGTGCACGCCCATGGCCTGCGCGCCCTGGCGGAGGAGTTGCGGGTGACCCAGCGCATCACCTTCGCCGGCGAGGTTTCGCCCGAGGCGCTGGAGGCGCTGTACGCCCGCAGCGACCTGTTCGCGCTGGCGACGCATTGGGAAGGCTATGGCATGGCCGCGGCCGAGGCCCTGGCGCGCGGCCTGCCGGTGGCGGTCACCGCCGGGGGTGCCATCGCCGATGTGGTGCCGCTGGAAGCCGGCATCGTCTCGCCGCCCGGCAATGTGGCTTCCTTCACCAAGGGCCTGCGCCGGGTGCTGTTCGACACCGAGCTGCGCGCCGCGATGGCCGAGGCCGCCTGGGCCGCCGGGCAGTTGCTGCCGCGCTGGGAAGACCGTGCCACCCTCTTCGCCCAGGAACTGGACAGCGTGGCATGAGCGAGGAATTCGAACTCGACTGGCTGGACATGCGCGAGCCGTTCGACGCCATGGCCCGCAGCGAGGCGCTGGCCCAGGCGCTGATCGCCCGGCTGCCGGCACGGCCGCGCCTGCTGGACCTGGGCGCCGGCACCGGCAGCCTGTTCCGCTGGCTGGCGCCGCGCATCGGCCGCGCCCAGGCCTGGACCCTGGTGGACCAGAACCGGGAGATGACGGAGGCGGCGTTCGACACCATCGCCGACCGGGCGGAACAGGTGGGGCTGAAGGTCACCTTCCCCAGCCGCCGCACGCTGCTGGTGCACGCCCCGGGCGGCGCCTGGCGGGTGGAGGCGCTGATCGCCGACCTGGCCGACGCGCCGCGCAACCTGCCGCTGCACAACATGGACGCGGTGGTGTGCAGCGCGCTGTGCGACCTGGTTTCGCGTGGCTGGCTGGAGGGCATGGCCGCGGCGCTGCGGCTGCCGTTCTACGCCACGTTGAACGTGGATGGCCGCGACCGCTTCCTGCCGCCGCTGCCCGGCGACGCGCTGGTGGCCCAGGCCTTCCGCCGCGACCAGGGCCGCGACAAGGGCTTCGGCGGCCCGGCGCTGGGGCCGAAGGCGGTGGCGGAGATGACCCGTGCCTTCACCGAGCGCGGCTTTTCGGTACAGGCCGCGGCCAGCGACTGGGTGCTGCGCGGCCACGGCACCGGGCTGCTGAGCGAGTTGGTCTTCGGCCACGCCGAGGCCGCGCTGGCGCAGGACCGGCGCCATGGCGCACGGATACGGACCTGGCGCGAACGCCGGTTGCAGCAGAGTGCCATGGGCCGGCTGGGCGCGCGCATTGGGCACAAGGACGTGCTGGCGTTGCCGCCTGCGGCACGGTGAAGGTTGCCGCCTGCGGCACGGTAAGGCCGCCGCCCGTGGCTCGGTGAAGGTTGACGCCGGCGGCACGGTGAAGGCCGCCGCCCGCGGCACGGTAAGGGCGCCGCCCGCGGCACGGTAAGGGCGCCGCGCGGGCCGCGGCTGCGCCATGCGCCGCCCGCCGTCAGTACTGCTGTTGCTGCACCCAGGCACAGGCGGTCTGGTTGCGGTCCAGG
>CANBXZ010000218.1 GCA_947373495.1 Acetobacteraceae bacterium
GGAATCACCGGCGGCGTGGATCAGCCGCTCGAATAACGCGCCGGGCGTCGGCCAGACGCTGACGTGCGCGTCTGGCGGATTGCAGGGCCTCAGATGCGCTGGTGCAGCGCGCAGACCAGGGTGAACAGCCGGCGCGCGGTTTCGAAATCCAGTTCCACCCGGCCTTCCAGCCGCGCCACCAGCAGTTCCGCGCCTTCGTTGTGCAGGCCGCGGCGGCCCATGTCGATCGCCTGGATGCGCGCGTCGTGCCCGCCCTCGGCCACCGCCTGTTCGTGGCTGGCCACCACCAGGTGATAGTCCTTGATGAGCCGGCGGAACGGCCCCAGCGCCAGCACCAGCGCGTGCAGCGGCACGTCGTCGGCGGCGCGGATGTCGAACAGCAGCCGGCCCTCCCGCACCGCCAGGTGCAGGGCATAGGGGCCATCCGGCAGGCCGGCCGGGGCGAAGTGGTTGCTGGCCAGCAGGTCCATCACCGCCTGGCGCCGGTCTGCCTCGGCATAGGGCGAGGGCAGCGGCGAGGCGTCCGGCAATTCCAGCCGCACCAGCCGGGCGGCGGCGCCCGTTCGGGGTGCGCCAGTGGGGGCGCCAGTGGGGGCTGCGGCGGGCGCGGCCAGGGCGGCGGCGCTACGCATCGGGCTGGGGGGCGGGCAGCCCCGCGCTGCCATGGTCCTGCGCGTCGAAGCCCAGGGCGCACATCCAGCCCACCACGGCGCCCTTCACCGGGCGCAGCAGGGCAACGCAGGCCACCGCGAACAACGGCAGCCAGATCGCCATGTGCACCCAGATCGGCGGCTCATAGGCCTTTTCCACGTACAGCAGCAGCGGCACCAGCAGGTGGCCGACGATCATGATGGTGAAGTAGGGCGGCGCGTCATCCGCCCGCAGGTCGCCCAGCGGGGCGTGGCAGGCGGCGCATTCCGGCACCACCTTCAGGTAGCCGCGCAGCCCGGGGCGGAACACCGTGCCTTCGCCGCAGCAGGGGCAGCGGTTCCGCACGCCGCGCTTGATGCCCTCCAGGTAGCCTGGCTTGGCGAAGGGCGAGGCGGGGGCGGGCTGGCGGTTCGGTTCCCAATGCACGAAGCAGGTTCTCCACGAAGGCCTGGTGGCCGCCCCAGGCAGGGTGCGGCGCGGGCCTTTTATTGTGCAGCGCAATATGGCGCGGATGGTGGCAAGGAATCAAGGGCTGCGACCAAGTATTGCGCAGATTTGCCTTTTGGCAGACCGGGACTTGCGCCAAACGCGCAACTCGCGCAAGGCTTTGTTCCCATGCGCAACCGTATCCTGGTCATCAACCCCAATAGCTCCGCTTCCTGCACCCGGGGCATGGCCGCGGCCATGGCGGTTTTCGCCGCCCCGCGGCTGGCCCCGTTCGAGGTGGTCTCGCTGCCCGGCGGCCCGCCCGCCATCGCCACCTGGCGCGACTGGTACAGCGTGGCCGAACCGCTGGCCCGGATGGTGGAGGCCGAGGACGCCGCCGCCTATGTGATCGGCTGCGTGTCCGACCCCGGGCTGGAAGCGGTGCGGATGGCCACCACCCGCCCGGTGCTGGGCATGCTGCGCTGCGCCGTGGCGGCGGCACTGACGCGGGGCGAGCGCTTTGGCATGATCGGCTTCATGGAAACCAGCCGGCCGCGGCAGCGCCGGGTGTTGCAGGCCATGGGGCTGGAGGCGCGGCTGGCCGGCTTCATTCCGCTGAACCTGCCGATGGACGTGCTGACCGACCCCGCCGCGCCGCGCGCCCGCATTCAGGCCGCGGCGAAGGAATTGGCGGCGCTGGGGGCGGAGAGCATCGTGCTGGGCTGCACCGGCCTGGCTTCACATGCCGCGGCGGCCGAGGATGCCGCCGGCATTCCTGTCATCGAACCATGCCAGGCTGCGGCCCTGGCGGCCTTGCTGGCGGTGGCCGGCAACCGGCCCGCGTGATTGCAGAAGGTGCCTGAACTTGGCTGAACATCCGTTCCTGCCCAGCGCGCTGGGCCTGCTGGCCCATACCGGCACGCCGCGCGGCAGCGTTCCCCCGCGCGACCTGGCGCCGGCCGCCTATGAGGAAGCCGCCCACCTGATGGAAGCCGCGCTGAACCGGGCGGTGCGGGACCCGAGCATGCTGGGCCATATCGGCGCCGCGCTGGGCCGCATGGGGCGCGACGCCGGGCGCGGGTAGCGCAAATGCCGGCAGGGCCGCGTCAGCGAACCGCGGAATGGGCGCGCTGAAGCAAGCGCCTGGCGGGGTTGCCGCGGCGCAACGCGGGCGGCAGGCGCCAGGGCGCCCGCCTATCGCTGCGGGTTCATGCCGCCGGTCATGGCGCCGCGCTGGCCGCCGGGTTCCATCCGCCCCTCGGCTTCCGGCCGGCCGACATCGGGGCTGAGCGAGCGGCGGTCATCCTCCATGGCGCGCATGGATTCCGGACCGGGCGGGGCGGCGCCCCGGGCCATGGCGGCCCGGTCGCGGTCGCGGTCCTGTTCCAGTTGGCGGTTCAGCCGGGTCTCGGCATTCTCCCGCGCGCCTTGGGCCTGGGCCGGCGCGGCGAGGGGGCTGGCCAGCGCCATCAGCAGGGCCAGCGGGCAAAGGGCGAACGGCGTGCAGCGCATGGCGTGGGTTCCTCCGGGCCGGGCAGCTTGCGCCCTGCCGGAGGCCAACGCCTTGCGCCGGCGCAAGTCGCCCGCCGGGTTCAGGCTTTCGGCGTCCACACCGCCGGGGCCTCGCTGCCCACCTGGGCGGTGATGCGGCCATAGGCTTCCGGCCGGCGATGCCGGGCGAAGTCGAAGATGGTGCGCCGCCCCAGCTCGCACATGCCCAGGTCGCAATCGGCGATGATGAGTTCGTCGTCCCAACTGGTGGCCATGGCCATGATCTCGCCCTGCGGGTTGACGATGATGGAATGGCCGAACAGCTCGTTGCCGTCCTCGGTGCCCGCCTTGGCCACGCCGGCGGCGAAGCAGCTGTTCTGGTAGCAGCCGGCCTGAATGCTCAGGTGGCTGTGCGCCACCCGCAGATGATGTGCCTCGAAGCCGCGGTTTTCCATGTTCAGGCTGGGGGTGTTGTAGCCCAGCATCACCAGTTCCACCTGCTGCAACCCCAGCACGCGCCAGGCTTCCGGCCAGCGGCGGTCGTTGCAGATCAACATGCCGATGTTGACCTGCTTGTCGCCGATCGGCGCCCGCACCACCGGGAAGCCGAGGTTGCCAACCTCGAAGTAGCGCTTCTCCAGGTGCTGCACATGGCGCTGCGGGTCGTATTCGCTGTGCCCGGGCAGGTGCACCTTGCGATACTTCAGCACGATCTCGCCATTCGGGTGGACATAGACCGCGGTGTTGAAGCGGTGGCCATCCGGGGTCTTCTCGGCATAGCCCAGGTGGAAGCCGATGCCGTGGCGCTTCGCCGCCTCGAACAGCGGCGCCGTCTCGTTGCTGGGCAGTGCGTGCTCGTACCAATGGTCGGCGCGGCCCAGGTCTTCCTCATACCAGCGCGGGAAGAAGGTGGTCAGCGCCAGTTCCGGGAACACCACCACTTCCGCGCCGCGCCTGGCCGCGGTTTCCAGCAGCCGCACCATGCGGGCCACCGCCACGTCGCGGCCTTCCGCCTTCTGGATGGGCCCCATCTGGGCGGCGGCAAGGACGAGGCGTCGGGTCATGCGATGGGCTCCGGCTGGCAGGCTGCACCCGTGCCATGCACGGGCGCGCGATGCTAGCCGGGTTTCGCCGTTGCCGCGCCAGGGGCGTGGGCGCTATTCCGCCCGCACGTTCGCGCTGCGGGCAATATCGCGCCACACCAGGGATTCGGCGCGCACCCGTTCGGCAAACTCCGCCTGGCTGCACCAGAAGGCCTCGGCGCCCTGGGCGGCCAGCGCGTCCTTCACCGCCGGGCTTTGGCTGGCGGTGCGCAGCGCGGCCGACATCTTCTGCTGGATGGCTTCCGGCAGCCGGGCCTGGCCGACGCAGCAATACCAGTTCTCCGCCAGCAGATGCGGGAAGCCGTATTCCACCGTGGTTGCCAGGTTGGGCAGCGAAGGGCTGCGCTTGCGCGCGGCCAGCGCCAGCGCGGTGATGGCGCCGGCGGCCAGGTGCGGCATCAGCACCGGCAAATCCGCGAACAGCAGCTGGATCTGCCCGGCCACCAGGTCCGTCACCGCCGGGGCGGCGCCGCGATAGGTGATGACCTCGACCGAGGCGCCGGTCTGCGCCTTGAACAGATAGGCGGCGAGGTGGGAGATGCCGGCCGCGCCGGCGGTGCCGATGTTCAGCGTGCCGGGGCGCGCCCGGGCCAGTTCCAGCAGCTCCGGCAGGGTCTTCACCCCCAGCCGCGGGCTGGCCACCAGGGCTTCCGGCACCTGGGTAACCACGCTGATCAGGCTGAGGTCGCCCGGCACCTGGTAGGGCATGCTGGGCTGGGTATGCGGGGCGATGACCAGGGAGCCACCGTCGATGAGGCCGAAGCTGGTGCCGTCGGCGGCGGATTTCAGCACCGTGTCGGTGCCGATGACGCCGGAGCCGCCGGCGCGGTTCTCCACCAGCACCTGCTGGCCCAGCGCGGCGGAAAGCTGCGGCGCGTAGAGCCGGGCGATGATGTCGTTGGGCCCGCCGGGCGGGTAGGGCACCACGGTGCGCACCGGGCGGTTGGGCCAATCTGTACCCTGGGCCGTGGCGCTTTGGGCGCGGGCGACGAAGGGCATGGCGAGCCCCCCGGCAATGAGGTGGCGGCGCTGCATGGCGGTTCCTCCCTGGTTTCTTGCCGGGGAGGATGCCGGGCAGCGCCGGCCGAGGCAACTCAGCCCTTCGGCGGCACCGCGCCCACCTGTTCCACGATCGGCCCGTACCATTGCGGCCGGCGGTGGGCGGCGAAGTTGAACATCTTCTCCTTGCCCTGCAGGCAGGCGTCGAAGTCCACGTCGGCGATGATGACCTCGTCCCCCAGCGTCTTGGCCTGCGCCACCACGATGCCGTTGGGGTCCACGATGCAGCTGCCGCCGATCAGGCCGGCGCCGTCCTCCACCCCCGCCTTGGCCACCGCGATGGCCCAGGTGGCGTTCATGTAGGCATTGGCCTGCGCCGCCAAAATGGAATGGAAGGTGCGGCGTTCCAGGTTCTCGTTCGGGCCGCCATTGGGGTCGTAGCTGGCGGAGTTGTAGCCCACCATCACCAACTCCACGCTCTGCAGCCCCAGCACGCGCCAGCCTTCCGGCCAGCGGCGGTCGTTGCAGACCAGCATGCCCAGCACCGGGCTGTTCCACACGCTGGGGCCGCGGAAGGCGGGGAAGCCCATGTCGCCATATTCGAAGTAGCGCTTCTCCAGCTGCTGGAATTCCTGCGCCGGGCGGAAGTCCTTGCTGCCGGGCAGGTGGATCTTGCGGTACTTGCCCAGCACCGTGCCATCCGGCCCCACCGTGATGGCGGTGTTGAAGCGGTGGCCGTCCGGCGTCAGCTCGGCATAGCCCAGGTAGAAGCCCACCCCCAGCGCCTTGGCGCGGTCGAACAGCGCCTGGCAGTTCGGGTTGGGCATGCTGGCCTCGAAGCAGCCCAGCAGCTCCGGGTCGTTGTCCGGCATGTACCAGCGCGGGAAGAAGGTGGTCAGCGCCAGTTCGGGGAACACCACCAGGTCGGCGCCGTCCTTGGCCGCGGCTTCCAGCAGCGCGATCAGCCTGGCCAGGGTGGCGGCGCGGCTGTCGGCGCGCTGGATGGGGCCGAGCTGGGCGCCGGCAAGGCGGATCTGACGGGGCATCTCAATGCGCTCCAAGATAGATGTCGCGGCCCTGGCGCGGCACGAAGCGGCCGGTACCGGGCTTGGCCAGTACCGTGCTGCCGTCCCAGATGCAGGACCCGCGCAGGAAGGTGGCGGCCACGCGCGCCTGGACGCGGCGGCCATCATAGGGGGACCAGCGGTTTTCCTCGCGGTCCTGGATATCGGCGGCGTTGAAGGTGAAGTCCCCGGTCTCCAGCACCACCAGGTCGGCGTCGCAGCCAACGCGGATGGCGCCCTTCTTCGGCCACAGGCCATGGAACTTCGCCGGCTCCTCGGCGCAGTACTTCGCCATCAGTGAAACCGGCAGGCCGCGCTCGCGCAGCAGGGTGAACATGACCGGGGCGAAGGACTGCATGCCGGTAAGCCCGGCGCCAGGGGCGAAGATGTCGCCCTTGTAGACCTTGCGGTCATAGGGCCAGGGCGCGTGGTCGGTGGAGACGTAGCTGACCTTGCCGGCCACCAGCGCCGCCCACATCCGCTCCACCTCCTCGGCGGTACGGAAGGGCGGGTTGCACTTGCCGAAGCCTTCCAGGCGGACAATGTCCTCCTCGGTCATGCACAGGTATTGCAGGCAGGCCTCGCCGGAAGCCAGGCCGCCCATGCGGCGGAACATTTCCGCCTGCTCGAACCCGCGGGCGATCGAGGAATGGGCGATATGCACATGCGCGCCCGTCTCCAGCCCGATCTCGAAGATCTCCAGGTTGGCCATGCTCTCGGCCAGCGGCGGGCGGGTGCGGCAATGCATGATGGGGTCGGTGCGGCCGGCGGCGCGGGCCTGTTCGGTCAGCCGCACCACCAGTTCCTGGTCCTCGTTGTGGATCGCCACCATCAGCCCGGTCTTGGCGATTTCCCGGAACGCCTGGACCATGGTCGGGTGGTCGATGCGCGGGAAGCGCACCGCGTCGTATTCATAGGTGGACAGCTTGAAGGAGCAGACGCCGGCTTCCGCCAGCCCGGCGATGGCGTCGACGCCGCCTTCCTTCCTGATGGTGCCGTACAGCGCCATGTCCACATGGCTGGTGGCGTTCACCACCTGGATCTTCTCGGCCAGGATGTCGGCATCCGTCACCGGGCGCGGAATGTCGTAGGGCATGTCGACGCAGGTGGTGACGCCGCCGGCGGCGGCGGTGCGGCTGGCGCCCTCGATCCCGGCCCAGCCCAGCGCGGAGGAGGTGTGCATGTGGCCGTCCACCAGGCCGGGCAGCACGAACCTGCCGGAGAAGTCCAGCGTGCCGCTGGCGGGCGGCGGCACGCCCTGGCCGATGGCGGCGATGGTTTCACCCCGAATGGCCACATAGCCGTCCCACAGCACGCCATCGGGCAGCACCAGGTCGCCACGGATCACACGGTCGAAGTGCAGGGGCTGCATGGCTTGGGCTCCGCGGGTTCAGGCTGGGCAAAATCGCCCGCAAACGGGTGGCATGCAATCCCACGCCTGCAACCGGGTGCGGCCAGGGCCGGCCGGCTTTGCCCGCCAGGCGGGCAGGGTGGCGGCGGCGTGCCGCCTGGGATGGCGCCGAGCCACCTGCCAGCGTCGCCACCAGCCCCAAGGGTTAGCCCCA
>CANBXZ010000219.1 GCA_947373495.1 Acetobacteraceae bacterium
CTGACCGAGGGCGCCGCTTCCACCGGCTATGCGCTGGTGGCCAACGGCACCGCCAGCCTGGTTGGCCTGAACGGCGCGGTGACGCTGAACGCAACCGGCGCGCTGCGCATCAACACGCTGGGCCAGGCGGTGAACCAGGCGGTCCGCACCGGGCTGACCACGCCGGACCAGGTGGTGAGCTTCACCACCGGCGACCAGTTGAACGATGTCAGCATCACCCAGGGCACGGTGCAGGTCGCCGGCCTGGGCAGCCTGACCGGGGACCTGCGCGTCATCTCCGCCACTTCGGTGACGGCGGGCATCCGCACCACCGACCTCACCATCGGCCTGCAGGGCATGACCGCCGCGCTGACGCTCGGCGGGGTTGGCGCCAGCCTGGGCAATGGCCAGGGCGGCATCGTGCTGCGGCTGCAACAGGCGGCCGATGGCAGCGGCGCGGTCACCAGCCAATACGCCGTGGCCGCCGATGGCGACGTGGCGCTGACCGGGGTTTCCGGCCTGACGCTGACCGCCGAGAAGCTGCAACTGGCCTGGAACCGCTGGGGTTCGGCGCTGGAGACCAGCGTGGCCACCGGCACCGGCAGCTATGCCGTGCACCTGGCGGACCAGGAATCGCGGCTGCGCGGCACCATGCACGTGGCGGTCGGCGGCGTGCTCGATGTCACCGGCGACCTGTTCCTGGAAAGCCGCACCGGCCAATCCGTGCGGCTGGCCGGCGGCGGCAACGTTGCGGTCGATGAACTGGTGCTGGGCGGCACCGGGCTGACCGCCACCCTGGGCGACAGCGCGGTTGGCGCCACGCTCAGCCTCGCCGATCTCGGCCTGGTGCTGGCCAGCGAGGCCGGCGGCGCCGGGCGGCGTTGGCTCGCCGCGCTGGGCGACCTCTCCGGCCTGACGGTGCAGGGCTACAGCGTCGACAGCATTGTGGGCTCGCGGCTGGAGATCAACCGCGCGCTCGGCACGCTGGGCGATGCGCTGGCCAATAACGGCGCGGCGCTGGACTGGAGCGGTGCGCCGCTGGCCATCGCGGTGGACCCTGCCGCGCCGCTGGCCATCGGCTTCAGCGCGGCGGCGCTGCATGTGGCGCTGGAGGGCAGCCTGGCCTTCGGCCCGGTCAGCCTGGGCGGCAGCCTGGACATCGCGCTGAACCAGACCGGCGCGGTGCGCAGCTGGACCATCGCGGTCAGCAACGGCCGCGCCGTGGTGGCGGCCGAAGGGGCGCAGGTGGCGCTCAGCAATGGTACCGGCACGCTCACGCTCGGCGCCAATGGGCAGCGTGCGGGCAGCGTCAGCGGCACCGCCTCGCTCACCGGGGTGGACGGCCTGGCGCTGAGCGGCACGCTGGCCACGCAATTCGACAGCGCCGGCAACATGGGCATCGCCGGCCAGGCCACGGTTGCGGTGGCCGGCTTCGCCACGCTGTCCGGCAATGTCGCGGTTACCCGGCAGGGCGTGGCGCAGGTGGACCCGCCGGTGGTCACCCTGGCGGCGCAGCAGGGCAGCGGCGGCAGCGTTTCCGTCACCACCCAGGGCGGCGTGCGGACGCAGACCGTGTTCCTGCTCACCGGCGCCAGCGCCGATGGCAGCCGCTTCCGCGAGGGCGCGTACAGCTTCACCGCCGGCAGCGCGAGCGTGACGGTGGAGACCCGCGTGGGCGGCAGCCCGCGCAGCGATGCCGACCTGGCCGCGGCATTGCAGACCGGGCTGGCGGCGCTGTACGGCGCCGGCAATGTGCAGGTCAGCGGCGGGCGGGAGCAGGGCTTCACCCTGCGCCTGGTCGGCACGCTGGATGGCCAGGCGGTGCCGCTGCCCAGCATGGTGCCGCCCGCCGACCCGGCCGCCGCCAGCATGGGCAACACCTATCTGGAACAGCAGGCCACCGCCGCCACCACCGGCAGCGCCTATCTGCGGCTGGAGGTGCAGACCGCCCGGCCGAGCCTGTCCAACAACAAGTTCACGCTCTCCATCGGCGGCCATTCGGCCGAGGTGCGCTTCCTCTACGACATCAGCGCGCAGACCACGGCGATTCAGGCGGCGCTGGACGCCATGCTGGGCCGTGGCAACGCGGCGGTGACGCGCGATACCAGCACCGGGCTGGTGACGCAGGGCTATGCCATCCGGTTTGCCCCCACGGCGGCCGCGCTGGGCCCGCTGACGCTCAGCGTCACCGGCTCGGCCCGGGATGTGGTCTATACGCTGCTGCCGACCCAGGCGGGCGGCATCGCCACCGGCGCGGTGCAGCGGATGGACCTGGTCCCGGCGGCGGTGCAGGGCACGCTGCGGCTTGCGTTCAGCTTCCAGGGCCAGGACTTCACCACCGCCGCCTTCGACGCGCATGCCGGCACCGCGCAGGTGCAGGCGGCGTTGCAGGCAGCCACCAACCCGGCCGGCAAGAGCTTCGGCGCCCTGGGCGGCAGCGCGACGGTCACGCTCGACGTTGTGGCGCAGCAGTGGCGCATCAGCTTCGGTGGCGCCGCGCTTGGGGTCGCAATTCCGCTGCTGGATGCGGTGCTGACGCCGGTGCGGGCGCCGGCCGCGGCGCTGACGCTGGTGCAGGCTGGCGCCACTACCTCCACCACGCAGCGGCTTGAGCTGAGCGGCAGCGGTCCCTTCGCGCTGGGCTTCGGCGCCGCCGGCACCGGCCCGCTGGCGGCCGACAGCAGCGCCGCCGTGGTGCAGGCCGCGCTGGAGGCGCTGGCCGGCATCGGCGCCGGCAATGTCGGCGTCAGCCTGGTCGCGGCCGGCCGGTACGACATCAGCTTCATGGGCGTGCTCGCCGGGACCGATGTTCCGGTCCTCAGCGTGGCGCCGGTGCAGACCATCGACCTGCGGCTGGCGGATGGCAGGCTGGCCGATACGGTACGACTGCGCGACGCCACGGCCACCGACTGGGCCAGCACCCTGAGCTTCAGCGGCCTTGGCGCGGCAGCGCAGCGCGCCGCCCTGCAGGCCGCGCTGGAACAACTGCCGGGCGTCGGTGCCGGCAATGTGGCGGTGCAGGCGGTGGCCGGCCAGCCGGGTACCTTCACGCTCAGCGGCAGCGGCGCGCTGGCCGGCCAGGCGCTGCCCGGGGTGATGTTCGGCCTGTCCCGCGCGGTGGTGCAGCAGCCGGCCACGCTGTTGATCGGCGCCACCGGCGTCAGCGGCGACTTCGGCTCCGCCGGCGCCGGCGTGCATCTCAGCAATGGCAGCCTCGGCCTGGTGATCTCCCGCACCAGCGCGGGCACCACCGGCTACGCGCTGGAGGCCAGCGGCACCGCATCGCTCAGCGGCTTCGCCGGCGTCTCGATGACCGCCGCCGCGCTGGTCCACGTCAACACGCTGGGGCACGCCATCTCCATCGCGGTGCCGAGCGGCATCGGTACCACGCCGGTGCAGGTCAGCTTCGGCGACGGCCTGCAACTGCGCGAATTGGTCGTCACCCAGGGTGACATCACCATCGCCGACCTGGGCACCGTCTCCGGCGCGCTGACGCTGCGGGTGGAGCAGAGCGTGCAGGGCAGCGCCACGGTCAACGACGTGCAGATCGGCCTGTCCGCGGTGCATGGCGCGCTGAGCCTGGGCGGCGCGCTGGCGGCGACGCTGACCAACGGCCAGGGCGCGGTGGTGCTGCGCGCCACCCGGGCGGCGGATGGCAGTGTCACCTCGCGCTATGCCGTGCAGGCCGATGGCGATGTCGCCTTCGACGCGGGCGGGGCGGTGCAGGTCACCGCCGGCCAGTTGCAGGTCGCGGTCAATCGCTGGGGGGCCAACCTCGACACCTCGGTCGCCAATGGCGCCGGCCGCTACGACCTGCACCTGCTGGAGGGCGAGACCCGGCTGCGCGGCCAGATGAAGGCCAGCATCGCCGGCGTGCTCAGCGCCGAGGGTGTCTTGTCGCTCGGGCTGCTCAAGGGCCAGCAGGTCACGCTGAGCGATGGCAGCAGCGTCACGGTGGACCAGCTGGTGCTGTCCGGCAGCGGCCTGGCGGCCAGCTTCGGCAACGCGGCCGATGGCCTTGGCCTGGTCATGACCGGGGTGCAGCTGGCGCTGCTGGTGAACTCGGAGGCCACCGGCAGCAGGCGCCGCTGGCTGGCCGGCACCGCCACGGTCGGCGATGCGACGGTGGCCGGCTATCACCTCGACCAGCTCACCGGCGGGGTGCTGCGCCTCAACCAGGCGCTTGCCTCGGCCAGCAATGTCGCCGCGGCCGCGGATGCGGCGGTGATCAACTGGTCCGCCGCGCCGCCGGCCATCAGCGTCAGCCAGGGCGTGGTGCTGAACATCGCGGGCGCGGTCCCGCAGGCCCAGTTCATCGCCAGCGGCAGCATCGAACTCGGCGCCGCGCGGCTCAGTGGCGGGTTGCAACTGACCCGGCTGGGCAGCGGCGGCTGGCAGCTGGACGTGGCCGGCGCCAGCCTGGTGCTGCAGGCCGCCGGGGTTCGGCTCGCGCTGGCCAATGTCGCCGGCAGCCTGGGCTTCGGCGCCGGTGGCCAGCGCAGCGGCGCGGTCAGCGGTGATGTCTCCCTGACCGGGCTGGACCAGGTCAGCCTCTCCGGGCGGCTGGCCGCCAGCTTCGGCAGCGGCAGCGACCTGGTGCTGAGCGGGCAGGCGGCGCTGACGGTCGCCTCGCTGGCCACGCTGACCGGCAGCGTGGCGATCACCCGCGGCGTGGTGGCTGGCGCCGAGCAACTCAGCATCGCCGCCAGCAACGTCTCGGCCACGGTCGGCGTCAACGGCGTCGGCGCCACGCTCTCCGGCGGCCGCCTGGCGCTGCTGGCCGCGCGCAAGGCCGATGGCACCACCGGCTATGCGTTGCAGGGCAGCGCGACGGTCAGCCTCAACGCCACGCTCAAGCTGCCGCTCAGCGGCCAGGTCGTGATCGAGGCCAATACCCTGGGCCGGGCGATCAACCAGTCCGTGCCGGTGGCCGCGCAGCCCATTCTGGTGCAGTTCGGTGCCGCCGTGCTGCCGCCGCGCTTCAACCTCGGCCAGCTGAACGCGCAACTCGCCGGGGCGCTGGGCGACGCCATGATCGCCGCCAGCAACACGCTGGACGAACTGCGCGCCGACATCACGCCCACCTTCGACAATACCGGCACCGAGACCAACACCAACGCCCTGGCCCAGACCCTGCCGGTGGTCAATGTCTCGATCACCCAGTTGCTCTCGCTGGACAAGCTGTTCGGCATCGGCGGCTTCGTGAAGCAGTACATGGCGGAGAACGCCGTGCTGGTGGTGCTGGACCCCGGCCCCGACCTGACCAAGCCGGATGACAACGGGGTGCGGGTGACCACCGCCTTCGCCGGCGCCGAGCTGGGCTGGACCGCGGTGATGACCGACGGCAGCAAGGTGACCCTGGCGCCCGGCGTGATCCAGGAGGGCTTCAACAGCTGGGCGGATATCGTCAGCGCCGCGCACCTGGCCGCGACCCCGGCGGGGCTGATCGCCAACGTGACCCTGGGCGACAAGGTGGCGACCGCCACCTTCAGCGCCGACCCGACGCTGCCGGCGATGACGCCGCCCAGCATGACCAGCCTCATCGACAGCCTGAAGGCGAACTGGCTGCCCACGCTGCCCGGCGTCAGCGCCGATGGCCTGGCGATCTCGATGACCAGCACGAGCCTCGACCTCGTGTTCCACGACACGTTGCGGGCCAGCACCAGCACCAGCCTGGACCTTGGCAGCGCCGCGAGCGACCTTGGCCTGACGCTGGATTCCAACCTGCGGCTGACCCTGGCGGCGCAGGCCCAGGTGGGCTTCCGGCTTTCGGTGGACTGGCGCACGGCCACCGCCAGCTTCAAGCTGGACACGCTGACCTTCGAGGCCACCGCCGCGATCAACAACATCGCGCTCGGCGCCACCATCGGCCCGCTGGCGGTCAGCCTGGGCGACACGGCCAGGCAGACCGGCAGCCTGGCGGTCAAGCTGGCCGGCAGCGTGGTGCAGGGCGCCGGCGGTACGCTGGGCTATACCACCACCACCGACAGCGTGACCGCGACCCTGCCGGTCTATGCCACGCTGGCCGGCCTGGACCTTTCCGGCAGCGCGGTGCCGACGCTCACGCTCGCCGCCAGCCCGCTTTCGGGCAAGCCGATCACCATCACCACCAGCAATTTCGACAAGCTGGCGGACTTCAGGAACATGTCGGTCATCGACCTGATCATGATGTTCCCGGCCTTCGTCAGCGAGTTGCAGGACATTTCGCAGGGCGACAACTTCGCCACCTCGATTCCCTTCGTCGCCAGCACGCTGAACCAGGCGCTGGACTTCGCCACCGGCTTCCAGGACAGCGTCTACAACAAGATCGACTTCCTGAAGCCGGCGGTGAATCTGCTGACGCTGGCCGCCGTGAGCACTGCCCGCGTGACGGTCGGCGGGCAGCAGGAAACCGTGCTGGTCAACCCGCTCGGCGGCTTCACCGCGGCGGCATACGGCAATGCCGAGGTCTTGCTGACCAGCACCATCAGCGGCGTCACCACCGTCATCGGCGACTACAGCATCAAGCAGGTGCTGGACGGCAACACGCTCGTGCTTTCGGGCGCGCCGCCGGTGGGGCTGAAGGGCGTGCAGGCGACCATCCACCTGCCGCGGGAGCAGATCACCACGCTGCAGGAGTTCATCGTCGCGGTGAACCAGGCCGGCGTGCTGCCGCTCGGCGCGCAGATCAGCTTCGACCCGGTCTATCGCGCCTTCACCGTGCCGCTGGCCTTCCGCGAGGACCTGACGCCGGTCAGCCTGCCGCTGCAACTGGACATGGGCGTGGACGGCGTTGCGCTGAGCACCAGCGCGACCGGTACGCTCACCGGCCATGTCGCCGGCAGTCTGAGCCTGTTCGTCGACCTCGACGGCCGCAACCTGCTCGGCAACAGCGGCGGCATTGCCAGCGGCAGCAAGCTGTTCACCGACACCAGCTTCACCTTCGACGCCTCCATGCTGGGGATGCAACTGCAACTCGGCGGCAGCAGCTTCACCGTCACCGGGCTGGCCGGTGCCCATGCCGTGACGCTGGACCATGCCGCCACCGCCACCCTCTCCGGCAGCTACCAGCTGCGCCAGAATCAGCTGACGCTCGGCGTGCAGGATGTGCAGCTTGAGGGCGCGTTGGCGCTGGATGCGCGCGACCTTTCGGTCGGCGTGCAACTCGGCTTCCTCGGCGCCACCATTGGCGGCGCCGGCACCGGTTCCGTGGTGCACCTGGCAGCCGAAACCACGGTTTCGCTCAACCGCAAGGCCGGCTCCACCGCGCTGGCGGACCGGCAGTTCCAGTTCGCGGATATTTCCAGCTCGGCGATCCAGTTCGCGCTGACGGGCGA